>CAZJGP010000025.1:0-37156 GCA_964545595.1 uncultured Flavobacteriaceae bacterium | reverse complement strand
GATTTTTAATGGTACTTGCTTTAAAAATTAATGAACGTTCCCGTGTTTAAAAGCGACCGCCCCTCCTGCTCTGAACGGCAGTACCCAATCAATAGCCCTTAAAGCTTGTGCGTGATTCGCCGTAAAGCAGTAAAAAATCCCCAATAAATCCGAGCTCGTATGTTTTTCTAACACCTCAAAATCTTCATCAAAAGCATGTCTGCAATGAATAGCGATGGGGAGTTTGTATTTTTTAGCCCAAATTATCTGCCACTCAAAAGCCTCTTGTTGTTCTATAACGTAGGTTTTATACCAATATAACACCATCCCAATTTCTCCAACTGCATAAAAACTTCTCTTCCCTAATTCCTCTTCTACATGTTTTAATTCTTCTTTATAATTAACTTTTACATGTGTTGGGTGCAAGCCCATCATTAAAAACACTTCATTAGGAAAAGCTTTTTCTACATCATACATTGCCTGGGTTGTTTCAGAATCAACAGCAGGAACAAAAAAGCGTTTAATACCTGCATCAATTGCTCTTTCCATCATTGCTTTTTGATCTTCTTCAAAAGCATCACTATAAATATGTGTATGGGTATCGGTTAATATCATTTATTTAATATTGATTATTATTAATTTTAAGAAAGTACATCAGCTTGCTTCACAAATATACTACACTTAAAAAGCATTAATTAGTTTTTGTTATAACCTGTAAAGTACTTTCATATAAATTACCATTGGCAACTTTGGCTTTTATCCACGCATAAAAACTTAAAACAAACAAGTCTTCTTTTTCAGAATTTGTACTAGATAACACCTCTTTAACCTTAGTCATAAATTTATCTCGATTAATGGTATTCTGGTTATAAAAAAAATGAGTTGCTAAAGACAAAAAGCCAAGCACACGATGCTCATTATTTTCTTTCAAATACTTACTATGTTTTTTACGAAAACTCTTTTCTCTTGATTGCACTAAATCAATATTATTTAACTCTATATGAAGCATTATTTCTGTCAAGTTTTTTTTAACTACCCAAACTTCACCAACCTTGCTTTTATACCAATTATCACTATGCTTAAATTCTTTAAAAACACTTAAAGCTTCTTTACATCTATTTTGCTGAAACAAAAAAACTGCTTTTGTCAATTTTAAACCTAAAACATAAACTACTTGTTTTTTAAATTTATTAAAATCAAACTCTATTAAAGTTTTTATTGCTTCATTAAAGTTACCTGAATAATTAAAATTTAAAACACTTAACAATATATATTGAGGAAAGAACCTATGATAATACTTATTATTATGTTTTCGCATTTCGCATTCCATCAGTATCAAATAATCTTTCGAAACTTTAAATTCTTTATTTCTAAAATAAGAATTTGCTATGTAATACAAGATTTGAATATGATAAAACAAGTGCTTATCTGTCAAATATTCTTTTTCTTTTAAACCATTATTTACTTTTTCTACGAAAGGTAATAGTGAATAAAAATCACGAGTAATGTTTGCTGCTTTATCATTAATCTCAACTATTTTAAATAACGAACGATAACTCAATCCTTTTTCAATTGAAATATCAAATCGAGATAACATACTTACAATTGTATGGTTTATGTTTTCTTTATTTTTTAATAACACATCTTGAACACTTGCATAAAAAAGATTCAAATTTTCCTCTTGTTGAAATAATAATTTATTTGACTTAAAATCATCTATTAAATTATCCAGGTTTATACTTTTATCTAAATGCGCATATTGCACTCGGGTATAATAGATTTCATTTAAAATTCCATAAAGCTCATATTCTTTAGCTTTCGTCTCTGCTTTTTTTATCACTTTTAAGGCTACCTTATAAGCTTTATGCTCAAAAAGAATTCTACTTGACAATAATAGTTTTATAATCTCCATTTCTTCAGACTTTTCCCCCTTAAAACTTTTAGTAGCTAAAAAATCAACCAATCCATCAAATAACCTTTTACTCAAAGCATGATAAGCTCCTTTTGATCTCTTTCCATAAAGCAAAACATCAATACCCTTTACATTAGGATTTCTTTCTAACAATTTAAATAATTCTACATTTTTAGCATCATGCCTTTTATTCTTTTGTTTGAGTTTAAAAACAAAATCAGCCCTCTCTTCTACAGTTAAAGTATTTATTATAGCTACTATATCATTCATTATATCGTAATAAAATAATTACACAAACATAACAAATAAAGCATATTAGAAATAAAAATCACATAATATATCGTAAGTAATTAAAACAAATAGATTTTAAACAAATTAATTAGCACCTCATATTTGCACTGTTGAAATGAAACAATTCAACCAATAATTAATCATCAAAATAAATTATTATGAATTACAAATTTAGTAACGAAGTAAACGAAGAGGTTGCAAATACACAAAACGAAAACAAAACAAACAACCAAGTATATGACCAAAAGCCTACCCCCGCTTTTATCGGAGCCTCATAGGTAGCATTTTGCTCTGGTTTAATGAATGTAGACATGCTCCTAAACGAAAAAGGGTATTATTTTACAATTTTACTCTTTGGATTATTTTCTGCAATCTCTGTTCAAAAAAATGTTCGTGACAAACTAGAAGGAACACCCGTAACAGAAATGTATTATGGAATAAGCTGGTTTGCTTCCATTGCATCCATAGCTTTATTAGTTATAGGCCTTTGGAATGCCGATTTAGAATTAAGCGAAAAAGGGTTTTACGGAATGTCTTTTCTATTAAGTTTATTTTCTGCTATTGCAGTTCAAAAAAACACAAGAGATAAAAAATTCATTGAAAATCTAAACGAAAAAGTTTAAACCAATGAAATCAAAGAAAGAATTTTCAATTTTGACGGATTCCTTTTTTGATGATTGGAAAGGGCTGTTATTTTATAACAACAGCCCTTTATATAACAAAAAAATCCCTTTTGAAAATTCAAAAGGGATTTTTTTATATAAAATAAACTAGCTTTTAAACTATAATTCTAAAGCTTTTGCTACGTCATTATTCATTAAGAATTCAGCTGGATTTTCTAAAGCTTCTTTAACAGCTACTAAGAAACCTACTGACTCTTTACCATCAATAATACGGTGATCGTAAGATAATGCTACGTACATAATTGGCTGAATTACAACCTGACCGTTTACAGCCATTGGACGCTCAACAATGTTGTGCATTCCTAAAATAGCTGACTGAGGAGGGTTAATAATTGGAGTAGATAACATAGATCCGAAAACACCACCGTTAGTAATTGTAAACGTACCTCCTGTCATTTCATCAACTGTAATTTGCCCATCACGAGCACGTATAGCTAAACGCTTAACTTCAGATTCAACACCTCTAAAAGAAAGGTTTTCTGCATTTCTAATTACAGGAACCATTAACCCTTTAGGACCAGAAACTGCTATACTGATATCTTTAAAATCATTAGTAATCATAAAATCATCATCGATCATTGCATTAACTGCCGGATACATTTCTAATGCACGTGTACAAGCTAAAGTAAAGAAAGACATAAATCCTAAATTAACTCCATGCTTAGCTTTAAAAGCTTCTTTGTGTTGTGCACGTAAGTCAAAAATTGGCTGCATGTTTACTTCGTTAAAAGTAGTTAACATGGCAGTTTCATTTTTAACAGAAACTAAACGCTCAGCAACTTTTCTACGTAACATAGAAAGTTTTTTACGTGAAGTTCCACGGCTACCACCACTAGTTGGAGTTCCCATAGATGGCACTGCTTTTACAGCATCATCTTTAGTAACACGACCATCACGACCAGTTCCTTTTACTGAAGTAGCAGGAATGTTTTTCTCAGCTAATACTTTTTTAGCTGCTGGAGAAGCTGTTCCTGTTGCGTAAGTTTCTGTTTTAACTGGTGCTGCAGGAGCAGGAGCTGCTGCTGGCTTAGCTTCAGCTACTGGAGCCGCTGCTGCTACTGGTGCACTTCCACCTGCTGGCTTAGCTGCATCCGTATCAATTAAACATACTACTTGACCAACTGCTACTGCATCACCTTCTTCTGCTTGAAGTGTAATAATACCACTTGCTTCTGCAGGTAATTCTAATGTTGCCTTGTCGCTATCAACCTCAGCTATTGCCTGATCTTTTTCAACATAGTCACCATCTTGCACTAACCATTCTGCAATCTCAACTTCGGTAATCGATTCTCCCGGAGAAGGAACTTTCATTTCTAAAGCCATAATATTTCTGTTTACCTATTTTACTAGGGTTTTTATAATTTACTTATCTATCGTTGATTATTTTTTGTTTTGTCAAAAACGAAGTCTATAACTTCTTTATGACGACGCTTAGAACGCGTTGAACTACCTGCTGAAGGCGCTCCATACGGTCTACGTGTTGCATAACGGAATGTTGGTGCTTTGTCGTGGTGCATTAATATATGCGCCATAGCTCCCATATTACGAGGCTCTTCTTGCGCCCAAACAACATCGGTTGCTTTGTTGTACTTTTTAAGCACCTCATCCATAGCATCTGTTGGTAACGGGAACAACTGTTCTATACGAACTAATGCCACATCATCTCTTCCATTGGCTTCCTTCTGCTCTAATAAATCATAATAAAATTTACCTGTACAGAAAACTACTGATTTCACTTTAGCACTTTTAGCTTCAGCATCATCAATTAACATCTGGAAACTTCCTTTTGCAAAATCTTTTACTGAAGAAACTACTTTAGGATTACGTAATAAACTCTTAGGTGTAAATATAACTAAAGGTTTACGGTATTCCGCTTTCAGTTGTCTACGTAAAATGTGGAACATTTGAGCTGGCGTAGTTACATCGGCAATAAACATATTGTCTTTTGCACACAACTGTAAGTAACGTTCCATACGACCTGAAGAGTGCTCTGCACCTTGACCTTCATAACCATGAGGTAATAACATTACTAAACCATTCTGTAATTTCCACTTATCTTCTGCTGCAGAAATATATTGGTCAATCATAATTTGTGCTCCATTACTGAAATCTCCAAATTGCGCTTCCCAAATAGTTAATGTTTTAGGACTCGCCATAGCGTATCCATAATCAAACCCAACTACACCATATTCTGACAAGAAAGAATTATAAACGTAAAAGTCACCTTGTTCTCCTTTTAGGTTATTAAGTAATTCTACTTCTTCTTCACTATCTTCTACCTTAAGTACTGCATGACGGTGAGAGAATGTACCACGCTCTACATCTTGACCACTTAAACGAACATCGAAACCTTCTTTAAGTAATGAACCGTAAGCTAACATTTCACCCATTGCCCAATCAAGCTTATCTGCTTCAAAGAACATCCTCTTTCTATCTGCAACAACCTTCTCTGCTTTTCTAAAGAACTTCTTGCCTTCCGGTAATGTAGTTACAGCTTCTGCAATTTCAGTTAATCCAGCTTCATCAAAAGTCGTATCGATTGTTTCCATCATACGATCCTCCTCAACTCTTGTATAGTCTTCCCAGTCACCTTCCATAAACGGAGTAATAACTGTTTTGTCTTCTTTACGAGAATCTTCTAATTTTTCTTCTAGAGCATCTTTGTATTCTTTCTCAATTTGAGAAATAAAATTACCATCGATAACCCCTTGAGACAACAATTTATCAGCATAAATATCTCGTGGATTTTTATGTTTAGAAATTGCTTTATATAATTTAGGCTGCGTAAACTTAGGCTCATCACCTTCGTTATGCCCATATTTTCTGTATCCTAACAAGTCAATAAATACATCTCGCTTAAACTCCATACGATAAGCCAATGCAAAATTCATTGCATGCACTACAGCTTCCGCATCATCAGCATTAACGTGTAATACTGGTGACAAAGTTACCTTAGCAACATCTGTACAATAAGTAGATGAACGAGCATCTAAGTAATTAGTTGTAAAACCAATTTGGTTGTTTACCACTATATGTATTGTTCCTGCAGTTTTATAACCATCTAAACGTGCCATTTGCACTAATTCATATGCTATACCTTGGCCAGCAATTGCCGCATCACCATGAACAATAATTGGCAATACTGCCGATGTATTATCAGCATGTTCTCTATCTTGTTTTGCTCTTGCAATACCTTCTACAACTGCACCAACAGTTTCTAAGTGAGAGGGGTTTGGAGCAATATTCATGTTAATTTCCTTTCCGTGCTCGCTTTTACGAGTACCAGTCCACCCCATGTGATATTTTACATCTCCATCAAAAATATCTTCTTCATAATCTTTTCCGTCAAATTCACTAAAGATATCTTTAGCACTTTTTCCGAATATATTGGTAAGTGTACTTAAACGACCACGGTGAGCCATTCCCATTACAAATTCCTTTACTCCTAAATCCGAAGCTTTTTCTAATAAATGATCTAATGCAGGAATTAATGCTTCCCCTCCTTCTAAAGAGAAACGTTTTTGACCTACGTATTTTGTGTGTAAGAAGCTTTCAAATGAAACTGCTTCATTCAACTTCTTTAATATTTTTTTCTTTTCATCACCTGAAAACACTCCTCTGTTAGCATTGGTATTCAATTTATCTTGAATCCACTGACGTTCTTTCGGAGATCGAATATACATATACTCAACACCTATCGAGTCACAGTATATTTTATCAAGGTGATCAACAATATTTTTAAGTGTTGATGGCCCCATACCAAGAATTTCTCCGGCATTGAACACTGTATTCAAATCAGCATTACTTAGTCCGAAAGAAACTAAATCTAGAGTTGGAGAATATTTACGACGTTCACGAACTGGGTTTGTTTTTGTAAACAAGTGTCCTCTAGTTCTATAACCATCTATAAGGTTAACTACTTGAAACTCTTTTTGCAAATTATCAGGCAATTGTCCTGATGCTGCTACTGCACTAGTAACTTCTACAGGTGCATCTACAAAAATATTTTCTTCTGCATTTTCTACTCCAAAGTCAAAACCTTGAAAGAAAGCTCTCCAGCTTGGCTCTACGCTATCTGGGCTTTGCAGGTACTGATCATACAACTCTGCAAAATAGGCAGATGATGCGGCATTTAAAAAAGAATATTTATCCATGGGTTGGCCCTTGAGGTTATTTTCTGAAATTTGGTTCCAAAATTACAATTTACTAAGTAATATTACCTAATTTTTTTATTATTTATAACATATTTATAACATATTTATTTTATGCCTATTTTGCTTTAATTATGAATAAGCTAACAAAATCAATATAATATTATGAAAAACAAAAAAACCTTCTGTTTCATTGTTACTTTCTACTTGTTGTTTTCCTGTCAAGCACAAGAAAAAAACGATATAAATACAATTAAGAAAATTAATTTTTGGGAAAAAGTAAGCTACGGTGGCGGAATAGGCCTAGACCTAACTTCTGATGTTTTTAGTATTAACTTATCACCTTCAGCCATATATCGCGTAAATAATAGTTTTTCAACTGGAGCAGGTGTTAATTTTGGATACAGTAATTTTAACCTAAATGATGCTAAACAATTTAACTACGGATTATCTTTAATAAATTTATACAATCCAATAGACAGCTTACAATTATCAGCAGAATTAGAGTATGTATTCGTTAACCAATCTTTTGAAATTCTAGACGAAACAATAAGAACTAATTTTAATTTTCCTGTTTTAAATATAGGAGCAGGTTATAGAGTAGGAAATTTTGCAGCTGGAATTAGATATGATATATTATATGACGAAAACAAAAGCATATCTAGTTCTGCTCTGACTCCTTTTGCCAGGTTTTATTTTAATTAGCAATTGGCTGAAACCTCTGTAAAAATTTTTTCATTAACTCAACAACTACTTTCTGACTCTTATTTTGAGATTCACATTCTTTTTCCAGAAAAAAATTCATCCACTGTTTATCTTCAGAAGAAGTTACTGTTAAAAAACCAAAAAAATAGTTATCAAACATTCTTTTAGTTTCATCTTCATCTATAATTTTAATGACATCATGATGCATGTTATCTTTTTCTATTTTATCAAATAAACCACCAACTGTATCAAAATCACCTTCTAAAATTTGCAAAAAGTTATTATCTGAAAAAAATAACACCCCTGTCAATTTCATTTCTGCATTTCTAATAGAAACAAAATCAAACAAGCTTTTAACCTCATTCAAATCAGTTTCAGAATTCAACGTACTTACATAACAAACCAACCTACACATATTTTAATAATCTAAAAATAAAGCCATTACATCGAAAATTACAATAAAAAAACATAACTAAACCTTATTCAAACATAAATTTTTACTAAAACCCTCATTAAAATAAATTAACACAATACAATTGTCTAATACTCACATAAAATGGAATAATAGACTTATAAATAAATATAATATGCTATATGTAAGTATTCGTAAAATATTTGACTAATTTCGTAGTAAGAAAATTATAATCATAAAATTAAAATATAATGGCTTTAGAAATTACAGATGCTACTTTCGAAGAAGTAGTTTTAAAGAGCGACAAACCAGTATTAGTTGACTTTTGGGCTGCATGGTGTGGACCTTGTAGAATGGTTGGACCAATCATTGAAGAAATTAGCAACGATTACGAAGGAAAAGCAGTAGTAGGAAAATTAGACGTTGATGCAAACCAAGAATTTGCAGCAAAATACGGTGTTCGTAACATACCAACTGTTCTTGTTTTTCAAAACGGAGAAGTTGTTGGACGTCAAGTAGGAGTTTCTCCTAAAAACGTTTACTCTGAAGCTATTGATTCTTTATTATAAGCTTTTAAAACAAAATTTAAAAAGGGACTTAGCAATGCTAAGTCCCTTTTTTTATGGCAAAAACAAAAAGTACACTTATAATATCTAAACTTTTAGTTATTTTTAGTAAAACATTTATACACAATGGACAACAACGAAATAATTAAGAATTTCTATTCTGCTTTTACAAAAGGTGATGCTAATACAATGATTAGCTTTTATAGCGATAATGTAGTATTTACAGATCCCGCTTTTGGAACTTTAAAAGGCAAAAAAGCAAAAGCCATGTGGAAAATGTTATTAAGCAATAAAAAAAGCTTAGCTAATGTTAGCTTTAATTCTATAAAAGAAACTAACAACACAAACGTTAGTGCTAAGTGGACGGCAACATATAATTACGGCTCAAAGTCTAGAAAAGTAGTAAACAATGTCTCTGCCGAATTTGAATTTAAAGATGACAAAATAATCAAACATACAGATAATTTCAATTTATGGAATTGAAGCAAACAAGCATTAAGTACTAGTGGTTATTTACTTGGATGGTCTAACTTTATGAAGAACAAAATACAAGAGGGAGCCAATCAAAAACTAAACAATTTCTTAAAAGACATATAACTAATGAAAGTACGTTGCAAATGGTCACTTAAAACGGAACACGAAAAACTCTATCATGACACCGAATGGGGAAAACCTATACACAACGACAGTTTATTATTTGAATTTATTACACTTGAAGGCGCACAAGCAGGACTAAGTTGGTCTACTATTTTAGCCAAAAGAGAAGGTTACAAAAAAGCTTTTGACAATTTTGATATAAAGAAAATAGCTTTATATGATGATGAAAAATTAATTTCATTAGCCACAAATAACGAAATAATCAAAAACAAACTAAAAATAAAATCTACTAAAACTAATGCCCAAGCAGCATTAAAAATAATTAACGAATATGGCTCATTAGACAAGTATCTATGGGGATTTGTTAATTACAAACCAATAATTAATCACTGGAAAGATCACTCAGAAATACCTGCAACTTCTAAGGTTTCAGATACAATGAGTAAAGATTTAAAAAAAAGAGGTTTTAAGTTTTTCGGAAGTACTATTTGCTATGCTTTTATGCAAGCTACGGGTATGATTAATGATCATACTATAGATTGCTTTAAACACCCTATAAACAATTAAACCATGAAATTAAAAAACACAATAGAACAAAGTAATGGTTTTGGAAATCTTGATTTTTTAGCCAAGCAAGTTGTTGAAGGCTTCATTTCAGGTATGCATAAAAGTCCTTTTCATGGATTCTCTGCCGAATTTGCCGAACATAAATTATACAACCAAGGAGAAAGCACTAGACATATAGATTGGAAATTATACGCTAAAACGGACAAACTATACACTAAAAGATATGATGACGAAACCAATTTACGCTGTCATTTTATATTAGACAACTCATCATCAATGCATTTTCCTGAATTGAAATCTCAAAATATTGAGAACTACAATAAAATTGGATTTTCTAGCTTAGCAATTGCTAGTTTGATGCTTTTATTAAAAAAACAGCGCGATGCTGTAGGACTTAGCATATACAACGAAAACTACAACTATTATGCTCCTGAAAAAGGAAGTAATAGACACCATGCAATGTTATTAGATCAATTAGACAACGCTTTAGTAAAAACAAATACACAAACAAACACAGACACCTATACCGTATTACACCAAATAGCAGAAAAATTACATAAACGCTCATTAGTTGTATTATTTACCGATTTATTTCAGACTGATAAAGATTCTTCAAAATTATTTGAAGCTTTACAACATTTAAAACACAACAAGCACGAAGTAATATTATTCCACACACTTGATTACAGCAAAGAAGTTAATCTTGATTACAGTAACAAGCCACAACGTTTTATTGACATAGAAACAGGAAAACACATTGATATTTATGCTGAAAATGCTCAAAAAAACTACCAATCAAAAATGGATGCTTTTAACAAAGAGCTAAAAAACAACTGCATTCAACACAAAATTAAATACTACCCAGTAGATATTAACAATAGTTTTAATGCCTTGATCACTCAATTTTTAATTGAACGTCAACAATTTTCATAAAAACAACAAACCTAACATTTTCAGCATCAGACACATGAAATATAATTTGGTTTTTATCAAAAAAAATATTGTGTAAGTCAAAAAACATTGTATCTTTGCACCCGCACTATGCAACGGTCTGGTAGTTCAGCTGGTTAGAATACATGCCTGTCACGCAGGGGGTCGCGGGTTCGAGTCCCGTCCAGACCGCAACAAAAAGCTTCAATTATATTGAAGCTTTTTTTGTAAGAATTAAATCGTGTTGTATTGTGTTATACTATGGTGGTATAACCAAGGTTAAACTTAGTAATAAGTTTTCCAACGAGAAGCTTTTCCTGAATTGGAGAGGCTTTTTTTATGCTCAAAAAACAAATCGATATTTTTTTTAGCAACAAATAAAAATAATTGTTGCACAACTCAAAAAACATTGTATCTTTGCACCCGCACTATGCAACGGTCTGGTAGTTCAGCTGGTTAGAATACCTGCCTGTCACGCAGGGGGTCGCGGGTTCGAGTCCCGTCCAGACCGCAAAAAGCTTCAATTATATTGAAGCTTTTTTTATACCCAAATATTACGTTAAAAACTTATTTTAAACCCCCAAATACATATTACTAAATAGTATTTTTCTATTTTAGCTAATATTACTACACCTTATGTTTTATTTACATCAAATAGGAGCTTATTTTTTAATGATAAAAAGTGTTTTTAGTCGCATGACAAAAACATCAGTCTTAAAAAAACTTATTATTAAAGAAATTGATGACCTAGTTACTAATTCTTTAGGTATTGTCTCTTTTATCTCCTTTTTCATAGGAGCAGTTATTGCAATTCAAACAGCTTTAAACTTAACTAGCCCGCTTATTCCTAAAGAACTTATCGGATTTGCATCAAGACAATCTATAATTTTAGAATTTGCTCCAACATTTATGTCTGTTATTATGGCTGGTAAGGTTGGATCTTTTATAACATCAAGTATTGGAACAATGCGTGTTACCGAACAAATTGATGCTTTAGAGGTTATGGGAATAAACTCATTAAATTACTTAGTATTCCCTAAAATAATAGCCATGCTATTTTACCCTTTTTTAATAGCTATAGCCATGTTTTTAGGTACACTTGGCGGCTATGTAGCTGGTGTCTACGGAGGCTTTGTTACACATGATCAATTTATAGCTGGAGTAACGGAAGACTTTATTCCTTTCCATTTAATATACTCTTTCTTAAAGACATTTATTTTCGCTTTTTTACTAGCTACAATCCCTTCTTTTCATGGTTTTTATATGAAAGGAGGAGCATTAGAAGTGGGTAAAGCAAGTACTACATCATTTGTATGGACTACAGTAGTTATAATTATTGTTAACTACCTAACCACTCAATTATTACTTAGCTAACATGATTAAAGTAAACAACTTACACAAAGGTTTTAATGGTACTGAAATACTAAAAGGAATTTCAGTAAACTTTGAACAAGGAAAGACCAATTTAATAATTGGAACTAGTGGTAGCGGTAAAACTGTATTTTTAAAATGCTTACTAGGCTTATTTACTGCTGAAAAAGGCACTATTAGCTATAAAGGTCTTGAATACGAAACACTAGACAAAGAAAAACAACGCGATCTTCGTGAAAAAATGGGAATGGTTTTTCAAGGTAGTGCACTTTTTGACTCTATGACTGTAGAGGAAAATATTATGTTCCCTTTAGAAATGTTCACCAAACAATCTAAAGAAGAAAGAAAACATAATGTAAATGAAGTTTTAAAACGAGTTAATTTAGAAAATGCACACCATAAACTTCCTTCAGAAATTAGTGGAGGTATGCAAAAACGAGTTGCTATTGCAAGAGCCGTAGTAACCAATCCTGAATATTTATTTTGTGACGAACCAAATTCAGGCTTAGATCCAAAAACAGCCACTGTTATAGACAACTTAATTCAAGAAATAACTAAAGAATTCAATATTACCACTGTTATCAATACACATGATATGAATTCAGTTATGGAAATTGGAGAGAAAATCATATTTTTAAAACAAGGGCACTTGGAATGGGAAGGTGATAAATCACAAATTTTCAAAACAGATAACGAAGCTGTAACTGATTTTGTTTACTCTTCTAATTTATTTAAAAAAGTTAGAGAAGCACAAGTTAAAGGTTTATAATAAAAAAAAGGAGCTAATTAAATTAGCTCCTTTTTTTTAACATTATTTATTGACCTCTCACTACTTTAAGTTTATCTAACTTCAACTTAAACTTAAGCCACTCACTTAATTTTTTCTCTTGAGAATTCTTAACACTTACTTTTGTTTTATCATCCCATTTTACAGTAAAAACAGGTATAGTATCTATTTTTTTAAAATCTGTAGTAACTACACATGCATAAGAAAGTGATTTAATTCCTGAATAATTAATTTTTGCCTCAGCAGCTAAATCTGTTAATGGCACCTCTGCTTTTTTAGCTTCAGTTGCCAATCTATTAATTTCATTCTCTAACAACTTAATCTTAGCATCTTTATCGCTTATTTGCTGACTACTTTGTGTATATAAATCTTGTAAAACACCTTCCTTAACTTTATCTGACAATTTTAAAGCCAATTCATCTGATTTGTCTTGCCCTTGCCTTACATTTAATTTTGTTCCTAACAATCGTTCATCTTCTTGTATTGCTGTCTGCCATTTTGCAATAGTGCTTTTGGGCACATTTTCTCCAATTAAATAGACTTCAATCTCTTTACCTTCTAAATCTAAAGACCTTTTTATAACTTCTGCCCCTGGATATACTATATTTTCATCAATAAATACTCCGGCATGTTTTTCATACAATGTTCTATCTATAATACGTAAAAAAGAAAATACACTAGGTATAATTACAATTAAAGCTACTATTATAACTATTCTATTAACTTTTTTACGCTTAGCTGCTGTAGCGTATTTAGCTAACGGAAATCTTAAATACTTAACTACAACAAAAGTTGACAAAGCAATAAACACTGTATTTATTCCAAATAAGTAAAGAGCTCCTAAAAAGAAATCTAGATTACCTGTCGCCAAACCAAAACCCGCAGTACAAAGAGGCGGCATTAAGGCTGTGGCAATAGCAACACCCGGTATAGCATTAGATTTCTCTTTTCTACTACCAGCCACAATACCTGCTAACCCTCCAAAAACAGCAATTAAAACATCTAACAAAGTAGGCTCTGTACGGTTTATAATTTCATTTGAAGGTATTTGAAAAGGCGAAATTTTAAAATAAACAAATGCTGTCAATACACTTAACAAAACCATTATTCCAAAATTAACAAGCGATCTTCGTAGCGTATCAATATCATTAATACCTATAGACAATCCAATACCCAAAATAGGTCCCATTAAAGGAGATATAAGCATGGCTCCAATAACAACTGCTGCTGAGTTTGTATTTAAACCAATAGAGGCTATAAATATTGAAAAAACTAAAATCCAAGCAGTATGCCCCTTAAAAGGTATATCTTTTTTAATCCCCTCGATAGTCGATTTTGGATCTGCTCCTTGACGAATATCTAATAGCTCTCTTAAAAAACACTTAAACCTATACCAAATATCTTTAATCTCTTCTTGCGAGTTTAAATCTTCTTTTTCTACTTCGTTTATTTTTTCTTCCATACTTAAATTATAAACTAATTCAGTTTATTTTAAAAAATACTTTTTCAACAAATATCTTTCTAAATTAGCTTTAATTATCACAATATAAACATTTACAATATCTTACAATGATTAATAAAGTCCTGTTCGACAAATAATTAGCTTATACCAAACTATATATATATCTTAACTTAATTAATAACCTCTACCTCTGCATTAGGTTGAAATAAATACCTATTACCAGTTTTCACCTCTAGACACTCATATCTTTTAATTTTCTTTTTTCCTCTAATAAATACTTTTCCATTAGGAAGCCTAAAAGTTTGCCCATCTAACAACTCAAAAACAAAAATTCTACCCGAGTCTTTATTTTCATCAAAACCTTTTAAAGCTATCGCTAATTGAGCATCAGTACCACTACTTGCTTTAGGGTTTCTAAAATGATTAGCCACTACGCCAATTAATGATTCTGGAAAAACTTCTGGTCTAATAAATGGAACCATTAGCTTCTGAAAAGTATATTTCCATTCTGAACCATGCGGCTTAATTCTATATCCATACTTTTCAAATGCTACTAAATGCGCAATTTCATGCACTAATGTTATCAAAAAAGCATATTTATTTAAAGAATTATTAACCGTAATTATATGACCTCCATTTGGAGATTTTCTATAATCGCCATGTTTTGTTTGGCGTTGGTTTACAATTTTCAAATGCACGTTATTAACCTTAATCAATTCAAATATTGAATCAACTGTTCTTTCTGGCAAATATTTACTTAATATAGCTTCCAATTAATTATTTATGGAGTTGAATTTGAAACTTCTAACACTTTTCCATTATAAAACTGAGCTCCAGTTAAAGCAAAATTCATAATATAGGAAGCCATATCTTTAGGTTGAACATTTGCTTTAAAATCCGGGAAAGCCTGCTCTAACATTTCTGTTTGCACCGCACCTAAAGCCAATACATTAAAAGCTACTCCTTGCTCTTTATACTCTTCAGCCAACAACTCACTAAGCGTAATTAAAGCTCCTTTACTAGAACTATACGCCGCTAAACCAGGAAATTTAACACTACCCTGCACACCACCAATACTACTAATAGATACCACATGTGAGTTTTTAGACATATAACCAACTAAAGCCTTTGTTAACATTGCTACTCCAAAAACATTCACCTTATAAATGGCTTCAAAATCTTCTAAAGAAAGCATTGCTAAAGGCTTAGCAATTAACATACCTGCATTATGAATTACAACATCAATCTTTCCAAAAGAAGTTTTTACGTATTCCGAAACTTTATCAATATCTTTTTGTTTTGTTATATCAAAAGAAAAACCATGAATTTTTTTAGTTGCTAGACTTTCTATAGCACTCATATCTCTAGAAAGCGCCAATACATTATGACCTGCTTCAGCAAATTGTTTTGCTAATTCAAAGCCTATACCCCTACTTGTTCCTGTTATTACTATGTTTTTTGACATTTTATAAATATACATATTTTATAAAAAAAGTACGAAAACAAAATTTAACTAGAACATCATAAAAACGACAAAAGCCCGCTAATAGCGAGCTTTTGACATATAAAATATTTAAAAAAATGATTATGCTAACATAGTCACTGGATTCTCTAAATACGTTTTTAATGTTTGTAAGAATGCTGCACCTGCTGCTCCATCGATAGTACGATGGTCACAAGCTAGATTCAATGTCATTGTATTACCTACAACAACTTCATTATTTTTTACAACTGGTTTCTGAACAATTGCTCCTACTGAAAGAATTGCTGAATTTGGTTGGTTAATAATACTTGTAAATGAAGTAATACCAAACATTCCTAAGTTAGAAACAGTGAACGTACTACCACTCATTTCTCCTGGAGTAAGTTTTTTATTCTTTGCTTTTCCTGCTAATCCACGTACATTTCCTCCAATTTGAGTTAATGTCATTTGATCTGTAAAAGGTAAAACTGGTACAACTAAACCATCCTCAACTGCTACTGCAACACCTATAGAAATGTGCTTAGCATACTTAGTAACATCATCTTGCCACTGTGTATTTATTTGAGGGTGCTTACGCAATGCCATAGCAGATGCTTTCACAACCATATCATTAAAAGAAACCTTAGTATCTGGCAATGCATTAATTTGCTTACGAGAAGCCATTGCATTATCCATATCAACTTCGATTGATAAGTAGTAATGAGGCGCTGAGAATTTTGATTTACCTAAACTCTTAGCAATAGCTTTACGCATATTAGAGTTTTTAGTTTCTTCAAAAATTTGCTCTCCTACTGGAGTATATAAAGCCGGTGCTGGTGCACTTGCCTTTTCTGCTGTTGGAGCCGCTGCAACCGGAGCCGCTTTAAAGTTCTCAACATCAGCCTTTACAATACGTCCATTTTCTCCTGTTCCAGAAATTTGACTTAAATCAATTCCTTTATCAGCAGCAATTTTCTTTGCTAATGGCGAAGCTAAAATTCTTCCTCCATTTGCATTAGAAGTTACTACAGGAGCCGCTTCCGCTTTAGGAGCTTCTTTTGCTTCAGGAGCCGCTGCTGCTGGAGCAGAAGCTTTAGCTGGCGCAACACCACCTGTTGCAATTCCTGAAACATCTGTTCCTGCAGGACCAACAATAGCTAACAAGCTTTCTACTGGTGCTGTTTCTCCTTCTTGTGTTCCAATGTAAAGTAAAGTACCTTCATAGAAAGACTCAAATTCCATTGTTGCTTTATCTGTTTCAATTTCAGCAAGAATATCTCCTTCAGAAACTGAATCACCAACATTTTTTAACCATGATGCTACGGTACCTTCTTCCATAGTATCACTTAAACGAGGCATTGTAATAACTTCTACACCTGCAGGCACTTCGGCACTAGCAGCTGGAGCAGCTTCTGCAACCTCTTCTGTAGCTGGAGCTTCAGCAGCGTTTCCGCCACCAGAAAGCACAGCACTAATATCTTCTCCTTCAGCACCAATTACACATAGTAATTGATCAACTGGAGCAGTGTCACCTTCTGCAACACCAATATGCAAAAGTGTCCCTTCGTAAAAAGACTCAAATTCCATTGTTGCTTTATCAGTTTCAATTTCCGCAAGGATATCTCCTTCTGATACTTTATCGCCTACTTTAATTAACCATGATGCTACGGTACCTTCCTCCATAGTATCACTTAAACGAGGCATGTTAATTACTGTTGCCATATCTTAATTATAATTTATGTGATAAAAAAGGATAATCTTCTTGTTCGTATACCATATCATACATTTGCTGTGGTTTAGGGAATGGAGATTCCTCAGCAAATTTTTGACATTCTGCAACTTTATCCTTAACTCTTTGATCCATCGCTTCAATTTCTGCTTGTGTAGCATACTTTTTCTTCTTGATAATATCTAATACTTGCGTAATAGGATCTATCTTTTGGTATTCAGCAACTTCGTCTTTTGTTCTATATTTTTGAGCATCACTCATTGAGTGTCCTCTATAACGGTAAGTTTTCAACTCTAAGAAAGTTGGACCTCCACCTGTACGAGCTCTAGTAATAGCCTCGTCCATTGCTTCAGCTACAGCTACAGGATTCATGGCATCTACTGGTGCACATGGCATTTCGTAACCTAAACCTAATTTATATATATCTGTATGGTTAGCAGTACGTTCCACAGAAGTACCCATTGCGTATCCATTATTTTCAACACAGAATACTACTGGTAAGTTCCAAAGCATTGCTAAGTTAAAAGCTTCATGTAATGAACCTTGACGAGCTGCACCATCTCCAAAAAATGTTAATGTTACTGCTTTTCTATCAAAATACTTATCAGCAAAAGCTAAACCAGCACCTAAAGGAATTTGTCCTCCTACAATACCGTGACCACCATAAAAACGGTGTTCTTTAGAAAAGATGTGCATTGATCCACCCATACCTTTAGAGGTACCTGTTTCTTTTCCGTATAATTCAGCCATTACTTTTTTAGGATCCACACCCATACCAATTGGCTGTACGTGGTTTCTATAAGCAGTAATCATTTTATCTTTAGTAAGATCCATAGCATGTAATGCTCCAGCTAAAATAGCTTCTTGACCATTATACAAGTGTAGGAACCCTCTAACTTTTTGCTGAATGTATACTTGAGCAAGTTTGTCTTCAAACTTTCTCCAGAAAAGCATGTCTTCGTACCATCTTAGGTACACCTCTTTCGTTATTTTCTTCATTTGATATTAGAATAGGTGTTTCAACTATATATTAAGAGCCTCTAAAAACGCAAAAGCATTATTAAACGCGAAAGCAAAAATACTACTTTCACAGCTAAACTAGAAGGCATCGATCATAAAAATAAGCATTCTTAATCAAATTGACAGATTAACTCGTTTAAGTATATTCAGATTATTTATCTTATTATTATTAAAAAAATAAGATAAAGCTCCAAATAGCCATAGTACTTAATTATTTTAGTCAAAAAAAAAGCTATTCTTTAAAAAGAATAGCTTTTTGATATAATTGAATTTTAATTTTTAAAAATTTCTTACCTCGTCTCCAAAAGCAAAAGTTAATCCAAATCTTAACGTTCCTTCTAAAGGACTAACAACATCTGATGTAGAAAATAAATACGATAAGTCTATACCAATAGAAGAATATTTAAACCCTGCTCCTAACGAAACAAACTGACGAGCACCTTTATCTTCATCTTCACTAAAATAACCTGCTCTTAAAGCAAAAACATCATCATACACATATTCAGCTCCTAAAGACACTGTAAATTCTTGTAATTCTTCACTAAAACCACCTTCAGCATCTCCAAACGAACTAAAAATACCTCCAATTGCACTTTCATCTTGATCCGAACCATCGGCTTGAGGTGATGGAACTAATAATTTAGAAACCTCGATAGAAGTTCTAATTTTATTAAAAGCATCAATATCAAAATCAAACCCACCCCCTAAGGCTAAATTTGTTGGTATAAAGCTCTCTGCTCCTTCTGAAAATTCAATTTTAGGTCCAATATTAGTTATCGCAAAACCAGCTCTCCAACGTCCATCTATAGTACCTACAGCTAAATCTCTTGATTGGTAATAACCAGTAATATCTACACCAAAACTATTTCCTGCACTAGCATCAGACCCTCCTACTGTAGAAAGTCTTAAATCTGATCTTAAATACCTACCTGCTACAGACATTGAAAAATTCTCACTTAATTTTAATGAATACGAAACATCAAATGTTAACTGATTAGGCTCTTGAACAATAGGCAAATCATTAGCCGTATTTCTAAATTCAACATCTCCTAAACTAAAGTATCTAAAACTAGCTGCAACTGCACTACGACCATCATTTAATTTTTTATACGCCACTATGTTTCCTAAAATAACATCATCTACTACCCTACTAAGATAAGGTGTAACATTAAGAGCTATTCCTCCTTCTCTTTCAGCAAAAGCATATTTTGACGAATTCCATTGCTGAGAAAACGCATCAGGTGTTGTTGCTACTCCTTGATCTCCTAATCCAGCTGCTCGAGCATCAGCTGATATTCTTAAAAAAGATAATGCTGTTGATATTTGTGAATCTTGAGCATTAGCAGTAAAAGTAGAACAAGCAATAAACACCCCAATTACTCTTATAAAAAACTTTGTCATTACTATAATTTTATTAGTCTTAAAATTAAATTGCGAAAAATACTACAACTTAACCAATTTCTGAAATTTTGAAGTTGTTTTGTTTGTTAACGTAGATTTCACCGTTATCTTATAAATATACACACCTTTTCCTACTTTATTCCCAAAATCATCTTTACCATCCCAACTAATTGCTGATCTATAGGTATTTTCTCCAGAAACTGTTGCGAATTTTGATGTAACTACCTTACCTGAAACCGTTAACACTTGCAAAGAAACCTCTAACGTATCAAAAGAAGGACCATTATGCGTAAACCAAAAATCTGTAGAACTAACAAATGGATTAGGATAGTTTAAAACTCCTGAAATCAATAAATCTTCAGAATCACTAATAATAAAAGACACTTCTGCAACACTTGGGTTATTATACACATCGGAAGCTCTCAACTCTAAAACATGTTCTCCTGGTTCCAACTCATTTAATTGATAAGATAATTGTCCTTGAGTAAAATCATCTAAATCTGCCTCATAAAATTCATTCAAAATTATAGGATTAAACTCATCGCCATCTAAAATTGCAATAATATCATGACCTACACCTCCTGCTGTATTAATTCCATTTTCATCTGAAAATTTTGCAAAAATTGTTGGAGACGAACCTACCACTTGTCCAGAATAAAATGACTCATTATTCAAAAACAAGTTAATAACAGGAGGCTGAACATCTTCTTCTGCATTTACATTTACCCCACCTATAAGAACTCTTTGTGCTCCAGATTGATCTTCTAAAACATTGTTTCTTTTTGCATAAAAACTAACATTACCTTCTCCTTCTGACAATTGCACATTTCTAGGCAAAACAAAATCTATTGAAAAAGCACCATTATTAACACTTGCTAAACCTTTAAAAACAATATTACCAATTTGTGTAAAATCAATTGTCACCACATTACCTGAAGCATCTACCCCTCCATCATTAGCTAATGTTGTTCTATCAAATTTCTTATCAAAAACAGTCACCGTAACTTCTCCTGAATATGTTGACAACCCTTCTCCTGTTAAAGAATCTAGAACTCGACCTTTAACATTAACTCTATCCAACGCCTTCAACGCTTCTCCTGAAGCCTCCCATTCAGCTAATGACTGATTATTAATTTCTGTTAATTCTATTTGCGTTTTAGGAACATTAACCACAAGCGCCGGGTCTCCAACACAAAAAACTACTCGTGCATTTGCCCTAGACGATGAGTTTTTTACTGCACGAGATAAATCCCCGACAGGGCGAGCCAAACCATTATCATCAAATAATTCATCTGCTAACGAATCATTTAAATCTTCAGCTACACTTAAAAAAATTTGCCTGATAGTAGTTATCAATGCTATTGCACCCCCATTACTATTCCAATATAAAAATTCTCCTGCCGTATCTCTAGCTGGGTTATCAAACCTAGTTAGCTCACATGTAAAGGTAACAAAAACAGGCATCCTATTTCTATTAACAACATTTCTAGCTGTTTCAGAAGTAAAAATAAATTCACTTGTTATTCCATCTTCTCCTCCATGACCTAAATAATTAATATAAGACACTCCTTGTTGAAAAAACTCTTGCAAATCTTCACTAGCCTCACTATACCTTTCTCCTCCAGAGGTTTGCTCTTGAACAAAGGCATCCGTTAATATTCGCCTAACATTAACTCTATCAATTTCTCCTTCTAATTTTTCTGATATTTCTATAATTTTATCTTGCAACCTATAATCTCCATTACTATCTACATCATCAGAAACAAACAACACCGAGTTTCTCCAGTCTCCAAAAGAATCTTCCTCATAATATCTAATAACCTTATCTACAACTACACTAGCATCTGCCAAGTCACGAGCAACCATACGCCCAATAGAAATATCCATTTTATCTAACACAGGAAAACGACCTTCATCATCATCCATAAACGTATAAAAATCATCTGTAGCAAAAGACGTTGTCGTTGCTGCACTTTCTAAATCATGAAACAAAGGAACTATATTCGTATTATTAGGTATGCGATCTTTATAATCATAAGAACCATCACCCAACACACAAATAAACCTTAATCTTTCATCAACTTCTCCGTTAAAAGTTCCATTGTCATAAATGTATTTAACAAAGTTCCTTATTGCAGAAACATCTTGTTTACCAGCACTAAATTCTGTATAAATATCTTCTACATCTACAACCTTAACATTAAAGTTATCATTAAATCTTCTAAAATTAGCTAATCTATTTGCTTGCCCTATAAACTCAGAACTTGTCAATATTAAGTAATCTACATCTTCAAATTGATTTGAAGAATTTTGAAAAAATTGCCCTTTTAGGTCTTGATTTAATACTCTAGGATCTTCTGGATGTGTAGGCACATAAAAATCAGAATCATCAATTGCAATATATCTTCTTTCTCCTCCAGAAAAAGAAAAAGATATTTCCGAACTACCATTATTAATCTTTTCACCAACATTATAAATATCTGTAATATCCCAAATTCTTGAAATATTTTGTGCATTAGCAATTCTATACTCTCCTAACCCTGTAACAGAATTAGTATCACTGTTACTAAAACCAAATTGCCTACCAATACCTTGTAATTTACAAATTGCAGAAATTGAAAAATAGTCTAAATAACACTCGCTAGTAATATCAGCACCTGGTCTAAAGTTTAAACTAGCAGTAACATTATTTGATTGAATAAGATTATTATCTACCAACAAAGAACTAACTGAAGAACGATCATCATAAGAATCGATAGCTGGGTTATAGTTACTTCTTGAAAAATCTATATTATTACTTGCTAAAACACCCCCACCTGAACTAACACTAAATTGCAAATTGGGAAGACTACTATAAATTGCTCCAAAATACACTCCAACCTCTAATGAAGCTTCATCTGCTAACTCTGGCAATTGAAAAGAACAACTTTTAACACCTGTAACATCATCTAATCTTTCCCCAAACCACCTTCTCCCATACGCACCCAAATTGAATACATCTCTTTCATAAAAAGATTCATATTCATAAGTGTCGAAAACCTGATCTACACTACCAGCTGGTTCATTAAGATTTAAAACTCTTTCACTTACACTACCACCTGATGTTACATAATAATAAGTATCATCATCATAAGGATTTAAAAAAGAATCATTCTCTACAACATAACCCTCTGACCCTTCTGCATAAAACAAAATAGAATCAGATCCATCAAACACATCATCTGATGTTCCTATTAATTTAATTGGAATTTGTGGAGGGTCATAAAATAAATTTTCATTATTAGGCAAAGGCAAAGACCTACCTCCATAACCATAAATCTTAATAGTATTAACATCTACTCCTGATAAATTCATACCCAAAGAAGATAAAAATTGTGGTGTTATTTGATAAACACCAGTTGTATCAACTTTAAATTTAAACCATTCTCCTGAAGCTAAAATTGAT
Organism: uncultured Flavobacteriaceae bacterium; assembly: GCA_964545595.1. GTDB lineage: Bacteria > Bacteroidota > Bacteroidia > Flavobacteriales > Flavobacteriaceae > Aquimarina. The sequence continues at coordinate 13,686 of CAZJGP010000025.1, read as the reverse complement.
GACACAACACCACCTGTAACTAATGACCTTGCTGATAAATTATTACTTATTACACGTGATGAATTTTTATTAAGATCGAAAGAAACCACCTTTTTATAACCAGAATTAGTTTTTATTAATGGTGTAAAAGACAACTTTTCATAAACAACATTACCACCGTAAGAAGCAACTACTTCATGTTTAAACACATTTGAAAGCTCCAGCTCATTAAGGTTATCATATTTATTAACATTAATAGCCTCGTATACAACATTAGAAATTGTTGCCCCAACATAATTTACAGACTCTTGTTCCCATGTTGTAGTGAAAGTATGAACATCTAAGCTACTAGCTTTAATAGTAAAGTTTTCTGCTAAAGGAACCTGAAAAAACTGATTATCATAACTAACATAATCACTTTCTTTCCATTCAACAACAATTTTTTTTGCTTGAGAAAAAGCTACTATATTAAAAAAGAATAACAAAACAAAGTACCTCATAAAGACCTAAAAATTATAAAAAAAAGATAAAGCGCATTTAAAATATAGACACATTTTAACCCAAAAATATGACATTCAAATCGACTCATCTATAATTATTTATAAAATAAAATGGAAATATAAGCGTTAATCCTTATATTGCGAAACCTAATTTCTACCAAAGGAATATTAATTATGAACAAAAAGATTGTTTTAAACCTACTGCTATCGACTGCAATAAGCTCACTTATTGTAAGTTGCGCTAAAACGGACAACTACGACTACAAATCTAGAGCCACAGGTAAAGATTTTAATCAAAAAGGAGGTGGTTTTAAAGTTAACACTAACTTTCAAGACCAAGAAACACCTGTAGGAACTGTATTTGTTGAAGGTGGTACATTTACTAAGGGTAAAGTTCAGGATGACGTAATGCACGACTGGAACAACAGCCCTACACAACTACATATACAGTCATTCTATTTAGACGAAACAGAAGTTACCAACCTAATGTATTTAGAATACTTAGAGTGGACAAAGGCTATTTACAGCCCTAATGATGAAAGATATAAATATATTTACTCAGGAGCTTTACCTGATACGTTAGTTTGGAGAAACAGACTTGGTTTCAACGAAGTAATGACAAACAACTACCTAAGACACCCTGCCTACAGAAATTACCCTGTTGTTGGTGTTAGTTGGATACAAGCTGTTGAATTTAGTGAATGGAGAACACAAAGGGTTACTGAAAACTTATTAATAGAAAAAGGCTACCTTGAAGAAGGTAGTGATTTAAAAGCAACTGCTGGAAAAACTTTTAACACTGATACTTACCAAATTAGTCCTAGCTCTGAAAATGGACCTAGTGAAGAAGTTTTATTAGGTGGTAGAGAATCTCAAAGAAGATTAAAACTGCAAGAAGGAGATAGCATTAACAACCAGAAGTTTATGAAAAAGAATTCAGGTTTATTTGCTCCTAAATACAGATTACCTTCTGAAGCGGAATGGGAATATGCAGCATTAGGTTTAAAAGAACTTAGAAGCTATAACATATATAGAGGTCGTAAAAAATACCCTTGGAAAGGTCAATATACTAGGTCTGGAAATAAAAAAACATTAGGAGATCAATTAGCTAACTTCAAACAAAGTTCTGGTGATTACGGTGGAATTGCTGGATGGAGTGATGATAAAGCTGATATTACTGCTGAAATTAAAAGTTTTCCACCAAATGCATATGGATTATATGATATGGCAGGAAATGTTGCTGAATGGGTGTACGATGTATACAGACCAATAGTAGATGATGATTTTAATGACTTTAACTACTACAGAGGTAACGTATATACTAAAAATGCAATTGCTGAAGACGGATCTGTTGTAGTTTTAAGCGCTGATGAAGTTGTTTACGACACTTTAAGTAACGGTAAAATAATTGCACGTACTTTACCTGGAGAGATTAAGCAAGTTGCTATTGACGAAGATGAAACTTATTTAAGAACAAACTTCTCACAAAGTGATAATAGAAACTATAGAGATGGAGATAAAAAATCTTCTAGATACTATGAAGCTTTTGAAGAAATTGAAGGAAGTAGCACTAAGAAAATGTACAACTCACCTACACACAGCGTAACAACTGAAGATGGAAAATTAAAGCGTCAATACGATACTTCAACAAAAAGAAGAACATTAATTGATGACGAAGTTAGAGTTTACAAAGGAGGATCTTGGAAAGATAGAGCTTACTGGTTAGACCCAGCACAAAGAAGGTACTTCCCACAAGATATGGCCACTGATTTTATTGGATTTAGAAACGCAGTTTCTAGAGTAGGATCAAAAGCTAAAGGGCCTAGAAGACCTACCAACTAAAAACAACTTATTACACAATACCAAAGCCCTAACTTAATTTTAAGTTAGGGCTTTTTTTAAGCATCATAATTAAAACAAACATGGACATCAAAAAACTTCATTCATTATTTTTAAACAGCACAGGTATTTGCACTGACACTAGAAAACTAAAAGAAGGACAATTATTTTTCTCTTTAAAAGGAGAGAATTTTGATGGAAATAAATACGCTCAAAACGCCGTTAAAAAAGGCGCAAGCTATGCTATAATAGACAACAAAGAATATTTAGCTGAACAAACAATATTAACAAAAGACGTTTTAACAAAATTACAAGAACTTGCTAACTACCATAGAAAACACCTAGGTATCAAAATAATTGGTTTAACAGGAAGTAATGGCAAAACCACTACAAAAGAATTAATAAACGCAGTATTAGAAACCGAATACAAAACAAAGGCAACAATAGGTAATTTAAATAATCACATAGGGGTTCCTTTAACATTACTAAGTATGACAAGCAATACCGAAATAGGCATTGTAGAAATGGGAGCAAATCACTTAAAAGAAATAGCTTTATTAAGCAAAATAAGCGAGCCTAATTACGGATACATTACCAACATAGGAAAAGCCCACCTAGAAGGCTTCGGAAGCAAAGAGAACATCTTAATAGCCAAAACAGAACTATACAAGAACATAGAAAGCAGGAATGGAACTATATTTATTAATAGTGAAGATGAAAAACTCTCTAAAAAAGCCATTAACTTAAAAAAAATAAAATTTTCACAAACAGAAAAAGATGGTTATGCCATATCTCATTTAGAATCGGATCCATTTGTCAAAATAAAATATAACGATACAATTATCACCTCTAAATTAATAGGCGATTACAATTACACAAACATAGCTGCAAGTATAGCAATTGGATTACATTTTAATATAAAAATTGAAAACATAAAAAAAGCTATAGAAAATTACACCCCTACAATTAATCGTTCTCAATTAATAAAAACAAATAATAGCAACAATATAATATTAGACGCCTATAATGCTAATCCATCAAGCATGGAAGTAGCTTTAAATCATTTCTTCAAAGAAAAAACTACACACAATAAAGTATTGATATTAGGAGATATGTTTGAATTAGGTGAGTTCTCTAAAGAAGAACATCAAAATATTGTTAATAAAATTTCTCAAAATTCAATAATAACAAAAACATATTTAGCTGGAGAAAATTTTTATAATACTAGCATAGAAAATAATAAAATTGAAAAATTTAGAACATCAGAAGATTTAATTGATCATTTAAAAAAATTAAGAATAAACGATTCTAAAATTTTAGTAAAAGGATCTAGAGGAATGAAATTAGAAGAATGCTTAGATGTATTGTAAAAACTATTGGATTTCAGCACTTAAACCAGCATCTAACAAAGATGTACACATAGGCTCCAATTCATTATACTCTCCTGTTTTAACAGTACACTTACCTTTGTAATGAACCAACATTGCACATTGTTCTGCTTGTAACGGCTCGTGCTTGCAAACACGTATTAATGTATCAATAACATGATCAAAAGTATTTACATCATCATTAAATAAGACTATATGGTTGTGAGAAACAACAGCTTCATCAACTAAGATATCTTCCTTAACCTCTACATCTCCTTGAAAGTAAATCATTTTTAATATAATTTAATATTAAGCTTTTTTAAAATGTGCAGCAACCCAATTATTTCTCAAAAAATTATGCTGATAAACCAAATCTAATTTAGCACATGTTTCTTTAATTAGATCCAGATCTTCTAAATAAAAACCACTTAACAACAAATCACCATCATTAGTAAGACAATTTGCATATTTAGACATATCATTAATTAAAATATTACGATTAATATTGGCTATTATCAAATCATAATTTTTACCAATCAACAAACTCGCATCACCCTCAAAAGCAGTAATTTGTTGAGAATTATTTCTTTCAACATTCTCAATGGTATTCAAATAACACCAATTATCTATATCTATAGCATCAATTGGCTCTGCTCCTCGCATTTCAGCTAAAATTGCCAAAACACCAGTACCACACCCCATATCTAAGGTTTTCTTTCCTTTAACATTCATTTGCATTAAATGCTGAATCATCATATGAGTAGTTTCATGATGACCAGTTCCAAATGACATTTTAGGCTCAATAACTATTTCATAATCAACATCAAGTTTTTCATGAAAAGGTGCTCTAACACAACATTTATCATCAACTACAATGGGATCAAAATTCTTTTCCCATTCTTTATTCCAGTTTACCTGTTCAATTTCTTCAAACTCAAAAGAAATCTCAAACTCATCTGAATTCAAAACATAGATATCATTTAAAATATCTTTTGACCATTCGTCTTTTTGAATGTAAGCACTTACACCTGTACTTGTTTCTACGAAGCTTTCAAAACCAGCATAACCTAGTTCTGCTATTAAAATCTCAGTAGCAGGCTGTAAAGGGGATATTTTAAAATTATATCCAATGTAAATAGGAGTCATATTAAATATATTAAATAAAAAAGCAGCAATTAAAATTGCTGCTACAAAATTACTGATAAAGTTTATCTGTTTGTTATAAAATGCATTTTAAATAGCATTAACTATTCCAAAGAAATCTTTAGCATTTAAAGCTGCTCCACCTATTAATCCACCATCAACATCTGGCTTTGAGAAAATTTCTTCAGCATTACTTGGCTTACAGCTACCACCATACAATATTGAAATACTATCTGCTGTTTCTTTAGAATATCTATTTTCTACTAGACCTCTTATAAAAGCATGCATTTCTTGAGCTTGCTCTGGAGATGCTGTTTGGCCTGTACCTATAGCCCAAACTGGCTCATAAGCTATTACAACATCTTTCATTTTTTCTTCTCGTGTATTAAACAACCCTTCTCTAAGTTGATATTCTACCCTATCAAAATGCAAACCTCTCTTACGGTGCTTCCATTTTTCTCCGCAACAAAAAATAACCTGAATATCATCTTCCATAGCAACAGACATTTTACGAGCAATCAACTTGGTAGACTCTCCAAAAAGAACTCTACGTTCACTATGCCCAATCATAACTGTATTAACACCTACGCTTAATAACATATCTGAAGAAACCTCTCCTGTATATGCCCCACTATCGTATTGACTAACCGTTTGCGCACCTACTTTTATATTCGTATTCTGAAGTAAATCAACAGCTGAACAAAGGTTAACAAATGAAGGAAAAACAATAACTTCAGCTTCTGAAGTTTGTTTTTCATTTATTAGATCCTGAATTAGTGCTTTTGTCTCATGAATATTCTTATTCATTTTCCAATTACCAGCAACGATCTTTCTTCTCATAGCAACTCCCATTTGACTTTAACTATTAATTTTAATTCTAGGGTCTAACCAACCATATATAACATCTACAAAGATATTGATTACAATAAACAAAATAGCTATAACTAACACAACCCCCATAACTATTGGCAAATCTGAAGTATTTAAAGCTGTAACTACCTCTTTACCTATACCATTCCACCCAAAAACATACTCAACAAACACTGCTCCTGCTAACATTGAAGCAAACCAACCTGAAATTGCAGTTACAACAGGGTTTAAAGCATTTTTAATTGCATGTTTAAATATAATTTTAATTTCAGATAAACCTTTAGCTCTTGCTGTTCGTATATAATCTTGTGTAAGAACCTCTAACAACGAGTTCCTCATTAATTGAGTTACTACAGCCAAAGGACGAATACCTAAAACAAAAGCTGGCAGAATAATATTTTTTAATTTTATATGAATACCTTCTCCAAAATCATCTAATTCATACAAACTACCTGACATTGGTAAACTTGTATATTTATTCCACACAAAACCAAAAAGCCACGCTACTAGAATTGCACTAAAAAAAGATGGCATACTCATACCTAGTGTACTTATTATCTGAATAACATTATCTATCCACGAATCTTTTTTTATTGCCGAAACAACTCCTAAAAAAACACCTAAAACAAGTGCTAACAAAATAGAAAACACTGCTAAAACAGCAGTATTAGGAAGCGTTTCTCCTATAATATCAGTTACTTTTTTTCCTGTTTTTTGGAAAGATTCACGTAAATAGGGATACTTTAATGCAACATTATTCCCTCCTAAAGGGAATATAATATTACCTGTATACTTCTTTTTTGAGAAGAAATTTACTTCACCTTCTTTAGAACTATGAATAGAAATAGGCGATAAATCATTTAAATAAAACAAATACTGTTTAGACAATGATAAGTCGAATCCATATTTTTTACGAACTATAGCTAACTGTTCTTCATTTTCATTTTGACCAAGCATCATTTGAGCAGGATCACCTGGCAAAACATTAAAAAGAAAAAAGACCACAGTTACAACTCCCCACAAAGTAAGCAGTGTATAACCTATCTTTTGTATAATATAATTCCCCAATTAAAACTTAAATTTAGCTTGATCATTCCAATGTAATTTATTTTTAATTACACCTTTTTCTAAATGAATAATACCTGGGTTAGAACGAATCATTGTTTTTAAAGCAGTTTCATCACAGAAATAAAAATCGATTGGTAAACCATAATCATTTTTAACCTCAACAATCATATCAGAACTTGATGCTGACAATCCTATTACTTTATACCCCGACTCTTTAGCTTTAGACACAAAAGAACTAATAGCTTCTAAACCTTGTTTTTCTGATTTTGATAAATTATAAGCTACAATCATAATTACTTTCGATTCGCTTAAAATATCACTAGTATAATCTTCTCCATCTCTCTCAATCGAAAAATCATGAATTGGAGGTTCATACCCTTCAGAAACAATCTCAGTATCAACACCAACAAACTTTCCAGAAGTTTTAGGGTATGCCCCCGTTGTAGTTATAACTTTCTCTTGCCCGTTTTCTATAAATTTCCAATTATAATCAAATATTGCTTCTGGAGCACCTTCAGGAACACTCATACCCTCTTCAATACTAACTCCTATTTTATAAGCTCTATAATCTATACCTGGCAAATGCATTAACACATGATAACCATAACCTAAACATGCTATGAAAGCAACAAAAGCTATAACCACATTTGTAAACTTAAAAAAGAATGGAGTTAAATACTTTCTACCTATAGTAACTATTAATATTAAAACCGTCAAGAAAACATCTTTCCAAAAAGATTCCCAAGGAGTAAATTTTAATGCATCTCCAAAACAACCACAATCGGTTACTTTATTAAAATACGCTGAGTAAAATGTTAAGAATGTAAAAAACAGAATCATTCCTAAAAGAAGCACTAGCGTAGACTTTACTTTGTACGCTATAATTAAAAGCACACCTAATATAATTTCAAGAATAACTACAAAAATTGCTATTCCTAAAGCAATAGGTTGCAAAAACTCAAGATTTAAAACATCAGACCCAAAGTACTCGCTTAACTTATACGAAAACCCAACCGGATCATTCAACTTTATAAATCCTGAAATAATAAAAAATATTCCAACAAAAATTCTACTAATTCCAACAAGTATCTTCATACTAATTTTATTTTTAAGATAAATGAATCATGGCAAACACTGCATAATTTATCATATCTTGATAATTAGCATCAATACCTTCACTTACTATAGTTTTTCCTTTATTATCTTCAATTTGCTTAACGCGAAGTAATTTTTGAATAATTAAATCTGTTAATGAACTCACACGCATATCTCGCCAAGCCTCTCCATAATCATGGTTCTTAGCCTCCATAAGTTTTTTCGTTTCTGTAATATATTTTTCATACAAATTGGAAGCTTCTTCCATATTCAAATCAGGCTGACTAACTACTCCTTTATCTAACTGAATTAACGCCATTATAGAATAGTTAATAATTCCAATAAATTCAGATTCTTGACCTTCATCGACCTTACGAACTTCATTTTCTTGCAAACCTCTAATACGCTGTGCTTTAATAAATATTTGATCTGTTAATGATGGTAATCGTAAAACACGCCATGCACAACCATAATCTTTCATCTTATTATCAAACAACGTCTTGCATTTATTAATAACCGCATCATATTGTTCCGAAGTATTCTGCATAAAAAATTGTAATTTGTCTTCTGTTATATAACTGCAAGCAATTTATAAAATTGCATTCAAATTACATCTTAAATAGCGACTTAATGACCATAAATTGTCACGGAAACTTAATTAATCTCGACGAACCGAAAATTTTAGGAATTTTAAACCTTACTCCGGACTCTTTTTACGACGGTGGTAAATTAAAAAACGAACAAGATATTGTCACTAAAGTGGAAAAAATGCTGTTTGATGGCGCTGACTTTATTGACTTAGGTGGTTATTCTTCTAGACCAGGAGCTGTTGATATTTCTGAAGAAGAAGAAATTAATAGAGTAGCACCTATTGTTACTTTATTAAAAAACAAATTCCCTTCTATATTAATTTCTATAGATACTTTTAGAAGTAATGTTGCTAAAGTTTGTCTAGATAATGGGGCTGCTATAATAAATGATATTTCTGCAGGTAATTTAGATGAAAACATGCTTAAAATTGTAGCTAAATACAAAGTGCCATACATAATGATGCATATGAAAGGCACCCCACAAAGCATGAAATCATTAACAGAATACAAAAATATTACTCAAGAGGTTATTTTTTATTTTTCTGAAAAAATTGCTCAAGCTCGAGTACTAGGCATTAACGATATTATTATAGATGCTGGTTTTGGCTTTTCTAAAAACACTGAACAAAATTTTGAGTTATTAAATAATTTAAAACTACTAAAAGTTCTTGACATACCAATACTTACTGGTATTTCAAGAAAATCTATGATTTATAAAACCTTAAACTCATCTGCTATCGAAGCCCTTAATGGAACCTCAGCTTTGCATATGATTGCTTTACAAAAAGGATCTAAAATTTTACGTGTTCACGATGTAAAAGAAGCTAAAGAGTGTATTTTATTACACCAAGCATTATCTAAATTCGACAACTAAATTCAATTGTTTATTTTTACGTAAAACATATACTCATTGGATTTTATTAACCTTCGCTTTTTAGATATAATAGATATTGTTCTTGTAGCTACATTACTGTATTACATTTACAAACTTGTTCGTGGTACAGCTGCCATTAATATTTTTATTGGAATTGTTATTATTTATGGTGTTTGGCAACTAACCAAAGCACTAGACATGTTAATGCTTAGTACCGTTTTAGGAGAATTTATTGGAGTAGGGATGTTTGCCTTAATTGTTGTTTTTCAACAAGAAATAAGAAAATTTTTATTAATGGTTGGTTCTACCAACTTTACATCGCCTAAACGTTTTTTTACACAACTAAAGTTTTTAAAAGACAATACCAAAAAGGAAGTTTCTACTAATATTCCTATCTTAATAAAAGCTTGTGAAAACATGAGCTCTACACACACAGGAGCATTAATAGTTATAAAACGCCACACAACTTTAGAGTTTATAAAAAACTCAGGTGACACTATGCACAACGAAGTAAATGCACCAATAATAGAAAGCATTTTTTACAAAAACAGCCCTTTACACGATGGCGCTATGCTTATTGAAGACAATGTAATAACAGCAACTCGTGTTATTTTACCTGTATCTAGCGACATAAAAATACCTTTACGTTTTGGGCTACGCCATAGAGCTGCCGTAAGTATTACGCAAAAAACAGATGCCTTAGCAATTGTTGTTAGTGAAGAAAATGGACGAATTTCTTATATTAATAATGGTGAGTTTATTGAATATAGTAGCCTTAAAGAATTGATTCAGAAAATTACTGAAGATTTAGCTTAATTTTTTATTAAATGCCGTTAACCATGAATTGTTGATGATTTACCATAGTTTTTAATAATTTCTGCTTCTTTAACAAGTAACTCTTTCCATTGCTTATCCACATCAATATCTCCAGCATATTTACGAGCAAAACCTAAAAATGTAGTATAGTGTCCTGCTTCACTTACCATTAGTTCATGATAAAACTTAGATAATTCTTCATCTTTAATATTTTCCGAAAGCACTCTAAAACGCTCACAACTACGCGCTTCTATCATTGCAGAAAATAACAACCTGTCAATTAAACTTTGCTGACGGTTACCACCTTTTATACGAGCTTTAAATAATTCATTTACATAACTATCTTTCTTCTCTCGCCCTAACGTATATCCACGCTTTTTAATAATATCATGCACCATTTTAAAATGCTCCACCTCTTCTTGCGCAAGTAATAACATTTCAGAAACCAAATCAGTAAGTTCCGGATTCTGAGAAATAATCTTCATAGCATTAGTAGCTGCTTTTTGTTCGCACCAAGCATGATCTGTCAAAATTTCTTCAATATTGGTTTCTACTAAATTAGCCCAACGAGGGTCTGTTGCTAACTTTAATCCTAACATAAACTTATTTCTTTAATTAATGTACTATTTCTTGTTCTGCAAACTGTACATCATGTAACTTTCTATAATACCCATCTACTTTACTAAGCAATTCTTGATGCGTACCTCTTTCTACTATTTTACCATTATCCATTACCAATATTATATCGGCTTTTTTAATGGTTGCTAAACGGTGTGCTATAACTATAGAAGTTCTATTCTTTGTAATTTTATCCGTAGCGTTTTGTATTAATTGCTCACTATAACTATCTACCGAAGATGTAGCTTCATCTAACACTAAAATACTTGGTTGTGTTACATAAGCTCTTAAAAAAGATATTAATTGTCGTTGACCTGAAGAAAGCATTCCTCCTCTTTCCTTAACATTATAATCATAATTACCTGGTAACTGGCAAATAAAATCGTGAACCCCAATTTCTTTTGCCGCAGCAATTACTTGCTCTCTTGATATATCAGTATTACCTAAAGTTATATTTTGTAGAACAGTATCTGCAAACAAGAAAACATCTTGTAACACAATAGCTATATGCTTTCTAAGGTCTGCTAACCCTACTGTTTTTATATCTATAGCATCAATATAAATATGACCCGAATCTATATCATAAAAACGATTTAACAGGTTTACAATAGTAGATTTTCCTGCTCCTGTTGCTCCAACAATAGCTACTGTTTGACCTTCGGTTACTTTTAATGAAATTCCTTTTAAAACCTCTTCTCTTTCAATGTAACTAAAACGAACATCCTTAAACTCTATATCACCTTTAACACTAGACAGAGTCTCTGTAATATTTTCTTCTATAGAATCATCTGTTTCTAATACTTTAAAAACACGTTTAGCTGCCACCATTCCCATTTGTAATGTATTAAACTTATCTGCTATTTGACGCAACGGCCTAAACAACATATTAGTAAGTTGAATAAACATTATAACTAAACCTAAACTTAAAGCTTGATTATCTATACTTTTTAAACCACCGTACCAAACTAAAAAACCTATAGTTATAGAACTAGATAGTTCTGCTATCGGAAAAAATATAGAGTTATACCAAACTGTTTTAACCCATGCATCTTTATGGCGACCATTTATTGTTTTAAACTTTTCAAACTCTGTTTCTTCACGAGCAAAAAGTTGTACTATTTTCATTCCGGAAATATGCTCTTGAACAAATGTGTTTAAATTAGAAACCTCCGTACGTACATTTTCAAAAGCTACTTTTGTCTTTTTATGAAAAATTCTTGTTGCATAAACTATTAATGGTAATACTGCAAACACTATAAAAGTAAGCTCCCAGCTTTTATAAAGCATAAACAATATAATACCAACCATTTTTATAAGGTCACTTATTATTAAAAACAACCCTTGACCAAAAATTTCAGCAATTTTTTCGATATCACTTACTGCTCTTGTTACTAAACGTCCTACTGCAGAATTATCAAAATATTTCATTTGAAAACCCAACATACGTTTAAACAATATTTTTCTTAAATCTCGTACTACATGTTGTCCCAACCAATTAGCAAAATACACAAAGATTAATTGCGTAGTTACTTCTAACACTAACATTAAAAGCATTAATACAATATATGTAAAAAGCACTTCTTGATTCTTTGTTAAAATACCTAAATCAGTTGCTTTTTGCAGAAAATAAGGCCTTGCTACTGCAAAAGCTGAAGTTAATATTGATGTTACTGATACCAAAACAAATATCGAACGATATGGTTTTGTATAACTAACCAGCTTTTTTAACACGCTTAGGTCGTATGGGTTTTCGCCTTTACTCATTAGTTATATAAATAGTTTTAGGGTATGTAACATTAGTTAAATATAAACCTTTTGCTGGTACTGAATACCCTGCCTCACTTCTATTTTGAGAAGCTAAAATTTTATGAATATCGTCTACTTGTAATTTACCTATACCTATATCAATCAATGTTCCAACTATTGCTCTTACCATGTTGCGTAAAAAACGATTTGCCGAAACATGAAAAGTAAGCACATTATCTTTTTCTTCCCAATAGGCATAAAACATAGTACAATTATAGGTTTTTACATCTGTTTTAGATTTACTAAAACACTTAAAATTGGTATAATTTAACAATTCCGCCGCGGCAGAATTCATTGCCTCAACATCTAACTTGCCTTTTAAAAAATAAGCACTTTCGGTTTCAAAAGGATTTTTCTGTCTTACAATTCTATATTCATAAGCTCTTGTTAATGCATCAAAACGAGCATGAGCATTAGCTGTAACTTTACAAATACGTTTTATAGCTACCGTTTCAGGCAAAACAGAGTTTAATTTAAAAATCATTTTTTCTAAATCAAATTCCTTTTCTGTTTCAAAATGAGCTACAATATGTTTTGCGTGTACTCCTGCATCAGTTCTACCTGCACCAACAACTCCTATTTTTTCTCGTAAAATAAGAGACAATGCTTTTTCTAAAGTTTCTTGTACCGAAACTGCATTTGGTTGTATTTGCCAACCATGAAAAAATGTACCTTTGTATGAAAGCTCAATAAAATACCTCAATGCTCTTTTTGTATATAAATCGTATGCAAAGATAAAATATAGTATTTAGGTTATAACCTGTTTTTAACATTTATAAGTGTAACCACTCAAAAACATTTACATTGAAAAAAGTACTTTTTTTAATATTATTTGCTTTTACTACCATAGTAAGTTCAGCACAAGACGCTCCTAAAATAAGTTTACTAACTTTTGACACCGGTTTAGAGTCTTATTCCGTTTTTGGACACACTGCAATTCGAGTTCAAAATCCTAAAACAAAACAAGACATTGTTTATAATTATGGAATGTTCGATTTTAATGCACCTAACTTTCTTTTAAAATTTATTAAAGGAGAATTAGACTATAGAGTAGGTATTGAAAACTATAAGCTTATGTTAAGAAGCTATTTTCGTGATGAACGACAGGTTTTTGAACAACC
>CAZJGP010000024.1:0-2616 GCA_964545595.1 uncultured Flavobacteriaceae bacterium | reverse complement strand
GGATATGCATTAACTTCTTTTCCACTAACTACTTTTATATTTTCATTCTCCGAAGAAAAATAAACCAAATCTGAGTGATGCTTACTCCCGATTTCATATTTTCCTTTGAAATGCGAAGTCTCATTCTGTGTAATTGTATTGTGCGCTATAGTTTGTTTTGCCCAAGTTTTATTTTCTTTTAAGTAGTTCCCACCACCTTTTTGTTCAATATTTACAAAACGAGACAAACCATAATCCTGAAGAACTTCTTCTCCATTTTCATGAAAAGAATAAGATAATTTATCATAGTGACCATGACTTGAACCTTGCGATGCGTATTTAAAAACAAGCTCCATATCTTCATTTCTTAAAATACCTACTCCTCCCTGCTTTCCTTTTGGTCCGTCAGACAAATTGATAGATTTTTTATCAAAAGGTTTTACTTTACCTTCTTTAACACCAAGAGCAACAGCTAATCCTGAATCATCTAACAAAACTCGATTCTGTTCTTTTGCTATACTTAACAAACCAGGATCCTGCTCTCCATATTTATAAGAAATATCTACTGCTGTTACCAGTGCAGCAGTATAATAAGACATACCTTTTTGACCATCATTTAATGGAAAGAAATCTCCATCGGCATCGGATAAATTTAAAAGTGCGTTTATTGATTTCAAAAGAACTCCATCTTTATATTCAAATATTTTAAGATCTGGCTTAACATTATGCAATCCTTCTGCAAAAATTAAAAAAGGATACATAGCATAACGCTGATAATACGGGCCTTCATTATAATAACCGTCAGGAGAAAAAGGCTCTTCAATATTGGCTAAGAAACCTGCTTTACCATCTTTATTAATAAAACCACCATCATTATCTTTTGCTGTCTTATCAATTTCCAAACCTTTAATACCATATAATGCACGATCAATAAGTTCTTGATCATTCATAACTAAACCAATCATACCTACTGCAGCATTACCCCAAGTACTATGATTATGTACTCTATTATAAAATTGAGGGTTACCTACAGAAATATAATCTGCAAACGGTCTAAACAAATTCTTTTCTAACTTCTCACGTTCCTCTTTAGATAAATAATTATACACACAGTCATATGCCTGACTAACATATACCAACCAATTAGAATCATTTAAACACTGCCAGAACAATTTACCTCTTGCATACGAACGTGTCTTAGGGTGTACTGGTAATGTTTTATACATTACCTCATATTGCATAAGCATATCTTTAACATACTCAGCATATTTTTCATCTTGTAATATTTGATATAAAGCACCTGCTTTTTGCAGAACTACAAAATTACGCTTGTGGCGTGCATGTGTATACCCTCCTGAATAATCTTTAGGAATAGGAACTTCAATTCCTGAAGTTATTTCTGCATCAATTTCTTCTTTAATTTTCTCAAGCGTTTTATCAAAAAGAGGAATATTACCTAATTGAGCTCTAATTTCAGCAACTCCTTTTTTTGTTAAAATTAAACTAGGATGTTCTTGTGCATTTATTGCAAAAGACAATGCCAAAAAAACTATTGTTGACATTAACTTAAAAAAAGTAAAGTTCTTTTTTATATTAAACATACAATATTGATTACGAGTGTATTATTTTTTCACTATTACTTTGACCACAATTTTATTAATTTACACAATCTACAATTACATCGTTTTCGAAATTTATTAAATGCAACTAAGCCTGCAAACCATTGTCACCAAAGGGTTTCAAATGTAAGAATATATATTCTTATTATAAAATAAGAATTACATAACAGGCTTGTTATTTCGCAAAACTAAAGTAAGTTTTCAACAATTTAAGCCGCCTTTTTGTTAAAAACTAAAGACTTAAAAGAGAGTAAAATCCTACAAGTTAAGTGCACAACAAACTATATTACAGCTACTTAACACATATACACAAAACAAAATATCTACCTCTAAAAGAAACACCTATTCAATCTTTCGCATAATTTAAATTTTAACATAAAAATCTTATTTTTTTACATCTAGACTCAACAAAACGACACTTATTTTACCTAAAAACACTTATTATTAACAATTTAACAATCAAAATAACAACAACCAACCATAATACCTATATCCAAAACCTTGTAATATTTTGTAATATTTTTCTAATGCTTTCCGTAATACTTTTACTAAAAACCTAACTTTAAAATCTAGTATTATGAAAAAAATTATTACATTATTATTCTTTACATCTGTATTTTGCAATACAACTATAAATGCCCAACAAGAAGGACTTATTGGCGAAGTAAAAATGTTTGCAGGTAATTTTGCTCCACGCGGGTGGGCTTTCTGCGAAGGGCAATTATTACTCATAAGTGAAAACCAAGCTTTATTTTCTCTTTTAGGAACCATGTATGGTGGTGATGGGCGTTCAACTTTTGCTTTACCAGACCTGCGAGGAAGAACTGCTGTTGGAGTAGGTACTGGGCCAGGACAACCTACAATTGTACAAGGGCAACAATTTGGCGCTTTTAACAAAACATTATCTACGCAAGAATTACCATCGCACAACCATGCTGCCAATGTTACTCAAGATACAAACACAGTATCAATAACAGCTAACACTAGTGCTGCCAACGCTATTAGAGAAACTCCTATT
>CAZJGP010000023.1:0-14648 GCA_964545595.1 uncultured Flavobacteriaceae bacterium | reverse complement strand
AGGTACTTTTGGATACACATCATTTGGTAAAAAAGTAGTATCAACTCTTGGGTACGTAACTACTTTTTGTTCGTATAACTTCTGAACTATTTTTAAGGTTTCATCTGCTGAAAAGCCGAACTTAGTATTACAATACACTTGTAAACCTGTTAAGTCAAAAAGTTTTGGAGCATACTCTTTCCCTTTCTTTTTAGTAATCGACGTAATTTCAAAATCACTTTCTTTTACTTTTTTAGCAAAGGCTTCTCCCTCTTCTTTTTTTAAGAAACGTCCCTTTTCACAATTAAACAAGGTATCTCTGTACAAGGTTTGTAATTCCCAATAGGGTTGTGGTTTAAAGTTTTCAATTTCTTTATACCTGTTTACAATCATTGCCAAAGTTGGGGTTTGCACTCTACCAACAGATAGCATTTGTTTATAACCTCCATGTTTAACCGTATACAAACGGGTAGCATTCATTCCTAAAAGCCAGTCACCTATAGCTCTTGAAAAGCCTGCATAATATAAATTATCGTATTTTTCAGAAGGTTGTAATTTTTGAAAACCTTCTTTTATAGCTTCGGTTGTTAAAGATGAAATCCATAAACGTTGTACCTCACCTTTGTATTCTGCTTGATCTATTACCCAACGCTGTATTAACTCTCCTTCTTGCCCGGCATCGCCACAATTAATGACTAAAGATGCTTTATCGAATAGTTTTTTTACAATATTAAATTGTTTCTGAATTCCTTCGTTGTCTACTACTTTCGTTTTAAACTTATCAGGCAACATCGGTAAGTTATTCAAGTCCCAACTTTTCCAATGTGGTTTGTAGTCATTAGGTTCAAATAAGGTGCAAAAATGACCAAAAGTATACGTTACGGCATAACCATTACCTTCATAATAACCATCGTGTTTAGTGTTTGCTCCTAATACAGAAGCAATTTCACGTGCTACACTCGGTTTTTCGGCAATACATACTTTCATAGTGAAATTCAAAAATAATTAAAATCTACTCAACACTAAATGTTTCATATTGATAAATAGGGATTCCTGAATTTGTAATACCTTCAATTTCTATTGCGTAATCACTTTGAATATCGCTAGTATAAAAAGGTACCTCAACTTTAGAGTCTTCTTTAATAATTATTTTAGGCTCCCAGTGTAATGTTGTTCTAATATCTTTCTTTGTAAAATCAATAAAGTTATCAGAATGATCTGGAGCGTAGAACTCTCTTGCCGAATAAAACCCTTGGTAATCAAAATTAATAATACCAGGAACAGCACTTGTATTTTTTATAGCTCCTCCGTTAATTTTTGAATAAATAACAATTATACCATTTGCTGATCCGCTAAAAAATGACGCATTTGCTCCTGTTAACAAATCAATAAATTCAATATCTGAACCTGACAAAGAGATAACATCTTCAAATTCTACTAAAAAATCATCTAAAAAGATTCTTGGTGAACGACCACGAAGCATAATTGAATTATTGGTTACTACCACCCCAGGTAAACGGCGTAATAAACTAGAAAACGATAAACTTTCGCCTCCTGCTATATTACTAATATCTAACCTACGAGAAGGAGAACCATAGTCCGTAAGACTATCTAAAGTTTTATTTCTAACCTCTATTTCTCTTTCTTTCTTAACTTTTATTACTACTTCTTTTAAACGCTGTGAATTTTTAGCTGATGTTGTATCAAGATCATAAATTTTCTTTGATAACTCTATAAAACTTTCTGCCGTTTTTATATTGTTAGTATTCTTTAAAAGTTGTTTCCTTTTAACAATAGGGTTCTTATAAATATTTTTACGTATAGAAATATGAACTCTAGAGTTTTTTCTAGATTTACTTTTAAAATCTTTAACCCTAGATTCTACAATAACCGATACCGAATCATGTAAAACATAAGGCCCAAACTTAAATTGACCATTTTCATTTGATTTACTTAACTCTTGATAAGGAGGAATTTCTTTTAAAAAAGTTATACGAGTTGGGGCAGAAATAAAATTAGAACGATCTTTTAAATCTTGTGTTTGCCCTGATATGTATACTCCTTTTTCTATTTCAAAACGATTTTTATTTCTAGGTGGATTATACAATATATTTTGCCATTTAAACCTACTCCATCCATTAGTAAGCATTACTAAGTCTAAGAAAAATTTGCGTTTAGATTCATTTGTCTTTTCAAAAAAATATCCTGGATTTTCTATTTCTCCTCGCAAATCAGAATTTAATAATAAATAAGTTTCTATATTATCTTCTTTATTACTTTTTTGAACCGTTTCTAAATCGTTAATGGCTAAAGATAAATTCCCAGATAATGGATTCCCTATTTTATCTTTTAAATCTAATGTTAATACAACCTTATCTCGAACACCTGGAGTTTTATTATTTTTATTAATATCTAAAACAACATTGTTGTTAGAATTTTGAATAAATACCAAACGCTCACAAACAGGTTTACCATTATTATTAAATAAAGTAACATGAGTAACACCGGTACTTAACTCTTGTGTATTTAATTTAATTGTTAATTTATCTTTTGAACTATCTATTAATTTTTGAAATACTATTTTTCCGCGTTGGTGTATTACTAAAAAAGTATTTAATAGACCTATAGGTGTAGTAGATGTTGCCTTTAAAACAATTTCTTTTCCGTAATTCTGGATATTTAAATTAAACCCTTGAGGTAATGCTTTGGGTAATTCATATTTTTCTTCGACATCATTAACTTTTATAATTGCAAAATATTTTTTATTAGGTTCTGGCTTAAGCATTAAAGAGCCTAAACCAAACTTATATGTTTTAAAAGCGCTTATAGTTTTATTATCTGAATCTTTAACAATTCCTGAAGTGTTTTCTGCTAATGCATTACTTACTTTTATAGCTACTCTAGATTGTATTCCTTCAACTAAATATCCTCCTTCAGGGTAAAAATTAATTTTAGCATTATTATTGTTTAAACCTACTTTCGTTTCTGTTAAAAGGTTTTGCCCTTTTATATTTAACTTTTCATCTGTCTTTAAATTCCAAATAGGAATTTCTTTTTTAAAGAAATAGTCAGGATTATTATTACGCATATAGTTAGTATACCCTCGTAACAAATATTTACCCGAATCCCAACTAGAATCTGTTTTAAAATCTCCTGCTACACTAATATCATTAGTATATAGCTTACGTTGCGCAACTATAGAATCTTTATCATTAATTAATTCTACATATACCACATTACTTTTTGAAGATTTTTCATGGGTAATTCCGTTAATTAAATATGCTGAAAACCAAATATCATTACCAGCAGTATAATAAGGTTTATCAGTATCTATATATATTTTTTCAGGAAATTCATTTTTAGTATAATTATCTAACTTTTCTACAACTAAATTTTGAAATTTCGTTGTTGAGATAAAAGCAACCAACATAAAAACACCACAAATAAGAGCTACTTTTTTTATCATTTTTAAAGTTTTTTAATTAAAGTATTTCACACTGTCTAGTTCACTAATTTATTAAAATCATTACCAGTAGGAGCCTGAAAAACTTGTAAATCAAACTCAGGTATTACTGCTAAAATATGGTCAAAAATATTTGCCTGAATAGCTTCGTAATTTGCCCAAACTTTATCTTTACTAAAAACATATAACTCTATCGGAATTCCGTTTTCAGTTGGTGCAAGTTGCCTAACCAATAAAGTCATTTCTTTATGAATCATTGGATTGTTTTTTAAATAAGCATCTACATAAGCTCTAAACGTTCCAATATTTGTCATTCGCTTACCATTTACTAAGCTCGAATTATCTACCTGCTTCTCTATATTTATCTGTTGTAATTCTTGTTTTTTATCCTTTATATAATCTGATATATATTGTATTTTACTATATCTCTCTAACATTTCTTCCGTACAAAACTTAACTGTATTCATATCTAAACTAATAGAACGTTTAATTCTTCTTCCTTCAGATTCTGACATTCCACGCCAGTTTTTAAACGATTCAGTTATTAAAGCATAGGTCGGAATTGTAGTAATGGTTTTATCCCAATTTTGCACTTTTACAGTAGTTAAAGCAATTTCTAAAATATTACCGTCGGCTCCATATTTAGGCATTGAAATCCAATCACCTTCTGCTACCATTTGATTAGCTGACAATTGAATTCCGGCAATAAAACCTAAAATAGAATCTTTAAAAACAAACATTAACACTGCCGTTAATGCTCCTAAACTACTAAATAAATATATAGGTGTTTTATCTATTACAATTGAAATAACAAATATTCCGCATGTAAAAAAAATAATAATTTTAAATACCTGAATAAACCCTTTTATAGGTATTCTACTAGAAACCTCGTAGGTATCATAAATAGCCAAAGCTGCATTTAAAAAAGCGTTAATTGCTAAAACTATAATTGCAATCATATAAATTAACACAGCTCCATTTAAAACTGTAATTAACATACTATAACCTTCAAAGGGTATTGAAAACATTGTATACAATACTACTGCTGGTGCTAAATATGCTAACCGGTTAAATACTTTCTTTTTAAGTAAAACATCATCCCAACTGGTCGCTGTTTTACTAACAATTGTAGTTACAATTTTTAATATAAAACGCTTAGCTACCCAGTAAGCAATTAAGCTAAAAATTATTATTACGAAGAAAATTATTCCTCTTGATAAAATGTTTGCGATAGAAGATTCTATACCATTATCAATTATCCAACTCTCTAAAACTTGAAGCATTTTTGAAATTTTTATGTAAAATAATTGAAACTAATTATTTGTTTCAAATATAGGTAATCGATAGTGATTTAGGTTCAATAACCTAATATAATGTAAGCCATCAAAAAATAATTTTATTAAAAATTTCATAAAAAATTTTTAATAACTAACCAGTCGTTTAGTTTTGTATGAAACAAAATTAGTGGCTAGAATTAAAAAATATAATGAAACTGAAGTAATAGAAAAAGCTATGCATTTATTTTGGAAAAATGGATACGAAGCTACTTCTATGCAAATGCTTGAAAAAGAAATGGGCATTAATAAGTTTTCAATATATGCTAGTTTTAAAAATAAAGATGGCGTTTTTACTGAAAGCTTAAATTGTTATAAAGAGAAATTAAATGTTCTTATTCAAAAATTAAGAAGCTCTAACAATGGTGTTAAAGACATAGAAATTTATTTTAATGACTTTATAGTTTTTAGCAAAGGTCCAAAACTTGGTAAAGGTTGTTTAGTTACTAATTCGGTTAATGAAATTGGGAATAATACTGATGAAGATATAAAAACTATGCTTTCTAATTTCCTTAAAGAAATTAAGGATGTTTTTGCTGAAAAATTAAAGCAAAATTCAAACAAAACAGAAGCTTTAATAAATGAACAGGCTGACTTTTTAGTTATATCAATTTTTGGTTTAGCAAATGCTTCTAAAATTTTTAATAAAGAGCAAACAACAAATTATATAAAAAACATATTTAGAAATATCTAAATACATAATAATCATTTTTAGAATTAAATAATAAATACAAATAGCATGAGTACATTAAAAATTCATACCATTGAATCTGCTCCACAAGAGAGCAAAGCATCATTAGAAGGGTCTGTTAAAGCTTTTGGAATGTTACCAAACTTACATGGTGTATTTGCTGAATCTCCTGAAGCATTAGAAGCATACAAAACATTACATACTCTTTTCCAAAACACATCATTTAACGCTGAAGAACTTACAGTAGTTTGGCAGTCTATTAACGTAGAGCACGAATGCCATTATTGTGTACCTGCACATACTGCTATTGCGCACATGATGGAAATTAATGCTGATTTAATTGAAGCTTTAAGAAACGACACCCCTATTGCCGATAACAAATTACAAGTTTTAAAAGAAACTACTTTAAGTATTGTTAGAAACAGAGGTAATATTAGTGATGCAGAATTAGAAGCTTTCTATGCTGTAGGATATGGTCAAAAACAAGTTCTAGAAATTGTTGTTGGTGTTGCACAAAAAGTTATGAGTAACTACACTAACCACATTGCAGAAACTCCTGTAGATGCACCTTTTCAAAAATTTGAATGGAGCAAAAAATAATATCAATAAAGCATAAACTTAATTGTTTATGCTTTATTTGTTTTATAATATAAAAACTAAAAAAATGACACCACAAATAACAACCATAACAGCAACTATTTTTGGAATGCTTTCTGTAATTTTTGGTGCTTTTGGAGCACATGCTCTAAAAAAGATATTATCCGAAGAGCAATTAAAAAGTTTTGAAACTGGTGTTAAATATCAAATGTATCATGCCATTGTTTTATTAATTATTGGGTTAACATTTAATACTGTATCACAAACTATATATTGGTGTTTTACAATAGGTATTATTTTATTTTCATTCAGTATTTATGGGCTTGTTATATCTAGTGCTAAAGATAAAAAACTTAGGTTTTTAGGTCCAATTACACCCTTAGGGGGTCTACTTTTAATACTTGGATGGGTATTTTTATTAATCAGTGTTTTATAAAACACTCTTATTTTTTAGCAAAACATTCTAATAGCTTTCTTACTTGTTTAGTTCCTTCTACATAGTAATTTGCCACTGTTTTCTTTAACCCTACTTTTACGGTATATGTTTGTTCTGGCAACTCTTCAAACATATGCTCATCAGTTAAATCATCACCTATAGCAAAAATAAAATCGTAGTTTTTCCCTAATAATAATTTATTGGCTGAGCGCCCCTTATTAACTCCACTTACTTTTATTTCAATAACTTTATCTCCTTCAAGTATTTCTAGATTATGATTAGATATTAACCCTTCTATTGTAGAGACTAATTGATTTGCCCTTCGTTGCCCTAAATCAGGATCTGAATTACGATAGTGCCAAGCTAATGAATACACTTTTTCTTCAATTAAAGCCCCCGGAGTTCTATCCATAAAACTTTCTAATATTGGCAAAATTGCTCCAAACCAATTATTAGTAAGTGCTTCTAACATTATCCAATCTTTATCACGATCCTTAAACCAAGCACCGTGTTCCGTTATTAATTTATAATTTTTATGCCCAAACCATTTATTAAAGGTCTCTTTATCGCGACCGGTAATAAGTACTAAATCTGTGTTTTCATCATTATCAATCTTATCTAAAACTTCAAACAACTCTGGTGTAGGTCTTGCATTTTCTGGTAATTTTTCAAATGGAGCTAAGGTTCCATCATAATCAAAAAACAAAATTCTTTTTTCAGCTTTCTTAAAAGAGTCTATTAATTTTTCTTTTCGTTTAAAATTTAGTTTTTTAATTTTTTCAACTTCATTAAGTTCTGAAGTTCCTTTTAATGCTTCCATAAAATCTTTAGCCCATCGATCTACATTATAGCGTTGTAAGCGTTTTTGCAACGTTTTATTTCTAGATATTTGCTCTTCTTTAGGCATCTCGATTGCCTGTTTTAAAGTATCAGCTACTTTTTGAAAATCGTTAGGGTTTATTAATAAAGATTCACTCATTTCTTGAGAAGCTCCTGTCATTTCACTTAAAATTAAAACTCCGGTTTGATCTTCTCTACAAGCTATATATTCTTTAGCTACTAAGTTCATACCATCGCGTAAAGGAGTAAGTAAAGCAATATCACATGATGTATACAAATCAATTAAATTATCATATGGTAACGATCTATAAAAATACCATATTGGTGTCCAGTTAATTTCTGAATATTTACCATTTATACGACCTACCAACTGGTCTACTTCATTTTTTAGTAGTTTATATTGTGGCACATTGGAACGCGATGGTACTGCTAACATTACTAACCTTACCTTACCTTTATATTCTGGATATTTTTCTAAAAAATATTCAAATGCCAATAATCTATTCGGAATACCTTTAGTATAATCTAACCTATCAATACTTAATATTAATTTGGTATCATCGTCATCATTATTTAAGTGTCTATCAATTTCTATCTGAATATTACTTTTATCTTTCTCACTTAAATGCTTATTTAGCTTTGCCGAGGTAGAAAATTTCTCATAATCAATTCCCATCGGAAAAGAATCTACTTTTACCTCTCTATCCTCTAAAATTATATTATTAAAATTAGAGTTGTATCCTAAAATACGTTGTACAGAACTTAAAAAATGTCTTTCGTATTCATAGGTATGAAAACCTAACAAGTCGGCTCCAAGCATACCTTCCAATAATTCCTCTCTCCATGGCAAAGTTCTAAAAACCTCAAATGAAGGAAAAGGTATATGTAAAAAGAATCCAACACATATATCGGGTCTTTTTTCTTTTATGTATTGCGGTAATAACAATAATTGGTAATCATGAATCCAAACCGAATCTCCTTCTTCAATATTCTCTAATACCTTGTCAGCAAATTTTGCATTAACCTTTTTATAAGTTTCCCAGTCATTAGTATCAAACTCGGCATATTCCATAAAATAATGAAATAAAGGCCATATTGTTTTATTACTAAAACCATAATAAAACCCATCTACTTCTTCTTTAGATAAGTTTACAGACTTACATTGTTGCTTTTCTAACTCAAAATCTATTTTCTTTTGTAGATCTGGTGTTAATTCTTCATTATTTAGACCACTCCAACCTATCCAAATTCCATTACCGTCTCTATGCACCGATTTCATTCCTGTTGCCAATCCGCCAATACTTGGTGTTGCTTTTATTTCATTTTTATCAATTTCTAATTGTATAGGTAATCTATTTGAGATTATGATAGTTTTAGACATCTACTTGATTTTAAGTCATTCACTAATTTGAATTTAGTTAAATTACATAAAATTAGAACGCTGTATTAAGCAAATGAAAATATTTTTTTACTATGAATAATTTGGATTACGGAATCATTGGAAACTGTCAGAGTGCAGCATTAATTTCAAAAACAGGTAGCTTAGAATGGTCTTGCCTACCTAATTTTGATTCGAGCTCTGTATTTGCTAAAATACTTGATGAAAATAAAGGTGGTAGTTTTGAGATTATAACAACAGAAAATTATAAAATATCTCAAAAATATATAGCATCAACTAATATATTGGTTACCGAATGGAATAACGGAACTGATGCCTTTGAGTTTATTGATTTTATGCCTCGTTATCAAGAAGATGATAAAACTTATTATACCCCACCAGATATTGTTCGTTATGTAAACCATATAAAAGGGACTCCTAAATTTAAGGTTTTATACAACCCTAAATTAAATTATGCTAAAGGTAATACCGTAACACATACTAAAGAAGATTATATTAAATCAACTTATAACGAAGATTCATACGACTCGTTATTTTTATACACTAGTTTTAACAACAAAAGTATTTTAAATGGAGATGAAATAACACTTACTAAAGACAATGGTTATTTTTTAATTAGCTACCATGAAAAACTATTAAAACAATCTATTGACCGAGAATACTTAAAACTACAACGTACCCGTGTTTATTGGTTAAACTGGTGCGAAAAAACTACTAAATACAAGCATTACAATAAAGAAATTTTACGAAGTGCCTTAATGCTAAAGCTATTAAGTTATGAAAAATCAGGAGCTGTTTTGGCTGCCGCTACCACATCATTACCCGAAACTATTGGTGAGGTTCGTAATTGGGATTATCGCTTTTGCTGGATTCGAGATGCCTCTATGGTTATAAAAGTTATAGCAGGCTTAGGGCACTCTAGAGTAGCAAAACGATTTTTAGAATTCATTATAAGTGTAGTACCTATAAAGGATGAAAAAATCCAGATTATGTATGGTATTAACGGTGAAAAAAAATTAACTGAAGAAATTTTAGATCACCTTGAAGGTTACAAAGGTTCTGCTCCAGTACGTGTTGGTAATGCCGCTTATGAGCAAAAACAAAATGATATCTATGGTATTTTAATGGATGTTATTTACCAACAATTTGTAGAGTTTAATAATACACTTTGTAATAGCGAAGAGCTATGGACTTTAAGTAAAAGTATCGTTACTATTGTTAAAGACAATTGGAAAAAAGCAGACAAAGGTATTTGGGAGTTTAGAACCGAAGAACGCCATTTTACATTCTCTAAATTATTATGTTGGGTAGCCGTAGATAGAGCTATAAAAATAGCAAAACTAATAGGCAAAGAAGCTGCCCATGATAAATGGATTAATTTAAGAGCTGAAATCCATAAAGACATCTATGATAATGCTTGGAATGAAGACGTTAATGCTTATACACAGTCTTATGGCTCTAAAGATTTAGATGCGTCGACCTTGTTAATGGAGAGCTATGGATTTATTGAAGCTAAAGATCCACGATTTATTTCGACTGTACAAGCTACAGAAAGAGAATTATGTAATGATGGTTTAATGTATCGTTATAAAAACAAAGACGATTTTGGTTTACCTTCTTCTTCTTTTACCATATGCACCTTTTGGATGATTAATAGTTTATATAAAATTGGTGAACATAAAAAAGCAAAAGCTTATTTTGACCAATTGTTAACTTATAGCAACCATTTAGGATTATTTAGTGAAGATATTGATTTTAAATCAAAACGCTTATTAGGTAATTTTCCACAAGCTTATTCGCATTTAGCTTTAATAGAAACTGCTATCAATTTTTCTGGAGGATTAAGTAATGAAGAAGAATTAATGGCTTCTATTAATTAAGAATATTATTTACAATCCCATGTAAAATTTGCAACTTTATATCGGTAAGCTGAAGAAAGGTTATAGTGCCACCATTCAGATCTTACCGATTTAAACCCATGTTTTTCCATAGTTGTTTTAAGAAGCTTTCTGTTTTTTAAAACATTGTCTGGTAAATTATAATTATCATGATAAGCCTTCCATCCAAAAAAATCAAAATCAGTACCCATATCTAATTCTTTTCCGTCTACAGTTTCTAAAGTAATATCTACAGCTCCCCCTCTATTATGAACAGATCCTTTTTTTGGGTTAGCTACATATTGCGGATTAGGCTTAATTTTCCACATTTTATACTGTACAGAGTTCGGTCTATAACAATCAAAAAACTTAATTTTCACTCCATTTTTTAAAAACTCATTATTAACAGCTATTAAAGCCTTTGCTGTATTTACGCGTGTATAACATTCAGCACACTCGTATACCTGTTCTTTTAAAAAATTATTTTTTGTAGCATAACGCATATCATAAGCAAAATCTTTACTAAAATCTATTAACCTAATAAATGTTGAATCATTAATTCCGTTAAAGCTTTTAAGTTTTTTTTCTTGTTTAGGTTTCACTTTTACAACCTCTTTAACTACTTCAACTTTTTTAGCAATTATTACTTTTTTTGTTTTCATTTTTTCTTTACAGGAAATAAAAAAAAATAAAAAATTAAGGGTTAAAATTAAACAAGATCTAAAATTCATTTTTTTATTTTTAATAACACATAAAAAACTAACAAACAACACATTAAACAATAAATTTTTAATCTACATAAAAACTAGCTTTCTATTGTTATTATTATGAAAATAATTTTACAAAATTTAATTCTTATTATTTCTATAACTACGCTTTTATATTCTTGTAAAAGTGCGCTTAATAAAATTATTAAACCTGAATACTCCTCTTTATTTTTAACTAATGATAAAGGTTTTAGTATAAAAACTGTTGATTGTACATTAAGTAATGCACAAAAACACAGTGTTACGAAATTACAACTAAAAGCATTCCTAGCGATCATAAAATAGGACCTTGGTGTCCTGATAATGTTACTAATGGAGTCGAAAAAGGAGGTTTTTGGTTTAAAGACGGAAAATTATGCGAAGTAGATGGTAGTTTTATTAAAGGGCTTTCTTCTTTATATAAGGACGGAAAATGGACTTTATATGATGAAAACGGTACTATTTTAAAATAAAAACAGAAGAGCAATGTAAACAACTTTCTGGAGCAAAACTTGTAGATGAATTTGAAAATTTTTGTATTGAATGCCTACCTGAATATGTATCTAGTTTAACAAAAACATTTATTATACCTATTACACCTGTTAAATTAGATACACCAATTAGTTTAAAAATGGGACCTCCTCCAAATAAAGGTAATGGTGGACCACCAAAAGGAGAAGAAAAACCTGATGGACCACCAAAAGGTGCTGGCCCTACCCCTAGAGGTATTGCTTTTAATGGTGTAATTTTTGACACACCAGCACCATTACATATAATTTAAAAAGGGTATACCATTCTTCCTATTGATCATGCTGGTGGACATATAAACTTAGACTCTAGTTATCATTACCATGCTTCTACTGGAGTTAGCGAAAAAATACACCAACACGATGCTCATGCTCCAATGATTGATTATGCTATATGCTATGGATGGGTATGGTTTATATGCCCTATTAAATAATAAAGAGCCTGATAACTTAGATGATTGTAGAGGTCATTATGATAATACCAGAGGTTATCATTACCATGTTAATGCAGCTGGAAATAATAATTTTATTGATTGTTTTATTGGAGCTACTGCTGAAAAAACACTATAACATAATTTTAACACACTTACGGGAATAATATACAAACTTAAAGGAAACACATGTGCCACTGTTAAACGAACACTTAAATATATTTGTAGTATTATTAATAAGCTTATTAGTAAAAATAATAAATTGATAATATTACTACCCCAATTAAAAGGCTATTTAAATTACTTTAGATAGCCTTTTTTCATATACTCTTCTTTAAATTTTTTAGGAGAAAAAGAACAATGTTTTTTAAAAAATTTTGAAAAATGCCCCCCTTCTTTATACCCTAGTTCATGAGTTACTTGATCTATATTTTTCTCTGAAAACAACAACAATCGTTTAGCCTCTAATATTATTCTGTCATTAATAATTTTTAGTGGCGAGGGGTAATTTTCTTTTTTAAATAAGTTTGATAATGTTTTTGGAGACTTAGATAACATATCTGCATAGTCAACTACCTTATGTTTCTCTTTAAAGTTTTGTTCTACCAAAACATAAAACTTTCTTATTAAATCAATTTGATTATTAGGTAACTCAATATAATTTCTTTTTTTCTTTATTAATCTAGAAGACTTAATTAATAATCTCTTTAACATTATACGCAACATTTCTCCTTGAATATGATCTTTATATTCAAATTCCTCTAAAAAAATTGCAAACATAGTTTCAAAGCTTTTTGCCTCTTTTTCATCCAAAGAAATTATAGGTGGCAATGATGATCCAAAAAACGACAAACCATCACACGATACCTCATGATCATGATCTCTAATACAATAAAACTCACGATTAAACACAACTGCTATTAAATCTGAATTATTAGCTATTTTTAAAACATTTAATGTTGTACAAAAAAGTATTTGATTTTTATTTAAAATACTTTCATATCCATCTATATTCACAAAACATTCATCATTTTTTGATAACAGTATTTTATAATAGTTTTGATTTTTCAATAACTCTTGTGCGGGCTCACAATTAAAATCTGTCAAAATAAAAGAACTTTCTTCTACTGCACTATTGTATTCCAATTTCATCTTGTAAAGATACGTATTAACAAAAGTTTGAAAGGAATTATATATACTACATAATCACTATTTATTTTCACACTTAAAAACATAAATAACTAATAGTAAATGTTTTAAATTTAATTTTAATGTTTTTTATTTAAAATGTTTACATATATTTATCTGTAATTTATTTCGAATATTTTATAAACAAATCTCAACTTATTAAAGCCTTGGGAATAATATATAACCTATAAGGAAATAATTACATTCATTAAATTAAAATATTATTGCATTTTTGCGTTATTAAAATAGTATTTAACTATATCTAATTTTAAATAAAATTATATCATGAAAAAAGTAGTAGGATTATTAGTAGTAAGTTTTGTAACATTAACATCTTGTAAGCAAGAAGTAAAAACACCTGAAGTACCAGAAGTAGTTACTAAAGTTGTTGAAGAAGTTAAAGAGGTTAAAGAAATAGCTAAAGTACAAACTATCTCTTTAGAGCAAACTGATGGTGAGTTTACACAAAAAGAACTTACTCTTGATGAAGGTACTTATGTTTTTGAAATTGCAAATAACAATGTAGATCATGAAGTAGGTTTTGTACTTGCTCCAAAAGGAAAAACTGAGCCTGAAAACCATATTAAAGCTGCATACGTAACAGCTCCTGTTGCTACAAACAGTACGTCTAAAACAAATAAAGTTGTTTTAACAAAAGGAGAATATGTGTATTTTTGCCCATTAAACCCTACACCACAATACACTTTAATGGTTAAATAATTATTATTTCCATTATTTTACAAGTAATAAAAAACTCCATCAAAAAATTTTGATGGAGTTTTTTTATTGTTGTAGTAATAACAAACTTCTAATTCTATATCTAAGTTTTAATAACCTTATCTCTAATATTATATAAATGCTTTTATTTTAACTTCTTCTGCTTAAATTTACATTAGAATTTTAATTGAATACATCAACTCTTTGTTTGTATTTACTTCTTCTATACTTATCACAAATAAATATTGCTATAAGCTCTTTTGAGATAGAACTAAGCTATATTTTGAATATCTTACAAAGAAAATCAATTGCTCCTTATATAAATCCCTCCTAATCATTTAGAATATACTTATTCTTGAAACCTTAAGAAAAAAAAACTTTTTTATCTAAACAAAAAAGCTTGCTTTTATCATTGTTGAACAA
>CAZJGP010000022.1:0-8197 GCA_964545595.1 uncultured Flavobacteriaceae bacterium | reverse complement strand
TGCAGCTTTAGCAGCAGCAGTTGGTTTAATAGAAACTTTAATGACATTAAACTTAGTAGATGAAATTACTGAAACTAGAGGAAATGGAAATAAAGAATGTGTAGCTCAAGGAGCTGCAAATATAGTAAGTGGATTGTTTGGTGGTACAGCAGGTTGTGGTATGATTGGTCAAACAATGATTAATATAAATTCAGGAGGTCGTGGTAGGTTATCAGGAATAATGATGGCAGTAACCTTATTAACGTTTATTCTTTTTGCTGATACATATATTGAAATGGTGCCAATTGCTGCTTTAGTAGGAGTTATGTTCATGATGGTTATTGAAACCTTTGCATGGAGTAGTTTCCGAATTTTAAAACGCATACCACGTTCAGATGCTTTTGTGTTAATTGCAGTATCTACAATTACAGTATTTGTAGACTTAGCAATAGCGGTAATAGCAGGAGTTATAATAGCAGCTTTAGTTTTTGCATGGGAAAGCTCTAAAAGAGTTCGTGTTAATAGAAGTGTAAAAGAGGATGGTACTAAGGTGTACCATGTTTGGGGTTCTGTGTTTTTTGGAAGTATACAAAGTTTTAACTCTAAATTTGATGTTAATGGTGATCCAGAAAAAGTTGAAATAGATTTTGTGGAAGCTAAGGTAGCAGATCATTCTGCTTTAGAAGCAATTTTTGTACTGGTAGAAAAGTATGAAGCAGCAGGAAAGCAAATAACCTTAAAGCATTTAAGTACAGAATGTAAAGATTTAATGAGGAAAGCTTCACCTAAATTTGATGGAGTTATAGAAGAAAGTATCGATGATCCACGTTACCATGTGATGGCTAAGGCTTTAGAATAATATTTTAATCTTATTTAAGATAAAAACGCCCTTCTGTATTCTTATAAAAGGGCGTTTTTTATTGCTTATTCTTAAAATTTTCTAAAAAGAACTGATTATAAAACAAATAGAATGGTTAAAGATTATTCTATACATCAAAAATTGAAGGTAAATTCTTTCAAAATTTACATGTTGTAGTACTTTTGCACTGCGTTTAACCCCCATAAAAGCACCAAATGAGAAAGTTAACAACAGTAAAACTTTTAATGTTATTTTTAATATTAGTATCGTGTTCTTCAGAGAGCATAGATGTTAATATTGTTGAAGATTCAAATAGTAATGATGCATTTACTGATGAAGTGAATATTGTAGAAGAGTTATCTGTAGAAGAAGAACGTTTAAGGTTATTTGACTTAGCTAAATATATTCTTTTAGATGAGAGTGATGATGAACCTAATACAGCAATAAGAAGATGGAGTAATGGTACACCGGTTAGAATATTTTTAAGCGGAGATGTTACTATAGAGCATGAGAATGTGGTTGTTGATTTATTGAATGATTTAAAAGATTTAAACACAATAAATTTAGATATAGAATTAACTACTGTAGAAAATGATGCTAATGTTGAAGTTTATATAGCGACTTTTAATGATTTAATGACGCTTAGACCAGACTTTTCTCCGAATGCAGATGAAGTTTCTAGAGGAATAACAACTAGTTTTAGAAATTCTAATAATGAATTAACAAGGGCTAGAATTTGGATAAATAACGATACATTTTCAATATCAACAATAAAGCATGAAATTTTACACTCTATAGGTTTAGGGCACTCAAACGATGAAAGTAGTGTTTTGTTTACACCATCACAGGCTGAAGAATTAAATTCAGATGATATTTTTGTTATAGAAGCGCTTTATGGCGGTATGTTAAATCCAGGAGATAATGAAGAACAAATAGTTAGTGTTCTTCAAGATTTATTATCAATGTAATTAGTTGTTTTTCTTAACGCTAGAAGGTACCATAGTAGTATAGTCTCCATTGTTTCTTATAACATCGCGGACTATACTACTACTTATAAAAGAAGTTTCAGCAGAAGTCAATAAGAAAACAGTGTCAATACCTGTTAATACTTTATTGGTATGGGCTATAGCTTTTTCAAATTCAAAATCAGCAGGATTTCTTAAACCACGTAAAATAAATTGCGCTTCTATTTTTTTACAGAAATCTACTGTTAAACCTTGATAAGTAACAACACTTATTTTAGGGTTATTATTAAAAGCTTCTTCTATAAAAGAAACGCGTTCTTCAAGAGAGAACATATATTTTTTTTCAGCATTAACTCCAATTGCTATTACAAGTTCATCAAAAAGTTCGGCACCTCTTTTAATAATATCAAAGTGACCAACTGTTATTGGATCAAAAGAACCTGGAAAAATAGCTTTGCGCATGATTTTATTTTTATTGGTGAATTTACAAAAAAATGTTTTTTAACTGTCTAGTAAACATTGTTCAACTTCATTACGGAATAATTCAGCTAAACTTATTCCTTTTATAATGGATTGCTGCGGTAAAATACTAGCTTCACTTAAGCCAGGATTAGTGTTAATTTCTAAAAAATGAGGTTTGCCATTGTTGAAAATAAAATCAGTTCTAGCAAAACCTTTCATATTTAGTGCTTTGTATATTTTTAATGTTAAAGCTTCTACCTCTTTGTTTTGTTCGTTAGTTAAACGAGCCGGAGTTATTTCTTCTGATTTTCCTAAATATTTAGCTTCGTAGTCAAAAAAATCATTTTCAGTTACAATTTCAGTAATGCCCATTATTGTAGGGGTACCATCTATACATGCAACTCCTACCGATATTTCAGTGCCACTTAAAAATTCTTCAATAATTACTTCGTTATCTACCGTAAAAGCATCTTTTAGAGCGGGTAAAATATCTTCTTTTTTATGTGCTTTTATAACACCGAAACTACTACCAGATCTATTGGCTTTAATAAAACAAGGTAGGTTAACTGTTTTTACTATCTCATTAATATCAATCGAATCGCCATCATTAATAAAGTAATTAGAGGCAGTTGGAATATTGTATGCTTTTAAAATACTAATACAATCACGTTTGTTAAAAGTAACAGCAGCAGTATAAAAATCGCAGCTAGTTTGCGGAATTTTTAAAAGTTGTAGATATGCTTGTATTAAACCATCTTCACCAGGTGTTCCGTGTACTGTGTTAAAGGCAGCATCAAACTTAATTGTTTTGTTGTTTTCGGTAATAGTAAAATTTGAACGATCAATATTTACTTTTTCGTCATTGTCTTTTAAATAATACCATGAATCTTTAGCAATAATTACTCTATAAGTGTTATAAACCTCTTTATTAAGATGCTTGTAAACAATGTTACCGCTCTTAATTGAAATATCATGTTCACTTGAATATCCACCCATTAAAATGGCAATGTTCTTTTTCATGTTTTTGTATGCTAAATTCAATAACAAAAATAACAGAATAGAAACAATAATATTCATTTAAAATAGGTTTTAGCTTAGCTCCTTTGTAGCTGTGTTCTAATTGTATTAGTATATTTGTTTAAAATTTAATTATGGGATTTTTTCGTTTTCTATTTAGTAAAAGTTTTATTTATCAAATTGTATTTGCTTTTATAGCAGTAGTTTTACTATGCTTTTTAGGGTTAAAATGGTTAGATTTTAAAACTAATCATGATCAGCGTATAGTGGTTCCTAATCTTGAAAAATTAACTTTTGAGAAAGCTAAATATATTTTAAATAAAGAAAATTTGGTAGCCAAAGTTCAAGATTCTGCAAATTTTAATCCTGATTACCCACCGTATTCAGTTATAGAACAAAATCCAAAAAAAGGAAGTTTTGTAAAAGAAGATCGTAAAATATATTTAGTACTAAACCCATCTAACTATAGAAAGTTAAAAGTTCCAAATATTATTCAAAAGACAAGAAGGCAAGCAGAGCCAACATTAAGAGCATTAGGTTTTAATGTTGGAGAAATTATTTACAGGCCAGATTTGGCTAGAGACGTTGTTTTAGAAATGAAACATAGAGGAAAAAAGATAAAGCCTTCAGATTTGTTAATGAAAACATCAACTATAGATCTAGTTGTTGGAGACGGGCTACATTAAATAGTATTAAGTTTAGTTCGACCTTTTCAAGTTTATTATTTACTCTTATTAAAGATATTGATTATGCAAGATGATACCCAAATTGGGCCAGAGCAAGAAGATGGTTTACATGAACATTTTCGTTTTGAAGCAACTGCTGGGCAAGTGCCATTGAGAGTAGATAAGTTTTTAATGAATTTTGTAGAAAATGCTACACGAACAAAAATTCAGCAAGCAGCTAAAGAAGGTAGTGTTTGGGTGAATGATGTACCCGTTAAATCAAATTATAAAGTTAAGCCTAATGATGTGGTTCGCGTTATGTTTTCGCACCCACCATATGAGCAATTATTAACTCCTCAAGATATTCCTATTGATATAGTTTATGAAGATGATGACCTACTAGTGGTAAACAAAGAGGCCGGAATGGTTGTGCATCCGGGTCATGGTAACTATGAAGGTACTTTAATAAATGCTTTAATTTATCATTTTGAAAACCTACCTAATAATAGTAGCGATAGACCAGGTTTAGTACATCGAATTGATAAAGACACTAGTGGCTTGTTAGTAGTAGCTAAAACGGAACAAGCTATGACGCATTTGGCTAAGCAGTTTTTTAATAAAACTAGTAAGCGTGAATATGTAGCTCTAGTATGGGGGAATATAGATGAAGATAAAGGTATAATAGAAGGTAATATAGGTAGGCACCCTAAAAATAGATTACAAAATACTGTTTGGGAAGGTGATTTAGAAGATAAAGGGAAGCCAGCAGTAACGCATTTTGAAGTTATTGAAAGATTAGGTTATGTGACTTTAGTTAAGTGTAAGTTAGAAACAGGTAGAACACATCAAATACGTGTTCATATGAAACATATTGGACATACATTATTTAATGATGAACGTTATGGTGGAGATAAGGTTTTAAAAGGAACAACATTTACTAAATATAAACAGTTTGTAGATAATTGTTTTAAAACACTTCCTCGTCAAGCATTGCATGCACGAACTTTAGGTTTTGTGCACCCAACTACAAATGAAGAAATGTTTTTTGAAGTTCCAATACCTAATGATATAGGTAATTGTGTTGAAAAATGGCGTAATTATAGTCAAAGTCAACAGCAACAATAATCTTTAAAGAAATTAGAAATGAAAATTGTTATTTCTCCAGCTAAGTCGTTAGACTTAACATCAGAAGTGCCAACGAATAAAGTTACGCAACCATTGTTTTTAGAACAATCGGCTGTATTAAACGAAGAAATTAAAAAGAAAACTCCAGCAGATCTTTCTGCTTTAATGCATATAAGCGAAAAGTTAGCCGATTTGAATTGGAAACGTAATCAAGACTGGGTTTTACCTTTTACAAATGATAACGCAAGACCTGCTGTTTTTACTTTTGACGGAGATGTGTATACGGGTTTAAATGCATATACTTTATCGGAGACTAAAATTATCGATATGCAAAATAGTTTACGTATCCTTTCAGGATTATATGGGCTATTAAAACCATTAGATTTAATACAAGCTTATAGGTTAGAAATGGGAACTAAATTTGGAGCGAATGGAGCTAAAAATTTATACGAATTCTGGAAGCCAACTATAGCCAATCAGTTAAATAGTGAACTTAAAGATAATGAGCTTTTTGTAAACTTAGCAAGTAATGAATACTTTAAAGCTATAGATAAAAAAGTTTTAAAAGAACCTATTATAACACCAGTTTTTAAAGATTGGAAAAACGACAAATTGAAAATTATAAGCTTTTATGCTAAAAAAGCAAGAGGTTTAATGAGTCGTTATCTTATAGAAAATAATATAGAAACACTTGAAGATTTAAAAGGTTTTGCTGTTGATGGTTACGCTTATAGCGAAGAGTTTACGGTTAAAGAAAATGAACCTGTTTTTGTAAGATAAGCTCTTTATGAAGTATTGGAAAACAGCTGAGTCAAAAAAATATTTTAAATATTTAATATTAAAACAAGATGCTTTTATTTATTGTGAAACCTCAAAAGATATTACTTTAAAAGAAGCAGTAGAACAAAATAAATTATTTAAAGTAAATACTATAAAGCTAATTGATCTAGATGCTGTTTTATGTGATGATTCTTCAAATACATTGACATTAGATTATTTACAAAGAGGAAAAAGTGATTTTGATATTGATGTAGAACCTTTAGTTTATAAGGAAATAAAAAATTATTTGTTAGATAATTTTAAAGGAACTGATGTTCAAGATTATTCTTTTTTTAAACAAAGTTCCTGGAATATAGCGGGTTTAATAGTGTCAATATTAGTTGCTAGGTATCAATATTTACAGGCTTTAGATATTCAAATTAACGGGGTAAAAGAATTGAAAATTCGTAGAGGTATATTTGATGAATTGAGTTTTCAGATTTCTAATTTTTTAACACCAACAGGTTGTATAATTGTAGGTGGAGCCTTTATTTCTTTTTTTGGTTACTTAATACTAAAAGCAGTTTTAAAACCTAAACAAGGAAAGCTATTTAAACTAGGAGGTAAGTCGAGAATATTGATTGAGTAGAAAAAAGAATAAAAAAAGGGGCATTAAGTTTTAAAACTTAATGCCCCTTTTTTTTATTGAAGTAATTCTGGGTTATAGTTTAGCGTATAAACCAGTGATAACATTGTAAGTACTAGTTACTTTATTACTGAAAGCAAGTATTTTATTTATGTCTATACTTTGGTTTTCAAAATTAGCAGTGTTATTACCTGTAATTAAAGGAAATTCATTTTTAATAATTTCAAAGTTCTTGTTAATTTCAGGAGTGTTTAATGTGTTAACAGAAAGAGATTTAAAAGAAGCATCCATAGCTTTGAATACTCTTTTTAATTCACCTTGATTAGCTGCTTGTTGAGGTTTACCTGCGTTTAATTTACTTGCTAGGTAGTATAAAGATAATCGTTGTGATAACATTCTTTGTTTACTCGATATGTTTATAGTTTTTAATTTATGGGCATCTCCTGATGAAGAGTTTCCGTCAGCTTCAATACCACTTACAACGGCTTCACATTTATCTAAAAGTCCATTAGCAAGTACTAGTAATTTATTTACATTATCTGTTGGGTTCAATAAAAATTTATTTAAATACTTTTCCCATTGAGCTTTTTCTTCTGAGATTAGAGCTTTTGTTTTTTCTGAAGAATTAACAGAGTTGTTATCTAGAAAGATTAAATTATCGTTAAATAAACCAGTACTTGCTTTAAATTCTTTTTGTGTTTCTTCTTTAGAGGCGCCGTTTAAACGCATCATATACACTTTTGAAATTTTTTGAGAAAGCATTCGTTGTTTTCCTGAAATATTTATGGCATCATTATAAGATATTGTACCGTAATCCTGAGAGAATGCAGTTAAATACATTCCAATAAAACAAATAAGGAAAGTTAATTTCATTAATTCTAGATGTTTAATTTATTGAATTTTTTACAAATTTAATATTTTTATACAAAATAATTGTATTTTATCTTCTTTTTGTGTATTTGAACTTAAGTATTTAGTCTGTTTTTTAGTTTCTGTTATAGATTAAAAGTATTTATGTGTTGATAATAAGTTTGTTATGTGGGTTTTAACAGTTATTAAAATTTAATTTTTGAATATAAATTTTAATTAGTAATTAAATTATTACGATGTTAAAGTGTTTTGATTAGAAAGTTTTTGTGAAAATTATATAGAGTCCTATAGTCATAAAATGCAGTTACAAAATTTTATAGGAACTCAAAAGTCTTTATATTCGCTAATTGCTATAATAGCGTATAAAATCTCGTAATTGGCTTATTATTAAAGTGTTTAATATTAGCTGGTTTATCCAAATGATTAGGTATGAGTAAAGAAATGACACTAGATGTGTTGTCTAGTATAAAAGGAGCACAAGCATCACAAGTTGTGGATGATCTTTTTAAGGTAATTAAAAAGGGTTCAATTTCTGATAATTCAGAAATAAATAATCAAAATAATAATGCTGTTTCTGTTGACAATTTGCGTTCAGATACAGTAATTAAATCTTCTGCCGAAGAGCGAAATTTAATTGTAGAAAATTTCCCTAACGAGAAGAATGGATATTTAGTGGTTCCTAAAGTAATAGAAGAGTAAGATGGCATCAGCAATTTTAGCCTTGCATGAACAGCTTAAAAGTAAAGCAATTTCATGTGTAGATTTAGTTCAAGGCAAGTTAGCTCAACTTAAAGAGAGCAATAATAATACAGCAAATACACTATTAGAAGATAAAGCAATTAATTTAGCT
>CAZJGP010000021.1:0-16423 GCA_964545595.1 uncultured Flavobacteriaceae bacterium | reverse complement strand
GCGGTATCTATTTCATGATAGACTAAAGCTAACTCCGTTGCATAGGTGTCGAACTCAGATTTCTTGAAATCATCATAGATGGTTATGTAAATAGCTTTCTCATTTTCTTGTAAAACACTTTTTAACTTTAATAATTGCTCTTTTCTAAAAGGTATAGATTTAGTGTTATTTGTATTGAAAAAAGCACGTTGTCTAGATACAATTTGAGCAATATATTCCATATGTGCTTATTTGAAAAAAGGATGTTTACATGTTTTTAATTTAGCAAATGGATGAAAATCGTTGTTTAAAGGTTCTGTTTTAGCATGACGTAATTGGTGTGCTAATTCTAATGATTTTAAGGTTTCTGATATTCCAAAACCATGACCGGATAATATATGTTTATAAGACTCGGTATGTAAATCGGTGAACCCAGCACTAAACTCTAGTTCTTCATTATCAATGATAATAGTTCGGTAAGTGCGTTGACCACTTTCTGAAACTTCTTGCGGAAGCGTATCGGCGTTAATAGATAAAAACCAACGAACATTAGCATTTTTTAGTTTTAATACGCCTGAAGCTCTATCGTGTTTCATTAAATGAACAGTACTTTTTTCCACATCTCCAAAGATCCATATTAACATATCAAAAAAGTGGATTCCTATATTAGAACAAATACCTCCAGATTTTTCAATAGCACCTTTCCAAGAGGCGTAATACCAATTACCACGAGATGTTATGTAGGTTAAATCAATATCATGTACTTTGTCTTTAGGGCTATTGGCTATTTTTTCTTTTAAAGCGATTATAGAAGGGTGTAAGCGTAATTGTAATATAGTATTAACTTTGTTGCTAGAATTTGCTTCTAAATTAGCTAAAGCTTCTGCATTCCATGGATTTAGAACTAAAGGTTTTTCGCAAATAGCATCGGCTCCATTACGTAATGCAAAACGAACGTGAGCATCATGTAAGTAATTAGGAGTACAAACTGACATGTAATCAATGGAC
Organism: uncultured Flavobacteriaceae bacterium; assembly: GCA_964545595.1. GTDB lineage: Bacteria > Bacteroidota > Bacteroidia > Flavobacteriales > Flavobacteriaceae > Aquimarina. The sequence continues at coordinate 15,436 of CAZJGP010000021.1, read as the reverse complement.
TGTTGTTCTTCTAAACGAATTTTTTCAATATATCTGTCAAAACGTTCAAACTCAGTAAAAAAATGAGCCTTCGGAAAATAAGAATCAATAATTCCTACACTATCATTAGGGTCAAAAGCAGCTAGTAATTTAGACCCAGTTTGGTCTATTGCTTTTAAATGTCGAGGGGCTACAAAACCAGCAGCACCCATAAGGGCAAAATTCTTCAAATTATAAAGGGCTTATAATATTATTTTCTAGTTTGTAAGTCGTTTGACTTTCAGGGCAGGTTGCAGTGTCCGAATCATCAAAATGTAATCGATGTCCGTTTTTGCTAACCCATCCAATTTGCTTAGCAGGATTACCCACAACTAAGGCGTAAGGCAAAACATTTTTTGTTATAACAGCTCCTGCACCAATCATGGCATATTTACCAATACGATTTCCACATATAACTGTGGCATTAGCTCCAATAGTAGCACCTTGTTCAATATAAGTTTCTAAAAACTCTTGTTTTCGAACGATAAAACTTCTAGGGTTAATAACATTAGTAAATACCATTGATGGGCCTAAAAAAACATCATCTTCGCAAGTAACACCTGTATAAACAGATACGTTATTTTGAATTTTAACACCATTACCAATACGAACCTTTGGCGATATAACAACGTTTTGACCTAGGTTACAATTGTCTCCAATTATTGATCTTTGCATTATATGCGAAAAATGCCAGATTTTAGTATTGTTACCAATCTGTGTATTTATATCAATAACAGCTGAAGGATGTGCGGTATAATTGTTAGTAGGCTTCAAAAAATATTTCTTGTTTTCTTTGTGAAGATACTAAATAAAGAAAAAGAGGATTGAATCTTTTTATCTTTAAAAAAACACTTTTTGTCTAAATTTTTTAAAAAAAAATTAAGCAATTGTAAATCAAGTTGTTATATTTGGAAATTGTTAAGTTAATTATAAAAATAAATTGATTATGAAGGGTTTGATTTTTGTTGGGTTTCTTAGTTTAAGTTTGCATCTTTCTGCTCAAAATATTTCCGAAGCATCGGATACTGAAAAAAAAATAGCATATGTAAGTGTTAAGGTTTGGGAAGATATGTTAGTTTTAAATGATGAGCAAAAAGAAAAATTGATGTATTTGGTTACACAATACGAAATGAATAAGAATGTGATTTTTAAATCGGATAAAAATATTAAGCTAAAAAATAAAGAATTAGAATTGCTAGAACAAAAACATCATGAAAAATTCGAGAAATTTCTTGATGATAAGCAAATCGAAACATTTAATACTCAAATTAAATCAGGCGTTTAATTATTGTATATTTTTAAAAACTGCTTGTCTGTTTTTTCAGAATAGAGTTTTGTAAGATTTTTTTGCCCATTGGCTCCAAGTTGTTTTCTTAAATCAGTAGAAGAAATAAGTTTAACAACGTTAGTTTTAAACTCATTATAATTATTGTAAATAAGACCACAATTGGTGTTTTCTATCAATTCTTTTTGCGCCTTACAAGGAGTAGCCAAAATAGGAATTTGACCATACATGTATTGAAAAAGCTTATTCGCAACACCTGAGTCGTGTTGTGGGTTTACTTCGAAAGGAGCTAAGCCTATTTGAATTTTTTTAAGGTAAGCAGGTAAATATTTAACATCAGACCATTTAATGTAAGTAACATGGTCTTTTAAAATTTTAGAGTTTATTTTTTGTTGAAAACCGGCTTTGTCAGCTTTATCTGTTGGGCCAATTATTAAGGTGTGGAATTTATGTCCTTCATTTAATAATTGTTCTATCCAAGGTAACAAATCTATAATTCCTCTTCGTTTTGCAACTACACCAAAATAAAATAAAGTAGGAAGCTCACTAGAGAAATCGACAGATAAATTATCATTTTCAAATGATTGAAAACTTTCTAAGTCAGGCATATTTGGATGTACAAATATGTTTTTAGGTTTAAGGTTTGAAAAACGAGAAAGTAAATTTTCTTTAAAACTATTACTTAAAACAACAAGTTTATCAGCATACCCTAAGTACTCTGATTCTTTTTTGAACCATTTTTTAGGTTGTACAATATATTGTCTCCAGCCTTTTGTAGCCCATTGATAACTATTTATAGCAGCAGGGTAGTTTTCATGTAAATCTAGCGTAAGCGGAATTGTAACTCCACTTTTCTGAATTCCTTTTTTACTAGCTTTACTCATGTATAAATCATGAGCATGTATAATATCTAGATTATTTTCTTTTATCCATTTAGAAATATGGCCACTCCATAAGTTTTCATAAAAACCAAAGTTTGTACTTACTAAAACTAATAAATCTTTAATTTTTTTCTTTACAGGAATGCGGGTAACTCTAGTGTTGAGGTAGTTTTTAGGAATACTTCCGAAATCGAAACATAAAACAAAAACTTGATGTCCTGATTCTTGAAGTAGCCGAACTTGTTTTTGAACACGATGATCGTGGTCAAACTCATTATCTACAACAATTCCAATTTTAAGCATTTTTAGTGCTGATAAATAATAGCATTAATATTCATTCCGGCACCAACACTTGCTAAAATTAAAACATCTCCTTTTTTGATCTCATGTGGCGCTAGGTTTCCTTTAACAATTAAGTCATATAAAGTTGGTACAGTAGCAACACTACTATTACCAAGTTTGTTAATACACATAGGCATACAACCTTCTGGCATTTCTAAATCGTAAAGCTCATAAAAACGTTTTACGATAGCTTCATCCATTTTTTCGTTTGCTTGGTGTATTAGTATTTTACTAACATCTTTAATGTCAAAAGAACTTTTATCTAAGCATTTTTTCATGGCCAAAGGCACATTGGTTAATGCAAATTCATATATTTTACGGCCATGCATTTTAATATACATAGTGTCGTCAGATTCTGTTTCGTAGCTTTTTCCATTAAAAATGAAGTTAGCTTCTTCTAAAGTAAAACTAGCAGTTTCGTGTGTATCAATTCCTCCTGACTCTTCACTTAATTCAACAACAGCTGCACCAGCACCATCTGCATAAATCATAGAGTCACGATCGTTATCATCGACCACTCTAGAAAGAGCTTCAGCACCAATAACTAAACATTTTTTTGCAATTCCGGCCTTTATAAAAGCTTGCGCTTGTATAACACCTTCAACCCAACCAGGGCAACCAAAAATTAAATCGTAAGCAACACAACTAGGATTTGTAATGGCTAATTTTTGCTTTACACGAGAAGCTAAACTTGGGATCATGTCTGATTGACCATCACCGTATTTTACATCTCCAAAGTTATGAGAAACAATAATATAATCTAAAGACTCTGCATCGATATTAGCATCTTTTATTGCCCGTTGTGCAGCAACAAATGCCATGTCCGAAGTGTTTAAGTGCTCTGCAGCATAACGGCGTTCTTCGATGCCTGTAATGGCAACAAACTTTTTAATTATAACCTTGTTGTTTTGCTTAAAAGCAGAACCATCGGCATTTAAAAAAGTATGATTTTCAAAATCGCTATTCGCCATTACCTTATTTGGTATGTAGCTTCCAAGTCCAGTTAACTTAATACTCACAGATATTATTTTTAATTTAAGTAATCAAAGGTAATATAAGTTAAAACTTATAATCCTGAATAATTGAGTTTGCAAATTTACGAAACCTAAATGACTTTAGTTTTCATAACAGTTGCAATTGATAAAGCGTTTGTCTTTAGTCTTTCAGCAAAAGAGCCTTCAAAATTAGCGTCTACGCAAGTGTTTAATATTTGTAACCATTTGTCGAAATGTTCATATTCCATTTTAGATTTTTTGTGAATATCCAAATGAACTTGTAGTACATTTTTTTTGTAACCTGCTTTACCCCATAAGTTAGCCTCCCAAAAGTCAAGTATATGTGGTAGATGGCTTTTTAAATCTAAAGGAATAACGTCAGTGAAAAAATGACCTATATGATTATCTTTCATAGCCAATGCGTAAAAATTATTAAATAACTTTTCTAAATCTTTTCGGTTACTAATGTCTTTACGCATTGGAATAGTTTTTTATTTATGAATCTGCATATGCTTCAACAGGGGTGCAACTACAAATTAAATTACGATCCCCATGTGCTTCGTCTATACGATTTACACTTGGCCAAAATTTATTGTCACTTATGTATTCTAGTGGGTAGGCAGCTTGTTTTCTTGTATATGGTAAGTCCCAATTATCTGCGGTTAACATATCTAAAGTATGCGGAGCATTTTTCATTATATGATTAGGCTCTTCTGCATTAGCAGTATTAATTTCTTTACGAATTTCAACCATAGCGTCACAGAATCTATCTAATTCGACAACACTTTCACTTTCTGTAGGTTCAATCATTAGTGTACCAGCTACCGGAAATGAAACTGTTGGTGCATGAAAACCATAGTCCATTAATCTTTTAGCGATATCAACTACTTCAATTCCGTTTTCTTTGAATGGACGGCAATCAATAATTAATTCGTGTGCAGCTCTATTCATTACACCTGAATATAGAGTATTGTAATGTCCAGCTAACCTTTCTTTAATATAATTAGCGTTTAAAATGGCAGCTTCAGTAGATTTTTTTAAACCAGCTTCTCCTAACATTTTTATGTAACCATAAGAAATTAAACAAGCTAAAGCAGACCCAAATGGAGCTGCAGAAATAGCTGTAATTGCTTGATCTCCTCCGGTTTTTATAATAGGATTACTTGGTAAAAATGGAACTAATTGCTCAGCAACACATATAGGACCTACGCCAGGACCACCACCACCATGGGGTATAGCAAAAGTTTTATGTAAATTAAGATGACAAACATCGGCATCAATAGCACCAGGATTTGTTAACCCTACTTGTGCATTCATGTTTGCACCATCCATATATACTTGTCCGCCATGTTCGTGAATAATAGCGTTTATTTCGCGAATTTCAGCTTCAAAAACTCCATGCGTTGATGGGTAAGTTACCATCAAGGCAGAAAGATTATCTTTATGTAACTCTGCTTTTTCGCGTAAATCATCAATGTCGATATTTCCGTTTTCAGCAGCTTTGGTTACAACAACTTTCATACCAGCCATTACTGCTGATGCAGGGTTTGTTCCGTGAGCAGAAGAAGGTATTAAACATACATTTCTATGGTGATCACCACGAGATTCATGATATGCTTTAATAACCATTAAGCCAGCAAATTCACCTTGTGCACCAGAGTTTGGTTGTAAAGAAGTTGCTTTAAAACCTGTAATTTCAGAAAGCATGTCTTCTAAAGAAGATAGTACTTTTTGATATCCTCCCGCTTGTTCTACAGGTACAAATGGGTGAATGTTATTCCATTGAGCATTACTTAATGGTAGCATTTCGGCAGCTGCATTAAGTTTCATTGTACAAGAACCAAGAGCAATCATAGAATGATTTAAAGAAAGATCTTTGCGTTCTAGTTTTTTAATATAACGCATCAGTTCAGTTTCTGAATGATAGCTATTAAAAGTTTCATGTGTTAAGAAATCTGTATCACGTCTTAAAGCATCTTCAATGCGAACTTCATTTAAAATACTTGTAATAGGAGTGTAGTTTACTTCTGCTGCAGCAGAAAAAATACTCAATATGTTATTTAAATCAGTAATGTTAGTAGTTTCATTTACTGAAATAGAAACAGAGTTTTCAGTTGGGTAATAAAAATTAATCTGTTGCTTTTCTGCTAAATTTTTGATTTTAGAAGCGTCAGCTTCAATAGTTATTGTATCAAAAAACTGTGTGTTTGTTTGATTGTAACCAATACCTTCAAGAGCAGCTTCAAGAGTAACCGCTTTTGCATGCATACTGTTAGCTATAGTTTGTAAACCTTTTGGCCCATGGTATACAGCATACATACCCGCCATAACAGCAAGTAAAACCTGCGCAGTACAAATATTAGATGTTGCTTTGTCACGTTTAATATGTTGCTCACGAGTTTGTAAAGCCATACGTAAAGCACGCTTACCTTGCCTGTCTTTTGACACTCCAATAATTCGACCAGGAATTGTACGCTTGTAGGCTTCTTTAGTAGCAAAATAACCAGCATGTGGTCCACCATAACCTAAAGGGATTCCGAAACGTTGTGTTGTTCCAATAACCACATCGGCACCAATTTCGCCAGGAGCTTTAAGGGTAACTAAACTCATTATATCGGCAGCAAAGGCAACTTTAATTTCTGCTTCTTTTGCTTTTTTAACAAAGTCAGTAAAGTCAAATACTTGACCCGATTTACCTGGGTATTGTACTAAAGTTCCAAAAAAGTCATTTGAAAAATCAAAAGCTTCATGGTTTCCAATAACAAGTTCAATGTTTAATGGTATTGCTCTCGTTTTTAGTAAAGAAAGTGTTTGTGGTAATATTTCTTCTGAAACAAAAAACTTAGAAACATTGGCTTTCTTTTGAGGACGACTACGTAAAGCAAATAACATTGTCATTGCTTCGGCAGCAGCTGTACTTTCATCTAATAATGAAGCATTAGCTAGCTCCATACCAGTTAATTCAATTACCGTAGTCTGGTAGTTCAGCAAGGCTTCTAATCTTCCTTGAGCAATTTCAGCTTGGTAAGGAGTGTAAGCAGTATACCAACCTGGGTTTTCTAAGATATTACGCTGGATAGGTGCAGGAACACAAGATTCATGATAACCTAAGCCAATGTAGCTTTTAAAAACTTTGTTTTCTAACCCTAATTCGTGAATATGTTTTAAATATTCATATTCAGAAATGGGTTGAGGTAATTTTAGTGATTCTTTTAAACGAATATCGTCAGGAATAGTTTCGTAAATTAACTGTTCTAAACTATCTACGTTTACCGTTTGTAACATGGTTTTCAAATCGTTATTGGTAATACCGATATGTCGATCACTAAAGTTGGGGGTTTGCATATGCTAAAACATTGAATTTGAGGGTGCAAAAATACGGATATTATCTGCTATTTTTTACAAAAAAATAACGTAGAATTGTTAAGTTTTTAACCATAAAGAATCTATTGTTAATAAATATATGAAACAACTGTTTGTCAGGCTGTTCAATTTTTATATTCAGGCGAGCATACATGTTGCTTTAGCTGCAGTTTCTTTATTATATGTATTTGTTGTTTCTATGAGTCAACAAATAGATAATTCTTTGTTTTTAACTGTTTTTTTTGGAACGATAACAGGTTATAATTTTGTGAAGTATGCCAGTATTGCTAAGTTATACCATAGTAGTTTAACAAATGCTCTTAAGGTAATTCAAGCTTTTTCGTTGGTTAGCTTTGTGTTAATGTGTTTTTATATATTACAATTGCCAATTGTTACATTGCTAGTCTTTGGTGCTATTGGATTACTTACGATGCTTTATGCAATACCTTTTGTAGCATCAAAAAACATACGCTCTATTACTGGTTTAAAAATTTATGTTGTGGCAATTTGTTGGGCTATAACAACTGTTTTGCTTCCTTTAGTGTATTATAATTTAACTTTTGAAAAAGAGGTGCTAGTGAAGTTTTTTCAAATAATAGCGTTAGTTATAGCGCTAATAATACCTTTTGATATTCGAGATCTGGAGTATGATAACAAACAATTAAATACAATCCCTCAGCAATTTGGTATTAAAAAAGCTAAAGGATTGTCTGTTTTATTATTCTTGTGTATTTGTGCACTAGAGTTGATAATTTTTAAAGGAATACAGTCTTATGTATTAATGTTAATTTGTGTCCTGTCAACTATAGTAATAGTATTAATGCCTTTAAGAGCACCTAAATATTATTGTTCTTTCTTAGTAGAAAGCATGCCAATTTTATATGGTCTGCTTATTTTGATTTGTTAAGTTGATCTTGGAACATTTTTTCAAGATCATTTTTCTCTTTAGAATCAAAACTTTCGTTTTTGTCTTTTTTTATAACTTTAGTCAGTTTGTTATTGTTTGCACTATACTCACGGCAAGCTCCACAAAAAAGTAAATGTATATTTAATTTAATTTTTTCAAGAAGAGTTGCTTCGTTGTACTGTGACTTATCACAACGATGTCTTGCTTTGTCGCAAGCAGTAAAAAGAGAGAAGTCGTCTTTATTTTCAGGCATATAGTAAAATTTTAAAACCAATTAGTTTTCATACAAGCAGCCATTGATGTACGTGCTCTGTGTATAATAACCCATAGGTTAGACGAACTAATATCAAATTCATTACAAATGGCTTCAGTGTCAAAACCATCAATTGTTTTCATTTTAAATATAGTACGTTGTTTTTCTGGTAATTTAGAAAGGCAATCGTGTATTGCTAATCCAAGTTCGGTGTTTTCAATATTATTTTCGGCGTTAGTAGCATAAGGGTCAGAAACTCTAGATTCTAACCAATCGCCTTCATTTTCACTATCAGTGTTAAATGACATGCGTACTTCTGCTTTACCTTTGTTACTATTCGACTTTCTGTAATAGTCAATTATTTTTCTTTTTAAGATAGAAATTAGCCAAGTACGTTCAGAAGCTTCCCCCTTAAAATTTTTCATAGATTTTAAACCAGCAAAGAAAGTTTCTTGTACAAGATCTTTAGCTAACTCGCGGCTATCAACTCTTACTACAGTGTAGTTAAGTAAATAATCGCTATAGTTTTTAATCCAATTGTTGGGGTCAATTTTATGTTCGGCCATAGTTCGAAATGTAATTATTCAAATGTAATGAAAATAAACGTATTCTGTTTTGTTGTCCTTTGCGTTAAAAAGTGTGTTTTTGTTAAACTAGCCCTGCTCTTTTTAGTAACGCATCGTTTGTCGGGTTGTTCCCTCTAAACTTTCTATATAATATTGCAGGATGCTCAGTCCCTCCTTTTTCAAGGATTTCTTCTTTGAATTTAGTAGCAACATCTTTATTAAATATTCCATTTTCTTGGAAGTAAGAAAAAGCATCAGCATCTAAAACTTCTGCCCATTTATAGGAGTAGTAACCAGAAGAATAACCTCCTTGGAATATATGCCCAAAAGCGGTACTCATACAATTTTCTTCAACTTTAGGGTATAGTTGAGTGTTCTTGAAAGCTTCTGTTTCAAAATCTTTTACATTATAATTTCCGGTTGGCGGTGTTGTATGCCAAGCCATATCTAATAAGCCAAAACTTAATTGGCGCATAGTAGCCATACCTTGTTGAAAAGTAGAAGATTCTTTTATTTTATCTATTAATTCCATCGGAATTAATTCACCAGTTTCATAATGGTATGCAAAAAGTTTTAAAGCCTCTTCTTCAGAGCACCAATTTTCCATTATTTGACTTGGTAATTCTACAAAGTCCCAAAATACATTAGTACCCGATAAACTAGGGTAGGTTGTGTTTGCTAACATGCCATGTAAAGCGTGTCCGAATTCATGAAAAAGAGTAGTAACCTCATTAAAAGTTAATAACGAAGGTTTTGTTTTTGTAGGTTTTGTGAAATTACAAACAATAGATACGTGTGGTCTTTCGTTTATGTTGTTTTTTACTTTTTGAGATTTATAAGATGTCATCCAAGCTCCAGATCGTTTACTAGCTCTTGGGTGAAAATCAGTGTAAAATAAAGAAACAAAATTTCCATTAGCATCTAAAACATCATAAACTTTTACTTCGTCATGATACGTTTCTATACTAGTGTTTTCTTTAAAACTTAAGTCGAATAATTTATTAGCAATAACAAAAGCACCTTCTAGTACTTTTTCTAATTGAAAATAAGGTTTTAATTGTTCATCATCTAAACTAAAAAGTTTCTGTTTTAGCTTTTCACTATAATAGCTAGCATCCCATTTTTGTAGGGTTTCAATACCATCTAATTCTTTTGCAAAATCACTTAATTGTTTAAATTCTTTTTTAGCTGCCGGAGTAGCTTTTTTATTTAAGTCGTTAGAAAAATTAAATACATTTTCAGGACTTTCGGCCATACGCTCTGCAAGTGTAAAATGTGCATGCGTATTATAACCTAATAAATTGGCTCTTTTATAACGAAGAGCTACAATGTCTTTTATAAGTTGTTCGTTATTGTATTTATTATCGTTAAAACTTCTAGCTCCAAAAGCAAGAGAAAGTTTTTTTCTTAATTCTCTATTTTCAGCATATTGTACAAAAGGAACATAGCTAGGGTAGTCTAATGTAATTAACCAACCTTCTTTTTCTTTGCTTTCAGCTAAGTTTTTAGCTGCTTCAATGGCACTTTCAGGCAATCCTTTTAAGTCACTAATGTCTGTAAGTAACATTTCGTAATCATTAGTGTCAGCTAATAAATTTTGCCCAAATTGTAATGTTTTTTGAGAAAGTTCTTTGTCTATTTCTCTAAGAGCTTCTTTGTCCGCTTCGTTTAATAAAGCACCATTTCTAGAAAAAGACTTATAATGTTTATCTAGTAATTGTGTTTGTTCTGTGTTTAAGTTTAGATTGTCTTTAGATTCGTAAACTTCTTTAACTTTTTGAAAAAGAGTTTCATTTAAAGAAATATCGTTTCTAAATTCAGAAAGTAAAGGAGATACTTTTTGAGCTATATCTTGTATTTCATCATTAGTTTCGGCACTGTTTAAGTTGAAAAAGACACTTGAAACTCTATTTAATAATTCGCCACTATACTCTAAAGCTTCAATAGTATTTGAAAAACTAGGAGTATTGGTATTGGTAACAATGTTATTTATTTCGTCGTTAGCTAGTTTAATAGCATTAGTGAAAGCAGGAAAAAAGTGAGCGTTTTCAATTTTTGCAAAAGGTGCAGAATCGAAAAGATTCAATAGGAGATTACTCATAAAAATATTTTAAATGCAAATATAATGAGGGAACTTATATTAGATATTGCCAAAGCATAGTTTTAACTGTTAAAGATATAATAAATATTTAATTTGGTTTTCTTTAACGGTCCAGTGTATGAAATGTAGCGTGTAAAAAAGATACTACATTTTGAGTTTAGCACTGAGCCAATTTTTTATATTTTGTTTTAACTTTTCAGTTTTAAAGCCAAATTAAAAATTTGGCGGACTTTCTAAATGGTTAAGCACTTATTAGCTATGTTTTATACACCGTGTTGTGTGTTCGTTTTATTTACTAATATGTCTCTGGGTTTTTTATAAATCCAAGTCGTTTATTGTAGAAATCAAACAGAAATGTTCCTTTGTTTTTATGAATTATCCTTGGTAATAATTTGTGTGGACAAATCATTGTTCCGATTGGCGTTTTAATTGAAGGTAAATTGTAATAATAACTTGATTCATCATCAATATCTAAGAACCAAGTACTTTCAGGTAGGTTTCTTAATAGTGTTTCAGCATAATAAGATATAGTCGCATCAATTTGCATTTTACATTTTTTATCAGACAACGAGTCTTTAGTGAAATTACTCAAGATATAATCCTCTATTATGATAAGTGAATCAGGCGAATAGTTCAATTTATTTGACAAATCAACTTTGATAGATTTAGACCATTCATCAACTCTGTCTTCAATGAATGTTGTCCATTCTATAAAATTCCCTTTTTTGGTTTCTTTATCTTCTTCAGTCATTATAGTGTTTTGCATTCAATTTCGGTTATGACACACAACTATTGTTTAAAACAAAAAAGCAGATACTTTAGTATCTGCTTTAAAAAAATAAGATAGAATTCTTATTGCTTAACGCTTTCAGCTCCTTTTATAACTTTTTCTTTAAGACCTTGTTTATAGTCTATAATTTTATCTTGAACTACTTTATCTTGAGCTCCAATAATTTGGGCAGCTAATATACCAGCATTTAAAGCGCCATCTAAAGCTACAGTAGCAACAGGAACTCCGCCAGGCATTTGTAAAATAGATAATACAGAATCCCAACCATCTATAGAGTTGCGTGATTTTACTGGTACGCCAATTACAGGTAAAGGAGATAAAGATGCTACCATTCCTGGTAAGTGTGCAGCTCCACCAGCTCCGGCTATAATTACGTTTACACCTCTAGTGTGTGCGTTTGCGGCATAGTCAAATAATTTTTCAGGAGTACGGTGAGCTGATACAATATCAACTTCTACATCGATGGCTAGTTCTTTTAAAAAATCAACCGCTTGTTGCATAATTGGTAAGTCACTTGTACTTCCCATAATAACGCCTACTTTGCTCATGGTGTTTGGTTTTAGTATTTGTAAGTTATTCGCTTATTACTTTAATAGTTTTCTTTACCTCTTCGGCAATACGTCTAGCTTCAGTAATATCTTTGTTAATGATAGTAACGTGTCCCATTTTTCGGAAAGGTCTTGTTTCTCTTTTACCATAAATATGAGGTGTAACGCCAGGTAAAGCCATTATTTTTTCAATGTTCTCGTAACAAACATCTCCAGTATGGCCTTCAGCTCCAACTAAGTTTACCATTACTCCGGCAGCTTTATTGTCTGTGTTTCCTAAAGGAAGATCTAAAACACTGCGTAAGTGTTGCTCAAACTGGTTTGTGTAATTAGCCTCAATACTTAAATGACCACTGTTGTGGGTTCTTGGAGCAACTTCGTTAACTAAAATTTCGTTGTCTTGTGTTTGAAATAATTCGACAGCTAAAACACCTACGTGTTCAAAGCTTTCCGAAACCTTAGTAGCAATAGCTCTTGCTTTTTCACGAATTTCACTATCAATACGAGCAGGGCAAATTACGTACTCTACTTGGTTAGCTTCAGGGTGAAATTCTTGCTCTACAACCGGAAAAGTTTTTACTTCCCCAGAAGGGTTACGAACAACAATAACACCTAATTCATTTATGTAATCTACTAATTCTTCGGCAATACATTCCATGTCAGGAAGGTTGCTTAAATCGTTAGTGTTTTTAATTATAGACACACCGTTTCCGTCATAACCACCCTCAGTACATTTCCATACAAAAGGAATAGTAACTTCCTTTTTTTCTATGGCAGCTAGTAATTCGGCAAGTGTATTAAATTGCTTAAATTCTGCAGTAGGAATATTGTTTTCTTTATAGAAAATCTTTTGAACTCCTTTGTTTTGAATTTTATTAAGCGTTGCAGCAGAGGGGTATACTTTTTTACCTTCGCTTTCTAATTTAGCAAGTGCCTCTACATTTACAGCTTCAATTTCAAAAGTAAGAACATCTACTTTTTTACCAAAATTATAAACGGTATCAAAATCCATTAAATCTCCTTGCTCAAAATTATTACAAGCAATACGGCTTGGAGCCTCACTACTAGGGTCTAATACACGTGTTTTTATATCGTATTTACGAGTTTCGTATAATAACATTTTACCTAGTTGACCACCACCTAAAATACCTAGTGTATAATCAGAAGAAAAGAAATGCTGCATAATAACAATTGAATTTGGAATGCAAAATTACTTTTTTATTAAACAAAAGCCTAGTAATGTATGTCAAATAGAATACGCTTAAAGGTAAATTAGTATCTTTGCCCTTTCCGAAAAAAACTGTTTTATACTCTTTAATTGAATTAAAATAAGTGTTTTTGGTATTTAAAATTGAGTAAAATTTCAATAATTACCTATAAATTATGACTAACGTAGTACTTTTTGGCCCTCCAGGTGCAGGGAAAGGAACACAAGCAGAATTTTTAAAAGAGAAATACCAACTAGTTCACATTTCTACAGGAGATGTGTTTAGATATAACATAAAAAACGCTACTGAATTAGGTGTTTTGGCTAAATCATTTATTGATAAAGGTCAATTAGTACCAGATGAGGTTACTATTAATATGCTTAACGCAGAAGTAGATAAAAATGCTGATGCTAAGGGGTTTATTTTTGATGGTTTCCCAAGAACAGAAGCACAAGCAGAAGCTTTAGCAGAATTATTAACTTCAAAAAATACCGGAGTTAGTGCAATGGTTGCTCTTGAAGTTGATGATGAGGTGTTAGTGGAGCGTTTATTAGAGCGTGGAAAAACTTCAGGTAGAGCTGATGATGCTGACGAAAGTATTATTCGTAACCGTATTAAAGTATACTATGCTGAAACTGCAATATTAAAAGGATACTACGAAAAACAAGATAAATATTTTGGTATTAATGGAGTAGGAAGTATTCCTGAAATTACAGAACGTATTAGTACTGTTTTTGACAAATTGTAGTAACTATACTTTTTAAGTATTTATTAAAATAATAAGCTTTAAACTTTAAGTTTAAAGTAAATGACAAACCAATGACTGAAGGAAATTTTGTTGATTATGTGAAGTTACACATATCTTCTGGAAACGGAGGAAAAGGATCTGTACACTTGCATAGAGAAAAGTATATTACCAAAGGGGGTCCTGATGGTGGTGATGGAGGTCGTGGAGGTCATGTTATTTTAAGAACCAACCCTAATATGTGGACTTTATTACCGTTAAAGTTTAAAAGACACATAAAAGCAGGGCATGGTGCTCATGGAGCTAAAAGTAGAAGTACTGGTGCCGATGGTGAAGATATTTATGTTGATGTGCCAAAAGGAACAGTAGTTCGTGATACCGAAACACAAGAAATTTTACATGAATTAGTAGAAGATAACCAAGAGTTAATTATTCTTGAAGGAGGAATGGGTGGTCGTGGTAACTGGCACTTTAAAAATAGTGTAAACCAAACCCCTCGTTATGCACAACCAGGTATACCTGGACAAGAAGCTGATATTACTTTAGAATTAAAAATATTAGCAGATGTTGGTTTGGTAGGTTTCCCTAATGCAGGAAAATCTACATTGCTATCTGTGTTAACTGCTGCAAAACCTAAGATTGCCGATTATGAATTTACAACACTTAAACCAAATTTAGGAATTGTAAAATATCGTGATTTTCAAACTTTTGTAATGGCAGATATTCCTGGTATTATTGAAGGAGCAGCAGAAGGTAAAGGTATTGGTCATCGTTTTTTACGCCATATTGAGCGTAATTCCACTTTGTTATTTTTAATACCTGCCGATGCGCCAGATATTGTTGAGCAATACCATGTGTTGTTAGATGAATTAAAGCGTTACAATCCTGAAATGTTAGATAAGGAACGCTTTATAGTGGTTTCAAAATCAGATATGTTAGATGATGAATTAAAGGAGGAAATTAAAGTAGAGATTACGGCAGAAACAGATGCTCCTTTTATGTTTATATCGGCAGTAGCACAACAAGGTTTAGTAGAGTTAAAAGATCAACTTTGGAAAATGTTGAATGCTTAAAACTTAAATAAGTTTCAAATATTTAAAAGCGGTCCATGTAAATTAAGTTTATATGGATCGTTTTTTTGTTCATTAAACTGATTTTTAAGGCTAATATTTTTAGTTATAGTTTTGATTAATAGTAGTTTCGTATTTTTATAAAAAGTTATTCTATGAAAAATCTATGTTATTTACTGTTAGTAGTTGTTTTTGCATGCGCAAGCCCTAGAGTGGCTTATGATTATGATACGCAAAAAGATTTTTCGAAATACAAAACGTATAATTATTATCCAGATTTAAAAACAGGGTTAAGTGAGTTAGATAATAAACGGTTATTAGCTGCTACCGATGCTATAATGGCTGAAAAAGGGTTTACTAAAAC
>CAZJGP010000020.1:0-11974 GCA_964545595.1 uncultured Flavobacteriaceae bacterium | reverse complement strand
CCTTCCTCTATATGAACCTCTACATATTTTTTTAAGTAGTTTTCCATAGCCCATTTTTCAAAATGTTCTTGTCTAATAGCTTCTATTTCACAGGTAAGTCCTGTTTGCCTTGTTTTACCTGAAGAAAACCCGTTAGTATTAGACCCTGTTACAAATCCGTACTCAAAAGATTTTAAATTGTAGTATTCGCCATCTACAAAAAGCTTTGCTTTCATTGCCTTTTTTATGTGGGTTTTTGTTCAAACTAAAGTACTTAAAATCAGTATGAATGTATTTTTTTATTTGTAAGATTTTTCTATAAACTAAATTCGTTAAAATTTGTTGCTATTTTTTGAATTATAATTAATCTTTAAAATGATCAAACAAAAATATTGAAGTTATATCATTTAGTATATCTTTTACTCCTATATACTTTCAATATTAACAAAAGATACCCTAGGGTGTCTTGTTCTGTCTTTGTCCTTTAATAGTAATTGGCACTATTCATATGTTTGTTCTATAATTTCAATCAATATTTTATTTCCATTTTTCCATTTTGTCCAACTGTAGACTTCCCTTTTTTAGGACACCTCTAAATTCGAAAAATAATTATTATTTAATTCAGATTTGATGAAGAATTTAAATTCTTCATCAAATCTGGGTTTGTATTCTTTAGGAGATATATTCCCCAAGGATTTATGTGGGTGATTAAAATTATAATCCTCTTTCCAGTTGTTGCTTATCTTTTGAAGCTGATAGATGTCATTAAAATAATACGCATCTAGTATATCTTCTCTAAAGAAACGATTAAAACGCTCTATGTATCCATTTTGCATAGGTTTACCAGGCTGGGTATATTTAATTTCTATAAAATTCTTTTTAAACCAGTTTGTAAATGTCTTTGAAATGAATTCAGGACCATTATCGCATCTAATAAACTTAGGTACTCCTATTTCTTGTTTAATGTTTCTATAACTGCTCGCGCTGGTTATGAAAGTCTTACATCTATTGCTAGAGCTTCACCATTACAATCATCTATAACATTAAATACACGTACTTTTCTTCCATCAGTAAGCGCATCGCTCATAAAATCCATACTCCAGTATTCATTGAGCACAGAAGGTGTTTCCAAAGATTGTTTTACCTGCTTAATTAAACGTTTTTTATGCTTACGCCTGAGATTAAGTTTCATCTCACGATATATACGCAATACGCGTTTTCTGTTCCATTTTAGACCTTCACGACGAATCTTATAATAGTACTCATCAAAACCTCGAGTAGGATAAGCTTCTGCAAGCTCAGCTAATTTATTTATAACCTCACTATCATCCTTTTTACTCTGGTAATACCACATAGATCGAGTAAGATCTACTAACTTACAGGCTCGTACAATCGAAACTAAGTGTTCTTTGATAAGATACTTTACACGAACTATCTTATTGGAAGGTCTTAAAACTTTTTTGATAAGATATCCTTTAACATCTTATTATTAAGACTCACATCTGCTTGAGCTTAAGATTTTCTTCCTCCAAATCTTTAAGATGTTTTAATTCCTGATTTTCCATGCCTCCATACTTCTTGCGCCAATAGTAAAAGGTGCTCTTGTCAATACCTAATTTTCTAGATAGATCGCCTACAGATCTTCCTTGTTCATTTTCCTTAAGAAACTTGATAATCTGACTCTCGCTAAACTTGCTGCTTTTCATTGTGACAGTTTGAATTTAAAGTTAGTAAATTCGAATTTAGAACTGTCCTATTTATGGGGAAGCTTACAATTATTATTTATAAGTTATTTGTATAATTATTAGCAATGTTCAGTTAAGCGAATTATTTTTGTGAACTACTTAAAAAGATTATGAAAGTAACAGATCATATTACAAAGGCTAACGGAGAAACACTATTTTCATTTGAAATAGTACCACCTCAAAAAGGAAGTAATATTAACGATTTATATGATAATATAGATCCGTTAATGGAATTTAATCCGCCTTTTATTGATGTAACCACTTCGAGAGAAGAATACGTGTATATTGAAAAAGATGGATTGTTTGATCGTAAGATTACTAGAATGCGCCCAGGTA
Organism: uncultured Flavobacteriaceae bacterium; assembly: GCA_964545595.1. GTDB lineage: Bacteria > Bacteroidota > Bacteroidia > Flavobacteriales > Flavobacteriaceae > Aquimarina. Next base: position 9,914 of record CAZJGP010000020.1, on the reverse strand, counting down.
CTGTTGGTATTTGTGCAGCTTTGCAACATAAGTATAATGTAGATGCTATACCACATGTATTATGTGGTGGTTTTACAAAAGAAGAAACAGAGTATTTATTAGTGGATTGTCATTATTTAGGTATTGATAATTTAGTAGCCCTTCGAGGAGACCCAATGAAAGGTGAAAAATATTTTGTACCTGCTAAAGGGGGTAATGTTTATGCTTCGGATTTAGTAAAGCAAATACAACAAATGAATAATGGGCAATTTTTACATGGAAATGTAGAAATGAAACATAAACCAGACTTTTGTGTTGGAGTAGCCGGTTACCCAGAAAAACATATTGAGGCACCAAGTTTAGATGCCGATTTAAAGCGTTTAAAAGAAAAGGTTGATGCAGGTGCCGATTATGTAGTAACACAAATGTTTTTTGATAACCAACGTTATTTTAAGTTTGTAGAGGCGGCAAGAGAAATAGGAATTACAGTACCAATTATACCGGGTATAAAACCAGTTGCTGTTAAGCGCCACTTGCAAATATTACCACAGGTATTTTGGTTAGATATGCCACCACATTTAATAGCAGAAATTGAAAATGCAAAAGATAATAAAGCAGTTCGCCAAATAGGAATTGAATTTGGAATACAACAATCTAAAGAATTATTAGATTACGGTGTTCCTTGTTTACATTATTACTCAATGGGTAAATCGGATAATATTAAAGCTATAGCGGAAGGAGTATTTTAAAAGAAATAATTCTCTAGCATTTAAATAAAAAGCCATTAATGAATAGATCATTAATGGCTTTTTTTGTTATTTCAAAAAATATAGCTTTACATCACTTTATTAGCAAGATATTTTTGAACCTCATAAACATCAACACTTTTATTAAATTTTTTACTAACACTCGGAATATTTTCGCTAGAAATCCAAATCTTAAGTTCAGCATCTAAATCAAAGGTTCCTGAAGTTTCTAAAGAGAAACGAGAAATACTTTTATAAGGCATTGATCTATATTCAACTTTACTACCTGTTACTCCTTGTATATCTATTAAAATTAATCGTTTGTTAGTGAACATAAAAACATCCCTCAATAATTTAAAGCCAAGCTCAACAATTTCCTCTTCAATTAAAAGACGTTCGTACTTTTCTGTTAATTTTTCTGAAGAAACTTCTCCAGCATTTCCTAGTATTTTATTTAGAATCCCCATATTATTTTTTTAATCACTTAAACCGAATTTAATAGTTTTTAAAGAAATTAAGTAGCTATAATATGTTTAAATACAATATGTAATTAAGGAATATACTATTTTTCCGATTAATCATATTTAACATTAGTTTTTATAAAGTAAAACAAAATGTTTTTATGATCTTTGGGTTTTTAAATTATAAAAAAAAGAGTACTGAGTAAGTAGATGAGGCAATTTTTAATAGTTATTTTTATTTCTTTTTCAACGGGAGCAATTGCTCAAAATATTTCAAATTATATACGTTGGGAAGGAGTGTCTGCCGAAGGACATATTATTTTTGGAATATCTTATACAAAAGAAGAAGCACAAGTTGTTATTGATGATTTTAATGATCGTAATGCCACAACTAAATATAAAATAGTATATCAAACTTTAAGAAAAAGAAGTACTGATAATCCTGATTTAGTAAGAGGTTTTTATGATGCCTATTCTAGAAAATATAGAGTTTTACGAAAAGTAGATTTAGCATCATTACATATTTTTCAAGTAGGTAATTTTAATAAAGCAGTTGATTTTTTAGAGCAAAATTCTGACAGAAATAAAATTGAGGCACAAAAACATATGCATCAATTATTAAAAGAATATCAATTATACAGGTTAGAGGAACGTAAAATATAAATCTATTTATCCATAGGTCTCAGCTCATTTAAATCTTCTTGCTTAGATTTATCTTCAGCGTATTTATAACCTAAATCCCACCACTCTGTCATTCGTTTTTTATTAAATACTAATGAGTTTTCTGTAAGCTGACTAGGGGTATAGTATAAGTTTAAAGGTACATCTTTATTAATAGCAGCAAGTTTACCAACTACAGTATCATGTTGCCCTACTTGGTCTAGCATAAAACCAAATAAGTTAACCATTAATGAAAACGGGTTTTTACCTAATACTTTATTGTGTTCTAAATTTTCAGAATCTAATATAATAGCATCCACCTCGGTAGCACCACGTTTTATAGCTTCTCTAATAGGTATCATGCATCCAAAACCACCATCGGCGTATTCGCAAGAATTCTTTTTGGCAATACTCATAAAAGGAATGTAATTACAAGAAATCCAAATCCATTCACAAAAATCTTCGTAGCTAAATTCGTTTATAGATTTAAACTCTGTTTTGCTTTTAGTTAAGTTAGATACTGTAACTACAACATCTTTGCAGTTTTCTTTAGCGTATTCAAATTCTTGCTTAGTAAAGTTTTTACAAATACTACGTTTTAGGTTTTTACTTTCTCCAAACGTACGTCTACGTTTTATAAATTGAAGAACAACATTAAAGTAATTAATACTAACAAAATCGCGACCTTCTTTGTGTTGAATAACAAAAGGGTTTAAGCTGAAAATAGAACGTTGATTAACATTAGTGTAAATTTTTTTGACCTTATCTATTTTTCCGATAGATAGATGAGGAATAAGTAAACTACCAGTAGAGGTACCTAAAAATAAATCGTATTTACGTTTTTGTACTTGCATTAGGTATTGAGCAACACCACCAGCAAATGCACCTTTACTACCACCACCTGAAATTACTAATGCTCTCATTAACTTTGTATTAGTTCTTTTACTTTAGTAGGCAATTTGTCTTTTAGATTACGAAAACGCTCTAAATATTTAGGTTTTTGTACTAAATTTTTTATTAATTTAGTACAATACTTATTAAATTGCCAACTTGGGTGCGTAGCACCTAAACTCAAATTTATTAAACTTTGGTCAGAAAAACTATTTAATAATTCTAGATACCTAAAAGCATTTTGGCGTAAACGAGTATTGTGGTTTGTAGCTGTATATTGTTGTAATTCATTAAAGAAAGAACTACGTTCTAGTGTAGTAAAGCCAGGAGTGTTTAATGCTAAAACCAACCAGAGAGTTCTTACGTTTTTAGAATTATAGCCTTCAATATTTTCGGTAAGTGTTAAATATTTTTTTTTATTGTCTTCAAAATTATTCCATAAATTATACAAAGCTCCTTCGACAGTAGCATAAGATCTTGATTTTAATAATTTACGAACTTTTGGTTCTAGGTTTTCAGGTATAGTTGTTAAGCTGGTAGCTAAACTTAATTCAATTTGAGGGTCACCAGTTTCAAAAGCTTTGTTCAATAAACTAAAAGCTTCTTTAGAAGTATCGTTGTGTAATTGCTCTACAACCTCTTGCCCAACATAAGAATTTGCAGGAAAATCTAAAGCTTTAGATAATATGGTATATTTTCCAATTAATGGCTGAGTGCGTTGACCAGCTATTAATAAAAAGTCTTCCATAAACTTAGATTCGGTTAAAATAGCTAAAGCTTTCTTAGTAGGGAATTCATTGTTATGTAACCAGTTTTGAGCGTAAGATGATAAGTCTTTTTTAGAAACCTCTACAACTGTACTTAAAAAATTATCGGTAGTAACATTTTTATAAGCATACCTATTCAAAAATAACTTAACAGCTTTTTTAAAATTTGTTTTTCCTATTTCTTTTTCTAAGGCTAATAAAGCCCATGCACCACGTTGGTAATAGGTTAGAGAGTTTCCTTTATCGGTTATTAATGGAGTCGAAGTATTACGAGTATTTTGAGCTTCTAACAACTCAGCATTTTCATATAATTTAAAATAGTAATGATTATTACCAAACAGTTCTTTTTCGGCAAGTAAAGCGTAGTAAGTGGCAAAACCTTCATGTAACCAATGATGGTTGCTATTGGTTTCAGTAATTAAATTTCCGAACCATTGGTGTGCTAATTCGTGTGCGTTTACGCTAGCATAATTTTTATCTTCAAAAGTGTTTTTGTTAACAATAAAATCATCTGAAAATATGGTGCAACCAGTATTTTCCATACCAGCATATATAAAATCACGTACCGGTACTTGTCGGTAGGTTTTTCCCCAAGGATAAGGAACCCCGATTTCAGTTTCTAAAAAATCAAAAATTTGTTTTTGATATCTATAAGTAGGCTCGTAATCTTTAATTCTTTCGGGGTAAATATAGTTTTCTAATTGTACACCTGTTAAACTATTACTTTCATTTTTTTCGTATTTCCCAATAGCCACAGCAACCAAATAACTGCTCATTGGTTTAGGTGTTTGGTAATGCCAAGTTTTTTGACCGTTATGTTCTTCTTGCATAATAAGGTTTCCGTTAGAAAGCACTTGGTAATCTTTGTTGAAAGAAAACGATAAATCGAAAATTATTTTATCGTTCATATCATCTATACTAGGTAGCCAATGACTAGTATATTTTCCTTGGCCTTGGCTCCAAATTTGTTTGTGGTTAGGAGCATTTTTGTCAATATTTTCAGTATTCCACCCCCAAAAGTATAATGCTTTTTTAGGTTGTGTTTCGTAATTAAAAGAAACAGTGTAATCGTTATCTTTTTTGAACTTTCCTTTTATATAAATTTTATTTTCAGCATAAGCTATATTAATTTTTTTAGAAGTATTTTTTAAGGTAGCATCTTTAAAATTACGAGCATCTAAATAAATTTCATTGGTATTAGTAAGGGTAGTAAAGTTAACCAAAAGCTCTCCTTTAACTTTTTTGTTTAAGGGCTCAAATGTTATGCTAGCCTTTATGTTTTTAAAATCAACAATGTTAGCTTGTTGGCTATAACTATAAAAAAAGCTTCCGCAGAAGCAAATAAAAAACAATAAATAATTGAATAATAAACGCATAGTATAGAGACCTTGTTTTATGGGGCAAATTACAAAAAAAAGCTAGTCTTAAAAAAGCTCGAAAAGCGTATATTACCAACTGAAAAATGTAGTGTAAATATACACCGTAGTATATGGTATTAGATAAAGAATTTAAAGAAGCTGTATTAAACTTATCGGCTACCGAAAAAGATAAGCTTTTACTACGCTTATTGAAAAAAGACACAGCCTTAATAGATAAATTGCATTTTGAATTGGTTAGTGATTTATCGGTAGATGAGGTACGAGCAAATATGGCTTTAAAGATTAAGCAAAAGGTTTCTAGTACAACTAGGTATGCATTTAACCCAAGGCAAGTGTTAACACAAGTACGTTCTTTAAGTGCCGAAATTGCTTACCATGTTAAAACCATAAAAGATAAGTTTGGCGATGCTAGTTTAAACTTATTACTTTTAAATGAGTTTATGCAAAAGCATAAAGCAAATTTAAAACGAGCACATCATTCTGAAAAATTAAGAAAACTATTAATTTATGTAATTAATAAAGCGTATAGAGCATTAGTAACCATAGATGCTTTACATGAAGATTATTTTTTAGACCTTGAAAAAGATTTAAAATTATTAGGGCAAGCTTTTTTAGAAAACCAACGATTAGAAGATTTTTGTGTTAGCAGTGGTTTTGATGTGGATTGGTTATTAAATGCTGACATACCAGAAGATATTAAAGAAATATATAAACGAGTAAGAACCGAAGGTTTATTGAAATAAATAATTTATGAGTACCGAAATTTTACAATCTCCTGTAGCCTATATAAAGGGTGTTGGGCCATCAAGAGCCGAAACACTTTCTAAAGAAATGGGTATTCGTGTATGTCAAGATTTATTACATTTTTTCCCGACCCGATATATTGACCGAACTCGTTATTTTAAAATAAACGAACTGCAACAAAATGATGCTGAGGTTCAAATTATAGGTATGGTTACTAATATTCGTAATGTTTCGCAAAAACGCGGAAGCCGTTTAGTGGCAACGTTCGAAGACAAAACAGGTAAAATGGAACTAGTTTGGTTTAGGGGAGCCAAATGGATTAAAGAAAACATAAAACTGAACACTCCTTATGTAATTTTTGGTAAAACAAAATATTACAGTGGCTATTCTATGCCGCACCCCGATATGGAGTTGTTAGATGTTCATAAGGCAAATATTAGTAATGCCATGCAGGCGGTATATCCGTCGAGCGAGAAGTTACAAAACAAAAATATTTCGCATAAGACCATTTCTAAAATGGTACAGAATTTATTTTTAACTAAGGGAATTTCTTTTCATGAAACTCTTCCGGAGGAAATAATAAATCATTTAAAATTAATAGGAAAATCAGATGCTTTATTAAACATACATTTTCCTAAAAGTCAAGATTTACTTACTAAAGCAAGTTACCGCCTAAAGTTCGAAGAGCTATTTTATATTCAGTTACAGCTTATTCGAAAAAACCTTATGCAAAAGCAAAAAATAAAAGGATATCCTTTTGAAAAGGTAGGCGATATGTTTTCTACTTTTTACGAAAAACATTTACCCTTTGAGCTAACCGGTGCACAAAAAAGAGTAATAAAAGAAGTTCGTAAAGATGTTGGTAGTAATGCCCAAATGAACCGATTGTTACAAGGAGATGTAGGATCGGGTAAAACTATTGTTGCTTTAATGACTATGCTATTGGCTATTGATAACAATTTTCAGGCAACCTTAATGGCGCCAACAGCTATATTAGCAAAACAACATTTTGATGGAATTTCAGAATTGGTAAAAGATCTACCAATAAAAGTTAGTTTACTAATGGGTAGCACAAGAGCAAAAGCCCGTAGAGAAATTCATGAAGCTTTAGCAAATGGCGAAATTCACATAATGATAGGAACCCATGCTTTGTTAGAAGATAAAGTAGTGTTTAAAAATTTAGGTTTAGCTATTATTGATGAGCAACACCGATTTGGGGTAGCACAACGAGCCAAATTATGGCGTAAAAACACACTACCGCCACACGTATTGGTAATGACGGCTACGCCAATACCACGAACACTAGCCATGAGTTTGTATGGCGATTTAGATGTTTCGGTTATTGATGAATTGCCACCAGGTAGAAAAGCAATACAAACCTTGCATAAGTATGATGGGCAGCGTTTAAAGGTCTTTCATTCCTTAAAACAAGAAATAGAAAAAGGTAGGCAAGTGTATATTGTATACCCATTAATTCAAGAATCCGAAGCTATGGATTATAAAGATTTAATGGATGGTTACGAGAGTATCTCTAGAGAATTTCCGCAACCAAAATACCAAATATCTATTGTTCATGGGCAAATGAAAGCAACCGATAAAGACCACGAAATGGATCGTTTTGTAAAAGGCGAAACACAAATTATGGTTGCTACTACCGTTATTGAGGTTGGTGTAAATGTACCCAATGCAAGTGTTATGGTTATTGAAAGTGCCGAGCGTTTTGGTTTATCGCAATTGCACCAATTGCGCGGTAGAGTAGGGCGTGGAGCAGAACAAAGTTATTGTATTTTAATGTCGGGCTTTAAACTGAGTGAGGATAGTAAAACACGTTTAAACACCATGGTGCAAACCAACGATGGTTTTGAAATTGCTGAGGTTGATTTAAAACTGCGTGGGCCAGGTGATATAATGGGAACACAGCAAAGTGGAATTCTGAATTTAAAAATTGCCGACATAGTACAGGATAATCAAATATTACAAGTAGCAAGAGCTTTTGCGCAACAAATACTTAAAGAAGACCCAAACTTGGCGCTTCCTAAAAATAGAATGATTAACTTCACGTACAATCAGTTAGTTCAGCATAAGAACATCTGGAATTATATAAGCTAATGGCAAGTTTTGTAAAACTATACGAAGAAAACCCGAACCCAAAACAAATAGCCGAAGTGGTTAAGGTGCTTAAAAATGGTGGTTTGGTAATTTACCCAACCGATACTGTTTATGGCTTAGGTTGCGATATTACCAATAACAAAGCATTAGCTCGTTTAGCAAAAATTAAAGGAGTCAAGCTCGAAAAAGCAAATTGGTCTTTTATATGTAAAGACCTTAGTAACCTTTCCGATTATGTACGCCAAATAGATTCTTCTGTTTTTAAATTATTAAAAAGGTGTTTACCCGGGCCTTTTACATTTATCCTTCCGGGGAATAATAAATTGCCTTCTGTATTTAAAAAGAAGAAAACGGTGGGTATACGTGTGCCAAGTAACCAAATTTGTCATGACTTGGTAGAGGCTTTAGGGAATCCTATTGTATCAACCTCTATTAGAGACGAAGATGAAATATTAGAATACACTACAGACCCAGAGCTTATTTTAGAAAAATGGGATAAGTTAGTAGATGTTGTTATAGATGGTGGTTACGGTGATAATACCCCTTCTACTATTGTAAATGTTACTGATGGTGTACCCGAAATTATTAGAGAGGGTAAAGGAGATGTTGGGTTGATTTAGATTAGAAAACAAATAGATAACTATTATAAAATGTTACAGTATTAATGTGTTTTTTAAAATAAATAAATTGTAATGATTACAATTTATTTTAAATATGTTAAGTATATGTTTGTAATAATTAATTAACAAATTATCAGTTTGTTAAATTAAAAAGACCCCGATTTAAAATTTATTTTAAATCGGGGTCTTTTTTTGTTAAGCGATACACTAATAACCGTATTTTTAGGTTTATAAAAACACAATATATAATAACTCAAAAAGAACACTCATGAAAATATTTAAATACAATTCTGACGTTAGGGAAATACTTCTAGAATTAAAAGAAAATAAAATAGTTGTTTTTGATACTACCACAGCAGCATTTAAGAATACGGTTGATAGAATAAAATCAAAAATGCATGAGTCTATAGAAAAAGCAATAGAAGAAGGTATAGTAATGCATTATAAGAACGGACCAGTTTGTTTTTTATATGACAATAGAAAATATAGAAATCAAGAAGCATGTGATTATATTTTAGATAAGTACGCTCTTTAAGGAGGAAAAATCTTACAAATATAAGGGTAATTATAAGGGTTTGTTTTAGTAGTTTAGTCAACTCAAAAAATGTAAAGTATTTAGGTTTATGGCAATGAAAGCAAGGTTATTTGTAGACGGGGAGTACTACAATATAAAATCTTTTGAATACGGTTTTGTAACAGGTTCTAATGCTAACGGTTTTTCTTCTGGTAAAACCAGGCAAGTTGGGCTTAGTTGCGAAATAGAAGCGATTAGACAAGAGCTTTTTGAAGAGTGGGCTTTTGAAGATTTCATGAAAAAATATGTGGAAGTTCATATGGAGCATACCGTTCAAGGAATGGGTAAAACACGTGTGCTAAAATGCCATGAAACTTTTTTGTTAGAATTTAATACTCAATTTAGTTCTACATCAGAAGAGCCATTAGCTTTCGAACTGTTTATGAAAACAGGTGCTATAGAAGGTTCATGGAGTACAGCATCGCATATTGAAAAATGGAGTTCTTTACCAGAAGAAGGGGAAGTTACTGTTATAGAAGAGGAGTTAGAAGGTCGAATAATTGATTTTTATACTACTAATCAACAAGGAGAAAGAATTACTAAGTTTAAAATAGGAGATATCATTTATGTAAATGTGGAATCTGAGAATAAAATTGGTGATGAAATAGTAATAAATTTAGCAGACAAGACAAAAGACTTTAAGTACAGAGGTCAAGTTTTAGAAAATGATACCATGGATTACCAAATACGTAGTAATAAAGATATAATTGAATTAGAAGTTATTCCAGAAAATTAGACTATGCCAAATAGATTAGAATTATTAGAAAACGGTCAAGTGGTTAACTCAACTTCTTTTGATATTATAAATATTAAAAGTTCAAAATGGGTTGATTCATTAAATAATGAAATAAAGCAAGATGGTGAAGAGAATGAAAAAGCATTTTTTGGAGAAGAACTAAATTTTATTGTTGAAATTGAAGGGGTAGATGCAGGAACAGAATTAGAAATAAAGGTTTTTGCTAAAAATGATACAGGTCCTATTAT
>CAZJGP010000019.1:0-8822 GCA_964545595.1 uncultured Flavobacteriaceae bacterium | reverse complement strand
TCTCTCTGTTCATCTGTGAGTTTTGGATTTCCTTTACTTGGAAAACTATTCTTACCGAATGTAGCTGACTCCTTTCGCCATCTGGATAACACCGAATATGGAATATCTAGCTCTTCACTAATTTCCTTAACACTTCCTGGTGCCTGACTTAATTTCACAGCCTTTTCTTTAAATGAGGCACTGTAATTCTTTTTTGTTCTTAACATAATTCAAAGTTAAATTATGTAACCCAATATCTCTTAACTCTGTGTCCTAACAAATCTAGTAAGTCCATCCAAATAGAATTGCCATTATATATAATTACAGAAACATTGATTATGAACGTAAATTATATATAAAAAACGCTTCAAAGTTTAAAACAGGTGAGGAATACGCTATACTGATCAACAAGAATAACCCTCAAATATCTTACTTGAAAAAAATGGTTGAATAAAAACCCTGTAAACATACATGATTACAGGGTTTTTTATTAGTTACTTTTTTTATTCTTTAATTACTCTATTATAAGTGCTTACTCCATTAATTTCAGTAATAACAAAATAAACACCAATAGCTAGTGTACCAATGTCAATATTGTTAGTATTTGCTTTTTGCATTAATAATGCTCCAGTTATATCATAAACTGAAACTAAATCAATGGCAGTATTTATGTTTAAGATACCCGATGTTGGATTTGGATATAATTTTAATGAATTATTCTCAAATGAGAAATCATCATTAGAAAGAATTATACATAGAGTTGGGTTTTCTTGTGTTTCGAAATAAAATATTTCACTACAACCAGTAGGTAGTACAACTTCTAAACTATATGCTCCTTCTTGGTCTATAACAAAATTTTGATTAGAAGAATTGGAGTTATCAATAAAATTATTGCTTATTATAGTGTAAGTACATGTTAATTCAATAAAAGGGCAACTATCATTTCCATCTAATCTACCACAGCTTGTGTTGTCTAATGAACTTAAAATTAATTGTGTTCCACTTGAATAATTAGTTGTGAACTCTAAAGGTAATGTGTCGCAAATTTCGAAAACAGGTAGCTCAGTACCACCATTTACAGTACAAATATTAGTTAATAGTGGAATGTTTTCTGTTTGAGTAAAAGGTGAATCGATACTGTCTAAAGAATTAATTACATTGAATGTTTGCTTGCTATTTGTACAAAGTTCTATGTCTGTTTCGCCAATAACAATATATAGTCCAGGTTCATTAATAAAGATAGAGCTATTACCACTTTCGTTAGTTAAGTTAACTCCATCTGTAATAGAAAAATCATCATCGTCAAAAAAACCATTATTATTGCTATCTGTTATTTCTTCTGCAATAAAATACCATTCGTAGTTGGAAAAACCTGCACCTGCGTTTAGCATAGGATTTGAGCATAAATCTATTTCAATACTTGGGCAACTTTCCGTTTCTTCAATTAAACTAATGGTAGGTCCACTAATGCTAGAGCCACAAATAGTATCAAAATCAAAGCTACTTTGAGTAGAAAAGCTATTAGTGTTAAGCTCTCCACCGTAAGATAAAAAAGCAATATTTTCAATAACATTTACGCAAGCGTTTCTGTTTGATGAACACTCGTCTATTACCTGTACATCAAATTTAAAAAAGACTTCATTAGGTCTATCTATACTAGATACTCCATTTTTAGATAAGTTAGGAATGGAAAATTCTATTAATTGGGTAGCATTCGAATTGACAGCTCTATTGGTAATTGTAGAATTAGAAATAGTAATATCTACGGGTGTTTCAGGAAAATTTATAAATGTTATATCAGAAATATCAAAAGACTCATCTAAACTAACGTTATCCGGTAAAAGGTCAGAAAATTGAATGTTTACTGCATCATCATTACCAGTGTTTTTAACAGAAAATTCATAGGTTAAAGTTTCTCCGTAATTTACAGTAGTGTCTTCGGTTATCAGTGTTCCACTTTCATTAAAAACTCTCTTTACAAACCGAATATCAGGATTAGTGTTTTCAATAACAAATGCATTAAAAAAGTTATAATAAGCGTCTCCTTGAGTGAAAAGATGTATGGTTGCTGAAGTATCTATAAAACTACCAGCCTCAAATGAACCGTTATTAATTATAGTATTACCATCATTTGGTACTTCAAAATGATCGGTATCAAAACCTAATGTATTTAAAGACATAGGTAATCTGGGTAAGTTACCATCTAAATTAGTAATAGTACTATTAAAAAAGTTATTACTATTATCTTGTGTAGATTCCCTTAATGGTCTTAATGAATTTGCAATAATTTTTCCGTTATTAATAATACTTCCTGGAAAATTTATTTTACTACTCTCTGTTTCTATTAATAATTGATCGTTAGTAAGATTAGAATCTCCTTCTAAGCTTGCAGATGCCATCCATATATTAGTATTTCCAAAAGGAGTATTATTAAAATTTACATTGAAGTTAATAGGGTCTTCTCCAACATTTACTACATTAAAACCGTCTATAAAATGAATGTTTTTAGAGGTGGTTTCAGGTCTGTTATCTTCGTAAATAACAGCTAAAGTCCATCCAGCAGCCGTTCCTCCTAAAAAATTAAAATCTGGTGTTCTTGTACCTACAGTAGATCTAACATTTGCCACTGTCCAAAACCCTGATGTTGAAGCGCTTTGTGGGTTAGTAGAATCGTGGTTTTCTTGAATACTTTTAAACAAATCAGTAACATTAGCTCTACATGCGTAAGGTGTGTCATTTAATGGATCTCCAGGAACTCCTGCAAACGGATCATTACTGTTTCTAGGTGTATTAAGGTTGTAAAAAGAATTTGCTAAACCATCTACTAATACCTCAGTTTGCAATTTAATACCATCAGGATTATTAGTAGAATTTGGGTCTATACTAATATCATAATATTGATCGGCAAAAGGAGGTAAAATTTTAACTTCTGTAAAATCTTCAATAATATTTGGGTTTTCAGAATTACAAAATTCTCCTCTCGGAGTTACAGTACTTCCGTTAGCAACTTCACCTGGGTATGTTGCAGACCAATATAAGTAGGCACTAACGACTTTATTGCAATTAGCACTAATATCTAAATTAGCGGCACTTGAGCCATATGTTCCTATAGTACTACACCCAGTAGGTTCTCTAAATTGTTCGCTGCCAATCAAGCTTTCAGGATAATCAAAATTATTTGTATCTGCTTTAAAGGCGTCACTAAAAATAGCATTAAAATTAGAATCGCTATCAATGTCAATATAGCCTGTTTCAATATTGTTATTTATTGCATTTAAAATGTTGAAGTTATCATTAAGATTAAAATCAACACCTAAGATGTTTTGATTAACTCCTAATACATTGTTCCCAATTACTGCTATATCCCCTTTAATAGTAGCAGAAATTACTGTTTGGTTTTCTATGATTTCTTGTGCGGAAATATAGTTTGTTAGAAAAAAAATAAGAATTAAAATTCTTACAAATAGTTGATTGTGTTTCATGTTAGTTTTTTTATGAAAATAATATTTTAATGGTAACTATCTGTTATTTAGAGTGGCGTTTAATAATTATTATTGTCTATATATTTTTTTAACATAAAAAAAGAAAGTCATCATATTTTTTTCGACAAAAATTAAGAATATAAAAATATTATATGACTTTAACAGAAACGCTACTTGTTACTAACGAGGTAAATAGAACAAAAATACCAGCAGAAATATTAGAAGTAATGGATTCTGCAACAGCAGAATTAATAGCAAACGGATTAGCTACTAAAACCATAAAAGAAGGTTCTGTATTTCCTGCATTTGAATTGCCAAATGTTCATAACAAAAAGATAAGTTTAAATGAAATTACAAAGTCAAGAAAAACAATTATTGCTTTTTATAGAGGAGGGTGGTGTCCATACTGTAATATTCAATTAAAGGCATTACAAAATTCGTTACCCGAATTTGAAAAGAAAGGAGCGTCATTAGTGGCTATTACACCAGAAACACCAGATAGTTCTTTAACAACAGCTGAAAAAAATGCTTTAAATTTTGAAGTGCTAAGTGATATCGATAATACGTTAGCAAAAGAATTAGGTTTAGTGTTTAAGTTGCCAGAAGCGTTACAAGCTATCTATACTAATTTTGGGTTAGATTTAGTAAAGCATAACCAAAATGAAGATTATGAATTGCCATTAGCAGCAACATTTGTACTTAATGAAAAGAAAGAGATTATCTACAGTTTTGTAGATGAAGATTATACTAAGCGAGCAGATCCGTTAGATATTCTTGCAAAATTATAAAAGACTTAAATTAGTTTTAAAAAAGCCTCTGTATTTTAAATACAGAGGCTTTTTTTATTATGCTCCAAATTGTTTTAAGTGATGGTCTAAATGTTTAAACTCTAATTGTCCCCATTGTTCGTGTGTAAATTTCCCGAAAAAAGGATGTGGATTCCAATTTGTTCTACTTTTTAATTCGTGAACTTGTTCTATTAAATTTAAAATCTCTGTTTTTTCTTTTTCAAAATTTTTGTTTTCCAATGCAACTAAAAATTTAGCAGTAGGTAAGCTTCTTTTAAAAGGCTTGTCACTATAAAGGCTCTTTTTGAATAACTTCATAAAGAACTTTCCGTTGCCTTCATTTTTATTATTGATAGCAACTTTTAAAGGGTATTTGCAATGCCATAACATTTGAGCTACATCCATTTTGCCCCATTTAGCATTGTTGTTATTAGTTAAATTTTTAATTCGAGTTATGGTTTCTTCTTTGGTGTTTTCTTCGAATATTGATTTCATTTTGAGTAGTTATGTTTAGTTACAACTTAAAATTACGTATTTTTAATAAATACATAAGTGTTTTAAAATGAGTAATTTGAATTTTTCTATAAAAGAATGGAGTGAGGCGGATCGTCCACGAGAAAAACTATTAGAAAAAGGAAAAAAGGCATTAACCGATGCAGAGCTTATGGCAATTCTTATTGGTTCAGGTAATAGGGAAGAGTCTGCAGTAAGTTTATGTAAACGTATTTTAGCAAGTGTTGATAATAATTTAAATAATGTATCTCGTTTAACAGTTGCACAGCTTATAAAATTTAAAGGTATTGGTCAGGCTAAAGCAATTACTATAGTTGCAGGTTTAGAGCTTGGTCGTAGGCAACAATTACAAGAAACTCCAATACAACCAGTAATTAAAAGTAGTAATACGGTGTTTACCTATATGCAACCTTTACTTGGTAATTTAGAACACGAAGAGTTTTGGGTGTTATTCTTAAATAATTCCAACAAAGTATTGCAAAGAAAAATGATGAGTAGCGGTGGGCAAACAGGAACATTCATAGATGTTAAGTTAATATTTAAAAGTACGTTAGAAATTTCGGCAATAGCTATAATTCTTTGTCATAATCACCCTAGTGGGAAATTAACACCAAGTCAGGCTGATTTACAGATAACAGAAAAAATTAAACAGGGAGCAGAAACACTTTCGTTAAAAGTTTTAGATCATTTAATTGTTACGGAAAAAGATTATTATAGTTTTGCTGATAACGGAGTTTTATAAACTATGCTTTTAATATTTACACATAAAAACAGTTCTCGATTACGCTATATAGCAAAACAATTGTTTGAACGTATTTTAGGAATTAAGGTAAAGGTAACTTTTAAGTTAGAAGATTTTGTGGCACATAATGGTCCTAAATTTTCATACGGAAAACAACCTTTAGGTAATGAATTGTTTTTTCAAAGTGCCGATCTGCTCTTTGAACAAGGGGTTAATGAAGATATTATTAAAATTAAAGATTGGGATGGCCTGCCTTGTTTTTATATAACTCCTCATAAAAATTCAGCGATACCGTTCGATGTTTTTGCAGCTAGTTTTTATATGCTTACTCGTTACGAAGAATACTTACCACAGGTAAAAGACTCGTTAGGACGCTTTATGGCAACTAGTAGTTTGGCTTATCAACACGATTTTTTAAAAAAACCTATTGTAGATTTATGGGCACTTCGTATAAAAAAAATTCTTGAAGATAAATTTCCAGATATCATTTGGGAGCAAAAGAAGTTTAAAGTGGAGTTGCTTTGTGAGGTGAATGAAGCATTTGCATATAAGCAGAAAGGCTGGTTTAGAACTGTAGAAGGATACTTTAAAGATTTTTGGGCATTGCGTTTTGGTAAGTTGCTAGATAGAACAAAAGTAATTACAGGATTAATGAAAGACCCTTATCATTCTTACAATTACATAATAAATAAAGCGCGTAAAAATAACGTGAGTTTAAATGTCTTTTTTGGGTTAGGGAATTATTCTTCACATGATAATAGTATCAGTTTTGATAGTTATGCTTACCAAAAGTTAATTAAATCTATAGCTGATTATTGTTCTGTAGGACTGCGAGTTTCATACGATGCACAAAAAAACAAAGAGTCATTAAAAGCAGAAGTAAAACGTTTTGAACAAATAACGCATAGACCAGCAACGCGTTCTTTTTGCCAGTATGCAAAAATAAGTTTGCCAAACATGTATAGAGAATTAGTAGATCAAGAAGTTGTTTTTGATTATTCTATGGGTTATAATGATTATACAGGTTTTAGAGCAGGAACTTGTACTCCTTTTTTGTTTTACGACCTAGATTATGAAATACAAACGCCATTAAATGTAGTGCCATTTTGCTTGTCTAAAAACATGTTTAATAAAATTTCTTCATCTGAAAAAGGAATGAAAGAAACAGAGTTGCTTATTGAAGATATTAAAAAAGTGAAAGGAAAGGCTGTAGTACATATTCAGAATGATATGTTTGATGAAACAAATAGTAGAACTACTTTCTGGAAAGTAATGTATACTTATTTTTTAAGTTTGTAACATATCTCAATATTTAATAGTATTTTGTGTGTTAATTAAAAATGTTTAATACTTAAAAAGTAATGTCTTTGAAAACTCTTTTTATTTTTTCTTTAAGTTTGATTGCTAATTTTTCAATATTTGGACAACAAGTGTTGAGTGAGTATAAATATGTTGTAGTACCTGAACAGTTTGCATTTCAAGTTGATGCTCACGAATATGATCTAAATAAGATGCTTCAATTTACTTTAAATAAATATAATTTTGAAGCTTTATTAAGAGGAGAAACCTTACCGGAAGGAATTTCTTATTGCGATGCACTACAAGCGGACCTTTTAAAAAAGGGTACTCTTTTAAAAACAAGTTTAACCTTATTGTTAAAAGATTGTAATGGTAGAACTGTTTATACCTCGCCAATAGGTTCTAGTAGAAAAAAAGATTTTAAAATAGCATATTTTGAATCTGTCCGAGAATTATTTAAAGCTCCGGCTTTAAAAGGACATAAATATACAGGAACAAAAAAATCTAAAACAAATGATGTAGTAGCCAATACTAATACAGGGAAAAAAGAATTAACAGCTAAAAATGTTACGCAAACGCCTGTGAAAGCTTTAATATTTGAATTAAGAGGTAAGCAATACAACTTTAAACCAAGAGGTAAAAACTTTATAATTACACATAATAATCAACAGTTAGGAGAAGCTAGTTTGTTACCTGATAACAGTACTTATAAAGTAGAGGCGGGTTCTCTAACAGGTAAGGGGAGTTTTGATGATTATGGAAATTTTGTTTTAAGTAGAATAAATCCAGTAAATCAAAAAACAATACAAGATACTTTAGCTCGTTTAAACTAATTATTAATATCTATATTTAGTCCAAAGGGTTTTTAAATAAGCTCTAATAGAGTTCTCTTTAGCATTAGCACCAGGTTCATAGAGCTTGGTGTTTGCAATTTCAACAGGCATAAACTCTTGGTTGGCAAAATTACCTTCATAGTCATGCGAGTATTTATAATCATCTCCATAACCAAGTTCTTTCATTAGTTTAGTAGGAGCATTACGTAAAGGTAATGGAACAGATAAATCGCCAGTCTGTTTTACTAGTTGCTGCGCTTTGTTTATGGCCATGTATGATGCATTACTTTTAGGCGAAGTAGCTAAATAAATAGCACACTGGCTTAAAATTATTCTGGCTTCAGGGTAACCAATAGTAGATACAGCAGTAAAGCAATTATTAGCAATAACTAAAGCAGTAGGGTTTCCCATTCCAATATCTTCTGATGCTAATATTAGTAAACGACGAGCAATAAATTTTAAGTCTTCCCCACCTTCAATCATTCTGGCTAACCAATATACCGCTGCATTAGGGTCTGATCCTCTAATTGATTTGATAAAAGCAGAAATAATATCATAATGCTGCTCTCCGGTTTTATCATATCGAGCAGGATTTTGTTGTACTAAATTGCTAACAATATCATTGGTTATGACAACTTTTTCAGTAGAAATACTATTAACAACAAGTTCAAAAATATTTAATAATTTACGGGCATCACCGCCACTTAATCTTAATAAAGCGGTAGTTTCTTTTAAATCAATTTTCTTTTTCGATAAAAATTCATCAGTTGTAATAGCGCGTTTCAAAAGATCATTTAAGTCTTCTTTACTAAACGGGTTTAAAGTGTATACTTGACAACGCGAAAGTAAGGCTGGTATAACCTCAAAACTTGGGTTTTCGGTAGTTGCACCAATTAACGTTACCCAACCTTTTTCAACAGCACCTAATAAAGAATCTTGTTGCGATTTGCTGAATCTGTGAATCTCATCAATAAAAAGAATAGGGTTTTTAGTGGTGAATAAGCCACCATCTTTTTTAGCTAAATTAATAACTTCTCGCACTTCTTTTACTCCACTGTTTATAGCACTTAAGGTGTAAAAAGGTCTATCTGAAGTTTCTGCAATAATAGATGCTAGAGTAGTTTTTCCTACACCAGGTGGCCCCCATAAAATTATTGAAGGAAGTATTCCTTTTTCAATTTGAAAA
>CAZJGP010000018.1:0-4735 GCA_964545595.1 uncultured Flavobacteriaceae bacterium | reverse complement strand
AATGTAGTATTCTTATCTGTTTGAATTTTATTTAATACTGCTTCTTGCTGTTCTAATTGCTTTAGTTGACCACCTAACTTTTCGCGCTCTAATTGAATCATTGCACGACCTGTTTCATGTTTATCTCCAGCAGTACTTTTGCTCTCTGAAGTTAACGAAGCTTGTAATAGAGCTATATTAGCTTCTATTTTAGATCGTTTTTCGCTTATCAATGCCACGCATTGACTATATAATTTTTGTTTGATTGTAGCCATAAAAAAACCCTAGCCTTTTGAGCTAGGGTATAAATATAATTTTTTAAGCTTTTTCAATCTCAAAATCTTCCATAAATTTAGTAGTATAATTACCACTTACATAATCTGGATGATCCATTAATTGTCTATGGAAAGGAATTGTTGTTTTAATTCCTTCTATAATAAACTCATCTAAAGCACGCTTCATTTTGTTTATTGCCTCTTCACGTGTTTGCGCTGTTGTAATTAACTTTGCAATCATTGAATCATAATTTGGAGGAATCATATAGCCACTATATACATGTGTATCTATACGAACTCCATGACCTCCTGGCGTGTGTAAATTAGTAATTTTACCTGGAGAAGGTCTAAAGTCATTAAACGGGTCTTCTGCATTAATACGACATTCTATTGAATGTAATTCAGGAAAATAGTTTTTACCAGAAATAGGAATTCCTGCAGCTACACAAATTTGCTCACGTATTAAGTCATAATTAACCACCTCTTCAGTAATAGGGTGCTCTACTTGAATACGAGTATTCATTTCCATAAAGTAGAAGTTACGGTGCTTATCTACTAAAAACTCAACCGTACCTGCTCCTTCGTACTTAATATATTCTGCTGCTTTTACTGCTGCATTACCCATGGCCTCTCTTAACTCGTCGGTCATGAAAGGAGATGGTGTTTCTTCAGTTAATTTTTGGTGACGACGCTGTACAGAACAATCTCTTTCTGATAAGTGACATGCTTTTCCATTGCTATCTCCGACAACTTGAATTTCTATATGGCGAGGCTCTTCAATAAGCTTTTCCATATACATATCATCATTACCAAAACTTGCTTTAGATTCTTGACGAGCATCTTCCCAAGATTTTAATAAGTCATCTTCAGTCCAAACAGCACGCATACCCTTACCTCCACCACCAGCAGTGGCTTTTAGCATTACTGGGTATCCAACTTCTTTAGCTAATTTTTCAGCTTCTTCAAAAGATTCAATAATACCTTCTGAACCTGGTACACAAGGCACTCCTGCTTCAATCATAGTTGATTTAGCCGAAGCTTTATCTCCCATTCTATCAATCATTTCAGCACTTGCTCCAATGAATTTAATATCGTGCTCTTCACAAATTTTTGAGAAGTTCGCATTCTCCGATAAGAATCCATAACCTGGATGAATAGCGTCTGCATTAGTTATTTCTGCAGCAGCAATAATACTTGGTATTTTTAAGTACGACTCAAAGCTTGGCGCTGGTCCAATACAAACAGCCTCATCTGCAAAACGTACGTGTAAACTTTCAGCATCAGCTGTAGAATATACCGCTACGGTTTTAATGCCCATCTCTTTACAAGTTCTAATTACACGTAGTGCAATTTCACCTCGATTGGCAATTAATATTTTTTTAAACATAGTTTCTAAAATTCAAACATTATACTTTACATTCTTTCACGAATGCATTGAATTGAAAATAGCTTAACCTTATGATGGGTCTACTAAAAATAACGGCTGATCAAACTCAACAGGAGAAGAATCGTCCACTAATATTTTAACTATTTTTCCAGAAACTTCACTTTCAATCTCGTTAAAAAGTTTCATTGCTTCAATTACACAAAGCACATCTCCTTCACCAACGCTATCTCCAACCTCAACAAAGTTTGATTTATCTGGAGAAGGTTTACGGTAGAAAGTTCCAATAATTGGAGACTTTACTGTAATATATTTTGAATCTTCATCAGCTGCTGCTGCTACCGGAGTTGCAGGAGCTAAAGGCTCTATAGTAGCTACAGTTGCAACAGGCGCTGCTGGTTGAGCAACAGGTGCTGCTAACCCAGGCATTTGCTGAATAATCGTAGTTTCTTTTTCTTCTGATCCTGTTTTAATGGTGATTTTAACATCTTCCATTTCTAACTTTACTTCGCTAGCACCAGATTTGGCAACGAATTTTATTAGATTTTGAATTTCCTTTAAATCCATAATAATTAATTTTATTGTATCAAAGTATGTTGTTAAGCGTTATACGCCCATTTCAAATATATAGAACCCCAAGTAAATCCACCACCAAATGATGCAAATACTAAGGTATCTCCTTTTTTAAATTTCTTTTCAAAGTCATTTAATACTAAAGGTATGGTTGCCGATGTGGTATTACCATACTTTTCTATATTAATTAGCACTTTAGACTCATCTTTAAGCCCCATTCTTCGGGCTGTAGCATCAATAATACGCTTATTTGCTTGATGTGCCACTAACCAATCAACACTTTCATTTGTTAATTGATTACGTTCCATAACTTTTTCGCAAGCACCTGCCATATTCGAAACTGCATATTTAAAAACAGTTTTTCCGTCTTGCTTTATATAATGCTGGTCATTATCTATCGTTTCATGAGAGGCTGGGTGTAAAGACCCACCTGCTTCAATACGTAAAAAATCACGACCCACACCATCACTTCGTAAATACTCGTCTTGAAGACCTAAACCTTCTTCATTTGGTTCAAATAATGCCGCACCAGCACCATCTCCAAATATAACACATGTATTTCGGTCTTTATAATCAATTATAGACGACATTTTATCTGCTCCTATAATTAATACTTTTTTATAACGACCTGATTCTATATAAGTAGCCGCTGTAGACATTGCGTATAAAAAACTAGAACATGCTGCGGCTAAATCATAACCAAAAGCATTAACTGCTCCAATTTCTGTAGCTACATGGGCTGCTGTTGCTGCAACTGACATATCTGGAGTTGCTGTACCAACAATCACCATATCTATTTCAGCTGGATCTAAATTACGTTTAGCAATTAAATCTTGCGCTGCCTTTATGGCTAAATATGATGTTGCCTTAGTATCATCTTTTAAAATTCTTCTTTCTTTAATACCCGTACGAGTAGTTATCCACTCATCATTAGTATCAACTAAAGTTTCCAACTCTTTATTAGTTAGTCTATATTCTGGAACATATGCTCCAACAGCTGTTATTGCTGCCGTAATTCTAGTCATAACAGATAATTAACATTTTACCCTAGATCAAAAATGCTTCAAAAAGAAGCAAAAAATAGCTGTTTTAAGCAATTATTGTGCAAATTAAGTTGATTTTCGTTTAAAATCAACAAAAAACAAAAAAAACGCTCACATAGTGAACGTTTTTTATTATAATACTATGCACGCCTAACAAATAGATTGCATACAGTAACTTTATTCTCAAAAAATATAGAATCTACTACTAATTTGAGATATGTATTTGAATTTTTATTGCCTACTAAATTAAGCAACTACTTCTTCTGCATTATCAATAACTACATTACCTCTGTAGTATAATTTTCCTTCGTGCCAGTGGGCTCTGTGGTATAAATGTGCCTCACCTGTTGTAGGATCTGTTCCAATTTGAGGAACTGATGCCTTATAATGAGTTCTCCTTTTATCTCTTCTGGTTTTTGAGGTTTTTCTCTTAGGATGTGCCATAACTCTTACTTATCTTTTAGTAAACTCTTTAATTTATTCCAACGAGGATCTATTTCCTCATTATTCTCATTTTTATTCTCTTTAAGCGATAAAGATTCTAATTTATCTATGATATCTGATTCTAAAGTTCCATCTTCAACACCAGGGTGCACTCTTTTGTTTGGAACACCTAATACCACACACTCATATATATATTGCGATACGTTTATTTCATACTCTCCGTGAGGAAGTATTAAAACCTCTTCATTTTCATCGTTAAATTCTTCTCCAAATTTTACGACTAAAAACAATTGATTTTCAATAGGTAAATCAAAAGCTTCGGTGGTTACATCACAATTTATATTTACCGTTCCTGTAGTTTTAAAACTCAATTCGAAAAAAGTACTTTTCTTTTCGAATTTTAAATTCACATTAACGGCAGTACTATTGTACTCTTCAAAATCAAATAACGCAAAGAAATCATTGCTGATTTCATATTCAAATTCATGAACTCCAAGCTTTAATCCAACAAAAGGAATAATATATTCTTTTAATGCTTTCACAACACTTGCTAGTTTACAAACACCTTACTTTAATTAAAGGCGGATGCAAAGGTAGAAAAAAAATTGAAAACAATTATTCTTTACGAACAGTTTTTTGTTTATATCTATCTGTTTGTTTTTTTAAGGGGTTTGCCGTCAACTTTGCATGCTCTGTTCGCTTCTTATAAATAGCTAAAGCTTTATACACTGCTTCCGAAAAAGACTGGTGATCTGCAATGCCTTTTCCTGCAATTTCAAAAGCCGTTCCATGATCTGGGGAAGTACGTACATGGGATAATCCAGCGGTATAATTTACCCCTTCTCCAAATGATAAAGTTTTAAAAGGAATTAAGCCCTGATCATGATATGTTGCCACTACAGCATCGAACTGTGTATAATTACTGGATCCAAAAAAACTATCGGCCGAATATGGACCATATACTAATTTACCTGCATCTTTTATTTTATGCAAAGTAGGCTTCAGTAATGTGTCATCTTCAGAACCTATTACTCCAT
>CAZJGP010000017.1:0-36348 GCA_964545595.1 uncultured Flavobacteriaceae bacterium | reverse complement strand
TTCATATGCTCTACAAAGGCAATAGGATGAAAATGCCATACATTTTTTTGATTGGTTTTAAATATACGTGGTTTTTCAGGTTCTTCTTCTTTTACTTCATCATTTTCTGTAAAATAATCATAAATCATAGCAAGTGGCATTAACGAAAATAAAAACATCTTCTCTAAAAAACTACTATTATTATTGTGCTCCCCATTTTCTGCTTTATCCCAAAAATTCATATTCTGAATTCTAGGTTTTAACAGGTCTACATTTTGTTTTATTTCAACATCTAAAAGCTCTTTTTTAGAACCTGTAGCCATGTTATAGCCTTTTGAGGTTTCGTAAAATTGTTTTGCTTCAATTTCAATTTCACTATCAGTATAGCTCCATTCACTTTTGTGTTTGCAAACTAATTTGCTAAACTTGGTTAATGCTTCTAAGTTTGTTTTTGCTCTTGTCCATTCAGCTTCATCAATTACCTTGTCCTCATTAACGTCTAATGCTTCCCAAACTTCTTTTACAAAAGGTGATGTTTCAATATCGCGTTCTACATCTTCTATACTATAACAATAATCCTCTCCGGCATCTTTAATATTAAAATCAAATTCTTCCCAATTAAGTGCTGATACTTTAGTAATATTAGTATCGGTTTCTTTTATCCAGCCATTTTTTCCACTAATGGTAATTTTGTACCAATATTTTTCGTCGGTATCTTTAACTTTATTTAAAGTGTTAATATTTAGCTTTAAAACCTCAGTAGTTGCAATGTTTTCAGTGTCAGAATTTGGCTTAGCTAAAAAATATTTAGTTATGTTTTCGTTTAAAGTAAACTCGTTATTTTTTTCAGGTTTAACCAAAGTAGTTACTGTAGTAGTTTGGTTAAGATTAATAATACCAGAGCCAGGTGTAGGTGTTACAGCTACGGTTTCAGTATATTTTTTTTGTATTGCATTATTGTTGTTTACCCAAAACTTTTTATCATGATGTTCGGGCCAATATGCAATTGTTCTTGTTGGTGTACCATCTCCGCTTACGTAATAAAACGTAGATTCTTTTACTATATATTCTCCAAAGGCTGCTTTAATAAGATCTAAACACTTAATTGTTTTTTCTACACCATTTTCAGTTATTGTATAATCATCATTAATAGTGTAATAACCATTTTTACCATCTTCATTTGGTATAGTCGTATAACTATGATAGGTGGTGTATTCTTTTGGTAGTGTAGCAGTTTTTTTTATAACCTGTATTTGGCAAAAGTTGCTATTAATATTTAAAACCTTTACAGGTGTGTTTTTTAGAATAGATGTGTTTTTTGTAATATTAGGTTGTAGGCTAGCTCCTGTAGCAATTTTAAAGAATTTTTTATTTTTTTCTTTTGTTGCAGCGGTACCACCTTTTAAAAAATTAGAAGGATCATCAAAACTAAAAACTTCAATATGTGCAGCTCTATATTTAGGAGAAATAGCAGAACCGAATAAACCTGTGTTCCCTATAGTAACTCCTGCTTTTAAAGGGGTGTCTTCTTTAACTACTTTGTTAAAAACAAGATTATCAGTATCAATTTCTTTAGTTTTTGAAACTTTACTACTTCTAATATATTCCCCATCTTTTAAAGCGTACCAACCATTAGGTACTGTCTTAGTTAGTTCAAAATCAATTTCTATAGCCTCACCTTTTTCTAAAACCTTTAACTGGTTACCAGTAGTTTTAGCCTCATCAAACACTACAATTCCTTTTTTAGGTGATTTATCTCCACCATAAGTTACAATGCCATTTTTGATACTTTTTTTAGAGGCATAAACATCGTTATGTGTTGTGCCTTCATAATCGGTACAACTTATTTTCCAATATTTACCAGCATTAACAGTTATGGGTTCATCAGATACTTTTAAAACTTCTACAGCAGTTCCTTTTTTTAAGAAAACAAGATTACTTTCATCAATATTACCATTACTACCTAATCGATAAACCTCTAAACCTTTTATATATTCGTATGCATTATCAGATACTTTATACACAAATTTGGCTAGTACATCAGGTATTTTTTTCTTATTACTATCATTTTTTTCATATTCTTCTTTACTCATTAAATGATGGTAAAGACTATAAAAAGTAAACTCTATGCATTCTGCACTTTCTTCATCTTGATGAGAATACAAGTGTTGCATTAAAATAAAGCCATTAGAATATCTAGGGTTATTGTCTCCTTGACCAAGATCTTCAATTATATCTTTTTCAGGAATTCGATAAGCTATAACTCTACCATCTGCTATTGTTTTTATAGGAATGTGTTTTTCAACATGCATACCTCCGTGCCAAGCATTAAATTTACCTATAGGGTAAATACCATATGTTGAGCTAGGTTTCAAACTGTTTTTAAGAGAATCAACTCTATAAGGATATGATACTTTCATAGGGGTTACATGCTAAATGAAAAGTTATTTAAATAACCATTTTTTTCAGCTTCTTCTCTTAATAATTCCTGGTTCTCTATAGCTTCGTTTAAAGTGGCTCCACGACCAGTAACAGAAGCTAAAACCCTTAAAGTAGGGCTTATTGTTGGGAAAGGAATTTCGGCTATGGGAGCAATTTCTGTTTTGGCACTAGGTCCTGTACCAATAAGTACTGTTGGTTCTCCTTGTGTTATAACCCCTCCATGTGCAGTCATACTACCTACAGTTGCAGCAGGTTTACCACCAATAAGTACAGTTCCTTCTCCCTGTACAATAACATCGGGCGGCCCCATACATACACACATATCTCCCATTACGGCAGCAGGTTTACCGCCAATAAGTACTGTTGGTACTCCTGGTCCCGAAACTGGTCCGCCAACATGTGGTGGTGGTGGGGTTCCTGGGTTTAACATTGGGCATACATGCATGCTTCCTACTGTTGCTGCTGGTCCTGGCATAACTAAACTATTTCTAAATATTTATAATTGTTAAAGTACTAAATATTATACAACTACAAATCATACTTAAGTACTAAAATTATCATGTAAGTAAATATTTACAAACTCTAAAAAAACAACCAACTTAAAAAAATAAATGACAATCATTACAATGTAGGTACTCTAATACCTGTTATAAATACATTTGGTGTACTTACAGCATTCCAAATAGGTCTCAAATTTAGATTATTAGCTAGATTGTCACCAACTGTATATTCTCCTATTAATCTAAAATTAACTTCAAAATCTACAGGACTAACTTCATGTATATAAACTTTAGAGCCTACTTTCCCTGATCTTTCAAAAGTAACCTTATAAAAAACGTCATCTATAAACGGTATATTATCTAAGGTATAAGAAAACTACTTTATAGAATGGGTTATGATAATAAAAAAATAGTAATCAATTTATTTTACAACCTAACAGAACAGATACATCAACTGCAGCTATGATGAATAATTTATCTAAGGGCTTTTCTCTTTTTCACAAAAAATTAGAAACAGGAAAAGAATTGAATATTTTTAATATATAAAACGGTACCCCAAAAGGTACTCCAAGCTATATCAATCACAATGAGGTCACTTAAAAAAGTAGAAACAACAAAAAACCCTCTGAAATTCAGAGGGTTATCTTAGTAGCGGGAACAGGACTCGAACCTGTGACCTTCGGGTTATGAGCCCGACGAGCTACCTACTGCTCTATCCCGCGCTATTGTGCTGCAAATATACAACCTTTTTATACGTTTACAAGGTTATTTACTTTTAATTTACAAAAAACAAATAATCAATTTACATATAACTAATAATCAATATCTTACTTTAACAAGCCTTGTTCTTCTGCTATTTCTTCCATGCGAGCTTTTACTTTTTGTAAGGCTGCAATTAAGATACTTCTTTCATCTTTGGTCAAACTCTCCTGTACTTCGGGTATTAATTCGTACATAATTGGTAATACTTGTTCTATTACTTTTTTACCATAACCTGTTAAAAAAATTCTATTAACACGCTTATCTAATTCATCTGGTCTTCGAAAGATATAATTTTTTTTGACCATTGAATTTACCACGCGCATCATAGAAACTTTATCTCTATGGGTAACATAAGCCATATCATTTAGAGTTTTTCCATCACTAACATGTAATCGCTTTAAAATACTCCATTCTTCTTTTGTTACATCGAGACCATGTTTTTTAAAAGCACTCTGCACTATAAAACCAAAATCATAATGTATTTTACCTACCCATGACAAAGCATGAGCATTAATATCAATTTCTTTATACTTCATAACCTAAGTTTTATATTATGATAATCCTTCTATTTGTTCTTCTAAAGCTTCCCAAAGCTCCATAGCTTCTTGAAGTTCTTTCTTTTTGCGTTCATAATTTACAAAAAAATCAGTTCTTGACATTACTTCATCATAATTAGACTCTAATTCTTTATCTAATTTTTCTATTTCATTTTCTAACTTGCTAATTTTAGACTCCGTATTACTAATTTTATTCTGTAATGATTTTACCTTTTTTTGATCTTCGTAACTATGTTCTTTTTTAGGCTTTTTAACCTCTTTGGCTACAACCTCTTTTTTTTCTACTTCTCTTAAATCAGCTACTTTTCGTTCTTCTAAATAATAATCAATATCTCCTAAATATTCTTTGATTTTTTTATCCTTAAACTCATAAACTGTATTGGTCAAACCTTGTAAAAAATCTCTATCATGAGACACTAATAACAATGTACCTTCAAAATTCTGTAATGCTGATTTAAGTACATTTTTTGATTTTATATCTAGGTGATTGGTTGGCTCATCCATTACCAATACATTGATTGGTTGCAATAATAGCTTACATAAAGCCAACCTATTTCGTTCTCCTCCTGAAAGTACTTTTACTTTTTTATCTACATCATCTCCTCTAAAAAGAAACGAACCTAACATATCTCTAACTTTAGGTCTTGTTTGCTCATTTGCTGCATTAATCATTGTTTCATGAATAGATATTTCGCCATCTAAATACTCTGCTTGATTTTGTGCAAAATATCCAATTTGCACATTATGCCCTAATGACAAATTACCTGTGTAAGAAAGTTCATCTACAATAATTTTTGCTAAGGTCGATTTACCTTGACCGTTTTGACCAACAAAAGCTGTTTTAGTACCTCTTTCTATTAATAAATCTATATTGTCTAAAATTTGTTTATCACCATAAGCCTTACCTACATTTTCGGCTTCTATAACAACTTTACCTGGTTGTATACTTACGGGGAATTTTATATTCATTACAGCATTATCGTCTTCATCTACAACAATACGTTCTACCTTTTCTAGTTTTTTAATCATCGACTGAGCCATAGAAGCTTTTGTTGCTTTAGACCTAAATTTTTCTATTAATTTTTCGGTCTGCTCAATCTGTTTTGCTTGATTTTTTTGAGTAGCTAATTGCTGTTCTCTAAGTTCTTTTCTTAAAACAAGATATTTAGAATAAGGCTTATTGTAATCGTATATTTTTCCTAAAGAAATCTCTATGGTTCTATTAGTAACGTTATCTAAAAACATTTTATCATGAGATACTATTACAACTGCTCCTGTGTAGGTTTTCAAAAAATTTTCTAACCATATAATAGATTCTATATCTAAGTGATTGGTTGGCTCATCGAGTAACAAAATATCATTGTTTTGAAGTAGTAATTTTGCTAATTCAATTCGCATTCGCCACCCCCCTGAAAAAGTATCTGTTAAATTGCCAAAATCTTCTTTTTTAAAACCTAATCCTAAAAGTACTTTTTCTGTATCTCCTTGGTAGTTATACCCTCCTAAAATCTCGTAATGTTGGGTAGCATCACTAACTTCTTCTATTAATTTAGCATAAGCATCACTTTCGTAATCGGTACGTTCTGTTAATTGTTTATTTATGGCTTCCATTTGCCTTTCAAGAGTTTTAATCTCTTCAAAGGCTTCGTATGCTTCTTCTAAAACCGTTCGCCCTTCAATAAAATCTATGTCTTGTTTTAGAAAACCTATACGTGCTGACTTATCAATGGCTATTTGACCTGTATCTGCTTCATATTCTTTAGAAAGAATTTTTAGCATTGTAGATTTACCCGCACCATTTTTTCCTACTAAACCTATCCTATCTCCAGGAACAATTTTAAAAGTAATGTCTTCGAATAAAAATTCTCCTGCAAAGGAAATTGATAAGTTATGTATATTAAGCATAGGTGCTGTTTTTATACAAAGATGCTTATTTTTACACTAGTATAAAAGCTTACTTTAAGCTTAGATTTTTTTACTAAAAAAGAATAGTTTCTTTAAATATTAACGACAGATACATATGAAGATTTTAAAAGGAAAGGCTATTTATAGTGTTATTACAGGAAGTTGCCCTGTGTGCCATAACGAATCAATGTATCAGGATACAAATGCGTACCATTTAAGAAAGGTTATCAGCATGAATGAACGTTGCTCACATTGTAACACAAAATACCAACTAGAGCCTTCTTTTTTCTATGGCGCAATGTATGTAAGCTATGGAATTGGCGTAGGGCTAGGTGTAATATCTTTTTTAATAGCACATTACATACTTCAATTTGGTTTATTAGGTGCTTTCTTTTTTATAGTTGGTTCAATGATTGTTTTATACCCTTTAATATTAAGAATATCAAGAAACGTTTGGATCAACCTTTTTTTATCTTATGATAAAAACCAGATTAAGAAAAACGGTTAATATTTATCTCATTAGGAATAACATCATTATTTATAATGTTATTTACTAATAAATTTGACACCGTAGGCGCAACAATTATCCCTCTTGTACCCATTCCATTACATATATACAATGGCTTGTATTTGTTATGTTGCCCCACTAAAGGTCTCCTATCAATTACCGTAGGCCTAACACCTATAATTTGATCTACAATTTTATAAGGTGCCGAAGTTACTTTTTCAAACTCTGTAATTAATTGTTTTTTTGTTTCTACATCATGATCTAAATCTTTGAATTGATGTTCATATGTAGCTCCAAATTTATATTTATTTCCACCAATAGGAATAATAAAAAAATGTGATTTTAAAACAGCTTCTAATTTTAGATCTGAACATTCTATAATTAAATAACATCCTTTATTTCCAATAAATGGAAGTGTCTTAAAAAAAGGATTGCCCGTCATTTTATAGCCCTCACAAAAGATTATCGACTTAGCCTTTACACCTTTATAAACAACATAATCATTATTAATAACTAATTGTTTATAATCAAATTCTTCATTAGTATAAGCTTCTTTTTTTAAAAGGAAATTTTTGTAATCTTTAATAAGTTTAGCAATTTCAATTCGCCCTGTTCCTGTTAATTTACCAAAGCCAAAATCACCTTTAATAGCATTAGATGGGCTCTCTTTTATATCTGAACACATGTATTTATCTAATACAGGATTGTTTAGTTTAGCAAACCAAGTATTTTGCTCTTTTACAGAATTAAACTTTCTATAAACATCTAGAACCGTATTAAAACTACCTCCTAATTTATCTTCTAATGTTTTATAAAATGATTTTGCATATTCTAATTGATTATCCGCATTCCAAGCTAAAGAAAACCTTTTTAATATTACAGGGTTATACATTCCACCTGCAACTTCTGAAGCTTTTACATGGTTACCATCAATAACAACCACATTTTTACCTAAAGCTTCTAAATGAGCTGTTACAGACACACCAGCAACACCAAAACCAACTACTATACTATCAATCATAAAGCAAATTTAACACACTGACATTAATTTTAATCATAAAAAAAGCCCTTAGCAAAAACTAAGGGCTTAAAAATTTTAAAAAACAAGAACTAGTAGTTCCACATATCTTGTTCAAAGTCTCGAATGCTTTCTTTTATTCTTTGACTTTCTAACAATTGAAATAAAGCATTATCATTAATATAATCCTCTACTCTACGGTCACCTTGTTCATTATCTTCTTTGTAAATAACACTACTAAAACGTCTTGAGTTCAATAAGTGATCAAAAGATATTGGTCTATGAGTATTCTTACGATTAAATGCTTTTGCTTCGTGTAAAATTTCTCTTACGTGAGGATAGAATACCCAAAATAATGGTACTAAATCCGGCTCTTCATCGTCAATAAAGTTAACATCTGGAGCAACTGGAGCAATACCTAATAAACGGTATTTTAATTCTCCTTCCCTTTTGTCAAAATACCAAATACCTTTTACATGATACTCTGAAATATCTTGAGAAGTTAAATCTCTAGTTTCAATATATTCTGCTGAAACAGCTTCACCCGCATTTAATTGCTCAATACCATAGTCAGTAGTATCTACTTTTCTAATAGTAGCACTTAAATCTTTAAGCGTTCTTTTTTCCGTAAAATATGAGTCTGAATATACATGCTTAAGCTTATTAGACTTAATACTTGATAATAAAACATCAAATAAAGATCTTCTATCAGAACCTATATTAACTGTATCAATTGGGTAATATAAAGGAAAGTTAATTCTTTCATCTAAATCTATAATCTCCCAAGTTGTTTTAGTCCATAATACATCTCTATCATCAACGTAACCATAATCTAATGGCTTATCGTTATCACTTTCTATCTGCGCATCAGTTTTAATACCTATCTGATCAGGTTCAGTAGCATTAAATATATTAGACTGACCTAACACATTAGCTGATACAAGTAAGCTAGATACTAAAGCTATATAAAATCTCAAATTCATAATTACAATTTATTAGTTTGTCAGCTCAACAATTACTGGAGAAACCTTCTTAACTCTATAAGAACCTCCTGTTGCTAACTTAGCATTAATATCAAATATTTGAACAGATTCACCACGTTTAGCTCTTTTTAAAGCCGATTTTGCTTGACTGTTTAATTTACTACCTGATACTCTTACTGTAGGTTGACCTGGCACTTTAATTTTAAACCCAGTTACATTAAGTTTTAAATTAAAATCAAAGTCTGGTAAAATAGCTCCAATAGTAGAAATAGCTAAAGCACTTTTCCCCATTTTAACAGCTCCATCTTCACCACGAACAGTACCTACTGGTCTTGGAATATCTTTAATTCTAAATGTTTTAGTATTAGCAATCGTTTTACCGTTTAATTTACCACTAACATTAATTTTAACTTCACGTTGTTTTAATGAAGTAACATCCATAACATATTTACCTGTACCACCTGCTTTACTTAAACCTGGTGCATTAGCATTAATACTTGGTACTCCTGGTATCGATATTGTCATTGGGTTTTTAACACCACGATAAACAACATTCATTTTATCTGCAGAAATTACAGCTGAATTTGGTTGAGGAATTACAGCGTATTCACTTTCGATAGGAATTTTAATAATAGAATCTCCTTCTTTAAATTGAAATTCACCTTCTATTTTCTGTTGACCAACATTACCCGCTCCAAACTTTAATAAAGTTTGACCTTCTTGCATAGATTCTTCATCAAGCTCTTTACCATTTACAATAACTTTATGAGCTTTTAATGTTTTATCTTTTTTACCTAATACAATTTTACCTGTAAAAGTTTCTCCTGCAAAATAAGCTGTTTTATCAGCTACTACAATAGCTTCAAAATTAGATAAAGAAACTTCTGATTTTAATTTACCTCCTAAAATAGTACTTAAAATTTCAGATTGATTTTTCTTAATATCAGATTGAATTTGAGTCATTTTAGTTAATGAAGCTACCTGAGGAAAACCTTCGTAGTTATAACTTAACCAATTTTTCTTAATCCCTTCTCTTGTTGTTACATCATTAGTATTAAAATCAGCTATAACTGACTTTATATTTTCACTAAAATCAGTTCCTTTTTCACCTGGTTTTAAAGTTAATAACTTAACAACACCTTCTCTATATTCATTTACTTTATCAATGTAAGCTTGACCGTTTGGTCCAACTGCTCCACTATTGAAGAAGTATTCATCTAGAATGGCATTTTTATCCATTGTTTGGTAATCTGTCTTTTCATCATCAGACATACCTTTTAAAAGTTCTCCTTTTACACTTTCTATATAAGAATCTAAATCTGCAGATAAAGCTTTCAAGCTTTTAGCCTTAGCCATTTCTGGCTTATATTTTTCCGGCTGTTCTGTAACTTTATTAGCTAAATCTTCCATGAACGCTTCGTTACGCTCTGAAGTTCTTGTGTTAGATTGTGTCAACTTCTCGTTCATTAAACCAAAAGCTGATAATACTTCTTTTGACATGTTTAATGCCATCATTGCAATGAAAACCAAGTACATTAGGTTAATCATCTTTTGTCTAGGGGTTAGTTTTCCACCTGCCATAATTAATTAGTTTTTTTAGTTAAAGACTATTAGTTAAAAAACTAATTATTTTTTATTCATTGCAGTTAACATTCCTCCATAAACACCATTTAATGATGATAAGTTTGAAGCTAAACTTTCCATTTGCTCTTTAAGCTTACCTGCATTATCTGCAATAGCTTGATTTGCATCAGATTGTTTTTGTGTAGATTCTAATTGAACTTTATATAAGTTGTTTAATGACTCCATTTGCTTAGCAGCAACACTCATTTCTTCACTATATTTCTTTTGAGAAGCAATGCTATCTACTGTAGGACTAATTCCTTTTGCAGCTCCTTCAAAATTTCTAATGCTAGACCCTAAGCTCTCCATTAAGCTAGCATCTATCTTAGCATCTTTTAATAAGCTATCTAATTTTTCAGATAACATTCCTTTTTCATCTTTAGGTGCTGCTTTTGACTTAGCTTTCTTTTGGCCACCTTCTAATTCAGGATATACTAAAGCCCAATCTAATTCATCATCTACTGGTTCAAATGCTGAAATAGCGAATACTAATGCTTCTGTTACAAGTCCTGCAATAAGCATTGCATTACCAAAAGGCCAGTGCATAATTTTAAATAAAGCTCCAATAATTACAACTGCTGCACCTAGACCGTACACCATGTTCATAATTTTTTTACCTGCGTTTGATTTTGCCATAATAATTTAATTTAAGTTTTGGTTAATTTAGTTTAATAATAAAAGATTTTGGGGCTTCTATTTTTCGTTAATATTTTTTTTAGTGAGAAAGTCTACTTGTTACATCAGTTCCTAAGTAATCTTGTACTGTACGGAAACCTATATAACTACGAGCTGAATCTGCATACTCATAATCTCTTGTACTTACCTGTAAAAAGTAAGCTACATCTTTCCATGAACCACCACGTATTACTTTACGGTTATTTTCATCATCATTAGTATCAGGGTTCATTGATGAAGTAAATTCGTATGAAGCTGGATCATATGATGAACTTACCCATTCAGAAACATTTCCTGACATATTATACAAACCGTAATCGTTAGGATCAAATGATTTTGCTTCTACTGTATAAAGAGCCTCATCAGCTGCATAATCTCCACGCATTGGCTTAAAGTTTGCTAAGAAACATCCTCTATCATTTTTAGCATAAGGACCTCCCCAAGGATATGTTGCTGATTCCAGACCTCCTCTTGCAGCATACTCCCATTCTGCTTCAGTTGGCAATCTCCAATCAGATGCTCTATCTTTTTTAGCTCCTCTTTTATCGTTGTAATGTTTAGATCTCCATTTACAAAAAGCTTTTGCTTGTTTCCATGTTACACCAACAACTGGATAATCATCATATGCTGCATGATAAAAATATTGGTTATGCATTGGTTCGTTATAAGAATAACTAAAATCTTTTATCCAAACTGTAGTATCAGGGTAAATTGGATGTGCTTCTCTTTTAGCGTATTTAGATTTATCTTTACTTTTAGAACGAGCCATTGCATCTAAATCAAACCACTTATAATCATATTTAAGCTTATTGATTTTGAACATTCTTATTCCATTATGAGATTCCTCTGCTCTAATATATAATGAATCCATTACCTCAGCATAATACTCATCTGGGTAATCATCTAAATTATCAATTAAATCGACATCCCAGTTTAAGGCTCTACCTTCATAACCTGTTTCTCCAATGCCTTCATAGTTATCTTTTATATACTTTTCGTATACTGTTAACTCTTCTTCTGTATTTTTAAAAGAAAACTCACCAATACCTTCATCGACACTAGTTTTACCAACATCATCAGCTAATTTTGCTAATTCAAAACGAGTAATTGAATCTTTCACCCAGTTAGTAAACTGCCTGTACTCAGAATTTGTTATTTCTGTTTCATCCATGTAGAAAGAACGAACAGTTACAGTCTTTGTTGGTGCATTCAGTAAACCTGGCTTATCATCATCAGCTTTACCCATAATAAAAGCTCCTCCAGGAACTAATGTCATTCCATAAGGCTTTTCAGGGTGCCAAGCTTTACCCTTGACACCAACTAGTTGTCCAGAGTTTGACGGTGTGCAACTAATTAGGGCCGCTAGGGCAGCAGCAAACATCACTAGTTTCTTCATAACTTATTTTAGGTTAAGGTCTTTCTTAGATTTCAAGGTCGTAAACCTATCTATTAATTTTTAAAAAAACAATTTTTTATCGAAAAAAAGCACAAAATAATCGCTGAAATCACATTTCGTGCTTCATTTTTGCATTATACCAGATTTCTGGCACTACTTGATTACATGCTAATTCATAATCTTGGTATCTACATGGTAATAACGCATCTATAGGAATATTATTATTCGAATTATTAAAATATCTTACATTCATCCACCAACGCTCTGTTAATCTACTTTTATAAAATAAAAAAACCTCATCGTCAATAGGAACCTGATAACTAATAACATCCATAGTATCTACTTCTCCTGACTCACCCCATCTACAACTAACTCCTTCTGCAAAATACCACAAAATTTGCGCTACTAATGCATCTTCTACAGGCGTACTTTTTTCTGTATCATATTCATAAACACCAAACACAGAGACCTTATCACTTATACCAGCATAACGAGACAAGGCACATATTTCTCTTCCATTAAAACCATTCGGTTCTTCTCCAAAAAAAGGCGCACTAATTGAATTTAAGTCTAAAGACACTAAATTTGCATCTCTAAAAACAGGCTCCACTACCTCTAAATCATTAATCACCTGACCCAAACGATAGCTGTCAAAAAACATTTTACTTAATAAATCTAATTCTTCAGGCGAAACATAATAGCTTTGATAGCCAATATTTGTATAATTAAATAAATTATATGGTTGATCTATTACAATTTTACCAATAAATGATTGGTTCGTTATTGGCAATTCAACATTCCCTAAATTAAAACGAGAATCTACATTGACTATATTAATCATTCCATCTTCAGGGTCGAATGCCTTATACTGCGAATAAACAATATCTTGCCCTCCACCTAATGTTATAGGTATACACTTTAATGCTTGTATTTTTTTTACAATTTCAGCAACAGCAAAATAAGTATCCTCTATTGTATTACCTGCCCCAACCTCTCCTACATCTACTAAATTAAAATTCCAATCTCCTTTTGCTAAGGAGTAAAAACTTTTTCGAATATTATCAAAATTAGGATATACAGAAGAACGATTTACATTGTTTCTATTTTCAGAAACAGAAAACAATACTAATGAACCTTCTTTTAATTCTGGAACACCAGAATCTGCATACAAGTCTATATTTTGACCTATTGTATGAGGTGCTAACTTATTTACAAAATCAACTAAACCTATTGATACCGGTTTTAAAAGCTCAAACATTTATTTTTTTGCAGTTTTTTTAGTAGTTGTTTTTTTAGCTGCAGTTTTCTTTTTTGCTGGAGCTTTCTTACGCGTTTTTTTCTTTGGCGCATTTTTTTCTATAATCGCCTGAACCTTTTCTAACGTAAGTTTAGTAGTATCTACAGTTTTAGGTAATTCAATTTTAACCTTACCTTTTATAATATTACTACGACCCCAACGTGCTTTCTCTACACGAATTCCTTCTTCTTCCCAATGATGAAGAACTTTATCTATTTCTTTTTGCTTCTTTTCTTCAATTAATGTTACAATATCATTATCTGATAAGTTATCAAAATCATATTTTTTGTTCACATTAATAAATAAACTATTCCACTTTAAGTACGGACCAAAACGCCCAACTCCTTTTTGAACAGGAAAACCATCATGCTCATAAATTGGAGCATCTGCTTTTTCTTTAGCTATTATCAATTCTTCAGCTCTAGCCATATCAACCCCCATAGGGTCTTCTCCTTTTTCAAGAGAAACATACTTGTCGCCATATTTAATATATGGACCAAAACGCCCATTAGAAACTATAACATCAATATCTTTAAAAGTACCTAAGTCTTTCGGAAGCTGAAATAAATCCATAGCCTCTTCATAAGTAAGATTACTCAAAGTTTGACCTGGACTTAAACTAGCAAAACGCGGTTTTTCTTCATCTTCTACAGAACCAATTTGCACCATAGGACCAAATTTACCTAAACGTACACTTACTGGTTTCCCTGAAGCTGGATCCGTACCCAATATTCTCTCCCCGACTTCTCTTTCTGCATTCTCTGCAACATCTAATACAATAGGGTGAAAATCATTATAAAACGAACGCATAACCTGCGTCCACTCTTCATTCCCTTCAGCGATCTCATCAAAACTACCTTCTACCTTTGCTGTAAAATTATAATCTAAAACTGCCGAAAAATGTGCAACCAAAAAGTCATTAACCACCATACCAACATCTGTTGGCACTAACTTCCCTTTATTACTTCCCACCTTCTCTTCTAACCTACTTTCTTTAACAGAACCATCAGATAAAATTAATTGTGAATAAGGTCTTAACTCTCCTTCTTCCAATCCTTTTATAATATATTTTCTGTTTTGAATTGTCGAAATTGTTGGTGCATAAGTAGATGGTCTACCAATACCTAACTCTTCTAATTTCTTTACCAAAGAAGCCTCTGTATATCTACTTGGAGGTCTAGAGAAACGCTCTGTAGCTTTTACATATGAATTAAACAACGCATCATTTACCTTCATTGCTGGTAAAATACCACTTTGCTCTTCTACTTCATCATCTGTTCCTTCTAAATAAACTTTTAAGAAACCTTCAAACTTTATAACCTCTCCATTAGCAGTAAAAACTTCATTATGTTTATCTGCTTCTATCCTAACATTTGTTCGCTCTAATTGCGCATCGCTCATTTGCGATGCAATAGCACGTTTCCAAATCAACTCATACAACCTTTGTTGGTCATGCTCTGCATTAACTGTATGATTAGCAAAATTTGTTGGTCTAATAGCCTCGTGAGCTTCCTGTGCTCCCTTTGCTTTACCTTTATATTGTCTAGTTTTACTAAACTCTTTTCCGTAAGCAGAAATTATCTCTTCCGTTGCCCCTTCTTGAGCTTGTTTAGATAAGTTCACACTATCCGTTCTCATATATGTAATATGCCCAGCTTCATATAAACGCTGTGCCATATTCATAGTTTTAGAAACCGAAAAATATAATTTTCTTGCTGCTTCTTGTTGTAATGTAGATGTTGTAAATGGAGCTGCTGGTGATTTTTTTGCTGGCTTAGTAGTTAAATCGCCAACTTTAAATGCTGCTCCTATATTATTTTTCAAGAATGCCTCTGCCTCTACTTTACTTTCAAAGTTTTTTAGCAATTTAGCTTTAAAGCCTTTTCCTTTTTCATTCTTAAACTCTGCATCAATTCTATAAGTTGCCTTAGCATTGAAACCGATAACATCGCGCTCACGCTCAACAATTAATCTAACAGAAACTGACTGCACACGACCGGCTGAAAGACCTCCTTTTACCTTTCTCCAAAGCACAGGTGATAACTCATACCCTACCAATCTATCTAAAACCCTACGAGCTTGTTGTGCATTAACTAAATTATAATCAATATCACGTGGATTCTCAATTGCTTTTAATATTGCAGTCTTTGTAATCTCATGAAAAACAATACGTTTCGTCTTATCCTTATCAAGATCTAATGACTCTGCTAAGTGCCAAGCAATAGCTTCTCCTTCGCGATCCTCATCACTTGCTAGCCAAACCGTATCTGCTTTTTTAGATAATGTTTTTAATTTTCTAACAACATCTTTTTTATCATCAGATACTATATATTTAGGTAAAAAATCACCCTCTACATCTACTCCTAATTCCTTAGAAGGCAAATCAGCAATGTGACCAAAACTTGAATGCACGGTATAATCTTTACCTAAGAATTTTTCAATGGTTTTTGCCTTTGCAGGTGACTCAACTATAACTAGATTTTTTGCCATGATGATTATTTTATCTAAACAAAAGTATATTAATTTTGATTAATTATGTTCCGAACTAACATAATTAATACTTGTTTAGTATAATAACAAGGGTCAAAAAACACCCTAAACACTATATAAATCAAGCTATTTAAAGATTGTTATTTTTTTATTAAAAATTTCTTTCGTAAATAATTGTAGTGTACGAATGTTTTTCTGCAAGTACATTTTCAGCTGAATTAAAATTATGTTCTAACTTAATTCCATTTCTTTCAATTTGTAGCCCAACACCCATCCTTAATCTAAAAAGATTATTTTCTATTTCTACTGTAAATGGAGCTTCATTATCAAAAAGACTACCCTCTAATAAATGGTTATAAGCCACATACCTATAAGCTGCACCTATATACCCATAAAACTCACTCTCTGTACTTATATTATTATATAATGTAGATTTATTTAAATCTAATCTTTTTCCAAAAGACAATAAAAACTCTTGATCAAAATACAAGTCTTTTAAACCCGCAACTCCATTTGTTAAACTATCTATATAAAAAGAACTCTCTAACGAATATAAATTTCTAATATAACCCGCCTTAAAGTTAACCAAAAAGTTATTTGGTATTTCATCTATCCATAAAGGGGTACCGCCTAAGTTTAACTTGTCATGAATTTCTATTTGAACAGTACCTGCTAATGAAATCTCTCCTGTAACCCCTAACTCTACCGCTAAAGATAATCCGTCTTTTTTATTATATCTAGAAATTTCAGATTCTAAAAATAACCATCCTGCATTTGTATAGTCATACAATTCTACATTATCCAAATTAAAAAAAGTTGGCGTAAAACCCAACTGACCTAAAGAAAAATTTAATTGTAGATTATCTCCCTCTCTTTTTTTTAATAAAAAATCAGAATCTAATATTCTTCTATAGTCTAAAAAATTACCAAAAGAATAATACCTATCTGTACCTGCAAAAACATCATTATCGTACCTAACAGCTATTAAATTCTTAATTTCTTTTTTTTGCGCATTCATAAAATTAAACGCCGCAATTAATAAACAGGAAACAAAATACTTTTTAAACACCAATATATTTGTTATTAAAGACTCAAATGCACCTATATGACATTTTGACACCTCATTAATTTAAAGTAACTTTGTCTCCTATTTTTCGACGATATTATATGGAAAAAATAACTGATCCTAAAAGACAAGGCGAAGTTCTAAATGTAGAACAAAAAAACCAAAACAAACGTAAACTTTTTATAGAAAGTTATGGTTGTCAAATGAATTTTAGTGACAGCGAAGTTGTAGCTTCTATTTTAGCTAAAGAAGGTTTCAATACTACTTCTAAACTAGAAGAAGCCGATCTTGTATTAGTGAACACCTGTTCAATTAGAGACAAAGCAGAACAAACTGTTCGTAAACGTTTAGAAAAATACAATGCGGTAAAACGTGACCAGAACCCCAAAATGAAAGTAGGAGTTTTAGGTTGTATGGCCGAACGATTAAAGAGCAAATTTTTAGAAGAAGAAAAAATTGTAGACTTGGTTGTTGGACCCGATGCCTATAAAGATTTACCTAATCTTCTTGAAGAGGTTGACGAAGGTAGAGATGCTGTAAATGTTATTCTTTCTAAAGAAGAAACATATGGAGATATTTCACCTGTACGATTACAAAGCAATGGTGTTAGCGCCTTAGTGTCTATTACTCGTGGTTGCGATAACATGTGTACTTTTTGTGTAGTTCCTTTTACAAGAGGAAGAGAACGTAGTAGAGATCCACAAAGTATTGTTGAAGAAATTACAGATTTAACAGACAAAGGCTTTAAAGAGGTTACTTTATTGGGGCAAAACGTAGACAGTTATCTTTGGTATGGCGGAGGGCTTAAAAAGGATTTTGAAAACGCTTCAGAATTTGAAAAAGCTACTGCTACTGATTTTGCTAAACTTTTAGATCTAATAGCTACTCGTTTCCCTAAATTAAGAATGCGTTTCTCTACATCGAATCCACAAGACATGACTATGGATGCTATCGATGTTATGGCTAAACATAAAAACATATGTAATTATATTCATTTACCTGTACAAAGTGGAAGCAACACTGTACTTAAAAAAATGAATCGCCAGCATACTCGCGAAGAGTATTTTGAGTTAATCGATAACATTAAAAAACGTATTCCTGATTGTGCTTTTTCTCAAGATATGATTACTGGTTTCCCTACCGAAACCGAAGAAGATCATCAAGACACATTAAGCCTTATGGATTACGTAAAATATCATTTTGGCTTTATGTTTGCTTATAGTGAACGCCCAGGAACCCTTGCCGAACGTAAGTTTGAAGACGATATTCCTGAACCAATAAAAAAACGACGTTTACAAGAGGTTATTGACAAGCAACAAAAGCATGCAAAATTACGCACAGAAGAATACCTTGGTCGCGAATTAGAAGTATTAGTAGAACGTACTTCTAAAAAATCTGCAAACCAATGGAGCGGACGTAGTGAATATAATACTGTAACAGTTTTCAATAAAGAAAGTTATAAAATTGGAGACTTTGTTATAGTAAAAATAACCGATTGTACAAGTGGAACTTTGAAAGGGGAAGCTGTCGGTTATTCTGAAAACAATTAAACACAAAACCTTAACCATATATAATAAAATGGAATCCATTCAAGCTACAAAGCAACGTTTTGGAATTATAGGAAACGATTTAGGATTAAACCGTGCTATCGAAAAAGCCACTCAGGTTGCACCTACTGATATTTCCGTTTTAGTTTCTGGTGAAAGTGGTGTTGGTAAAGAAAGTATCCCTAAAATTATTCATTCTTTATCGCATAGAAAACACGGTAAATATATTGCCGTAAACTGTGGTGCTATACCTGAAGGAACTATAGACAGTGAACTTTTTGGTCATGAAAAAGGAGCTTTTACAGGTGCTACAAGTACTAGAAGCGGCTATTTTGAAGAGGCTGATGGCGGAACTATTTTTTTAGATGAAGTTGGAGAACTACCCTTAACAACACAAGTTCGCTTACTACGTGTTTTAGAAAATGGAGAATTTATAAAAGTAGGATCTTCTAAAGTTCAAAAAACAAACGTACGTATTGTAGCAGCTACAAACGTTAAGATGTTTGAAGCCATAAAAAAAGAAAAATTTCGTGAAGATTTATACTATCGTTTAAGCACTGTAGAAATAAACTTGCCTCCATTACGAGAGCGCAAAGATGATATTCATTTATTGTTTCGCAAATTTGCTTCAGACTTTGCTACTAAATACAAAATGCCAACGGTAAGATTAACTGATGACGCTATTTTTTTGTTAGAAAAATATCATTGGAAAGGTAATATTCGCCAATTGAGAAATTGCGCAGAACAAGTATCTGTTTTAGAACAAGACAGAACCATTAATGGACCTACTTTACAAGAATAT
Organism: uncultured Flavobacteriaceae bacterium; assembly: GCA_964545595.1. Classification (GTDB taxonomy): domain Bacteria; phylum Bacteroidota; class Bacteroidia; order Flavobacteriales; family Flavobacteriaceae; genus Aquimarina. Next base: position 16,798 of record CAZJGP010000017.1, on the reverse strand, counting down.
CTTCCTAATATGGGTGGTAATTTACCTACTGTAGTTTCTGATTCTTCGTCTGATAGTGATTTCAAAAACGAACGTGAGATATTATATAAAGTTCTTTTTGATATGAAAAGTGATTTAAGCGACTTAAAAAAGCTTACACTAGAATTAATGAAAAACGGAAACGCTGCCGATATTCAAAAAGACAACGAACAATTAATTAGTAAAATATACGGTAACACTGCTAGCGAAGAACCTGTTATTGAAGATTTAACTTTCAATAATTCTGAATTCAACACCACTACTTCAACCAACGAAATTTTACAAATTGGTTTACCAGAACCCACTTTAGAAAAGGACGACAAATACCATTTTGCTGAAGAAATTGAAGAAGAAGAAACCCTATCTTTACACGACAAAGAATTAGAGTTAATCAAAAAATCTTTAGAACGACATAAGAATAAACGTAAAGCTGCCGCCGAAGAACTTGGAATTAGCGAACGTACACTCTACCGAAAAATAAAACAATACGATTTATAATGAAGCATATTAAACTAATTTTACTTGGCCTATTACTACCTTTTTTATTCGTAGGCTGTGGTATATATTCATTTAGTGGAATTTCTATTGGACCCGAAGTTAAAACTTTTGAAGTTAGAAAATTTAACAATGAGGCTTCTATTATCGAGGCTGGTATAGATAGAAGGTTTACTACCGAATTACAAGATTTTATTCTAAACCAAACTAATCTAAACTTAGTAAATTCTAACGGAGATATTTCTTACGAAGGAGAAATTACACAGTTTTTTGTTGCTCCAAACAACTCAGATAGTCAAGATTCTACTGCTGAAAACCGTTTAACAATTACTGTACGTGTTCGTTACTTTGACACTAAAAACAGTGAAAATGATCTAGAACGCACATTCTCATTCTTTAGCGATTTTGCTAGTACCGAAACTTTAAATGGAGATGTATTAGAAACTGCGCTTGTCGAAATTTTTGAGTACATTCAACAAGATATTATTACGGCTACTTTAGCTAGATGGTAAATTTATGGACACAAAACACTTTAATACTATTTTAAAAAATCCGCTACAGTTAAAACTGTCGGACTTACCTTTATTAAATGATATTATTAAAGAATACCCATATTTTCAAGCCCCAAGAGCTATTAGACTTAAATCTTTAAAGGAACAAAAAAGCCACTCTTATAATATTGAATTAAAACAAACTGCAGCCTATACCATAGACCGTGGGGTTCTATTTAATTTTATTACTTCAAAAATAAAAACTGAAAAAGAATTAAATAACGATCAGCTTACGACTGTTGATAATTCAGAAGATATTTTTATTGAAGCTACAGATAACAACACTTCTGTGGAAACATTAAAAATTACTGATGCTGAAGCTTCTCAAATAATTGACCCTTTTTTGTTTGAAGAAAAAACAGAAGAAAATAGTCCTGTTCCTGAAATTGACATTGATGCTCCTTTAGATTTTAATAAAGACGAAAAACATTCTTTTTCGGAATGGCTAAAACTAGCTTCGCTTAAACCAATTGTTCGCAAAGAAGAACAAGAAACTGCTAACGCGGAACCTATTAATACTGAAATAGAAACCGAAGTTAAAAACGAAGAAACAACTACTCAATCCATAAATGAAATAGTTGAACCCATTGTAGAAATCGAAAAACCAATTATTAAAAAGAGCAACATAGAAAGTTCTCTTATTGATAATTTCTTAAAGACAAACCCTAAAATAAGTCCGGTAAAAAAAGACACTCCAACTATAAATTTAGCAAATCAAAATATTATTTCTACCGAAGATTTAATGACGGAAACTTTAGCTAAAGTTTATATTGCACAAAAGAACTACAAGAAGGCTATTCAAGCATATAAAATATTAAGTTTGAAAAATCCAGAAAAAAGTGGTTTATTTGCAGACCAAATTAGGGCGATTAAAAAATTACAGAATAATAAATAACAGCATAATGAGTACATTTTCAATATTTTTAGCACTTATCGTAGTAGTTGCGTTACTACTTATTTTAGTGATTATGGTTCAAAACCCTAAAGGAGGAGGTTTATCTTCATCTTTCGGAGGTGGCGGAGGTGGCCAAATGGGTGGAGTGCAAAAAACAACTGACTTTTTAGATAAAAGTACATGGGGTTTAGCTACTTTATTATTAGTGCTAATCTTAGTATCAAACATTTCTATAATGGATGGTAAAGGTATTGGAGATTCAAAAGTAATTGACGAGGATACAGTAATTGAAAATGCTGCTCCAATTCAAATTCCTACTCCAACAGCTGAATAAATATAGTTTTATATACAGATAAAAATGCCGACTTGTTTACTGACAAGTCGGCATTTTCTGTTTATTTTAGAAGCGAATTTGTCATAGAAAACAACATGGCATAATTTCTGAAAAAACACTTTCTATAAATTTTAATATTAAAAAATAAATATATATCAACATGGGAGCAACAATTAAACCATTAGCTGATAGAGTTCTTATAGAACCTGTAGCTGCTGAAACTAAAACCGCTTCAGGGCTTTATATTCCAGATACTGCAAAAGAAAAACCTCAAACAGGAAAAGTTATTGCTGTTGGTAACGGAAAAAAAGACCACGAAATGACTGTAAAAGTTGGAGATACTGTTTTATATAGCAAGTATGGTGGTACTGAATTAAAGCATGAAGGTAACGATTACCTAATTATGCGCGAAGATGATATTTTAGCAATAGTTTAATTACAAACTACTGGCTGTAAGCTTTATGCTATCAGCTTTTTTGTGCAAAAAACAATTCTAAAAACTGACAGTTAATATTTACAACTGTCTATTAAAAAAACAAAAATGGCAAAAGATATAAAATTTGATATTGAAGCTCGCGACGGAATAAAACGCGGAGTTGATGCATTAGCAAATGCAGTAAAAGTTACTTTAGGACCTAAAGGACGTAATGTAATTATTAGTAAAGCTTTTGGAGGACCAACTGTAACTAAAGATGGTGTTTCTGTAGCTAAAGAAATTGAGTTAGAAAACCCATTAGAAAATATGGGAGCTCAAATGGTAAAAGAAGTAGCTTCTAAAACTAACGATTTAGCCGGTGATGGTACTACTACTGCTACTGTTTTAGCACAAGCTATCGTAAAAGAAGGTCTTAAAAACGTTGCTGCTGGTGCAAACCCAATGGATTTAAAGCGCGGTATCGATAAAGCTGTGGAAGCTATTACTGCCGATTTAGAAAAACAAACGCAAGAAGTAGGTAGTTCTTCTGAAAAAATTAAACAAGTAGCTTCAATTTCTGCTAATAACGATAGCGTTATTGGAGAGCTTATTGCTACTGCTTTTGGTAAAGTTGGTAAAGAAGGTGTTATTACTGTTGAAGAAGCTAAAGGAACTGAAACTTACGTTGATGTTGTAGAAGGAATGCAGTTTGACCGCGGATACCTTTCTCCTTACTTTACTACGAATAGCGAAAAAATGACTGCTGAGTTAGAGAACCCTTATATTCTTATTTACGATAAGAAAATCTCTGCAATGAAAGATTTATTACCAGTATTAGAGCCTGTTGCTCAAACTGGAAAACCTTTATTAATTATTGCTGAAGATGTTGATGGGGAAGCATTAGCTACTTTAGTTGTAAATAAATTAAGAGGTGCTTTAAAAATTGCTGCTGTAAAAGCTCCAGGTTTTGGAGATCGTAGAAAAGCAATGTTAGAAGATATTGCTATTTTAACAGGAGGTACTGTAATTGCTGAAGAAAGAGGATTCACTTTAGAGAATGCTACTTTAGAACAATTAGGTACTGCTGAAAAAGTTGCTATTGACAAAGACAATACTACTATTGTAAATGGTGCTGGTACGGAAGACTTAATTAAAAACAGAGTTAACCAAATTAAATCTCAAATTGAAACTACCACTTCAGATTACGACCGCGAAAAGTTACAGGAGCGTTTAGCTAAACTAGCTGGTGGTGTTGCTGTACTTTATGTTGGTGCTGCTAGTGAAGTTGAAATGAAAGAAAAGAAAGACCGCGTTGACGATGCATTGCACGCAACTCGCGCAGCCGTTGAAGAAGGTGTGGTTGCCGGTGGTGGTGTGGCGCTGATCCGCGCTGTTGCATCACTCAAAGATCTGAAGGGCGATAACCCTGATCAGGATCATGGTATTGCCATTGCGCGTCGTTCAATGGAAGAGCCGCTGCGTCAGATCGTATCGAACGCTGGTGAAGAGCCTTCTGTAGTGGTTAATCAGGTGGCGGGCGAGACCGGTAACTATGGTTACAATGCAGCGACCGGTGAGTATGGCGATATGATCGCCATGGGTATCCTTGATCCAACCAAGGTTACCCGTTCGGCCTTGCAGAATGCATCTTCTATAGCTGGTCTGATGATCACTACTGAAGCCATGGTTGCTGAATTACCGAAGGAAGAAGCTGCTCCTGCAATGCCTGATATGGGCGGCATGGGTGGAATGGGCGGCATGATGTAAGCCAGCCTTTTACAGGTAAAAGAAAGCCCCGCACTGCGGGGCTTTTTTTGTTTCGGGGCCTTTGGTTTTTGACACACTTGTGTTTTGTATCTGGCGAAATCACAACAGATTGTATTGCTTAAATTGTATTAACGATGTGCAACACTAATTATTGCTGACCGCACTGTTCCCGAAAGCCAAAATGTGAGAGTTTGCACAGCCCCATCGCGAGGTACGGCGATTACTTCTCACTGTGCCGGCTGTGGTAACTAAAATAAATTCAGGCAAGTCTGTTAGTGAAAAAAATAATAATAAAATCTTCAGTGCTTTTAGTTTTACTGTGCGCAACCATTGTTGGTTCCTCGAGCGCCCGGGCCGGCGTTTTTGCTCAACTTGCTGCTGTCGCCAACAGTGCGCTCCCGACTTACGGCAGAGCAATGTCACACACTGTTCACCACGGTCTTCGAGCTGAGCAGATAGAAGCCGGTATAAGAGAAGTAATTATTGTCGCTGGTGACCGTGTAGCCACCGCTTTTGAAGCCACTTACACAGACAGTGAGATCAGGCTTTCATCAGATATGCGTCGTGCACGAAGGAAGGCTGTGAAGCTCGGCCATGAAGAATCATTTAAACAACTGCAACATCAGATAAATGCAGCTGTGATTGCCGCGGTGCCGGCGACCAATGAGCTTCTCAAGGCCGCAATGGAACGTGTTGAAATTAAAGCACCGCACCGTTTGCTTGTCTCTCATGACACAGCAGCTACTGATTATTTGCGCAGTCGTGTCTCGCTCCGGCTGCATCGGCAGCTGGAGCCGTTTTTAGCGATTCTGCTTGAGGACAGCGGCGCATCGTCCACGATTGCTACATTGGGACCGCGAATTAAGTTCGGCTCTCTGCTCGACACGATTGTAGCGGAGCATGTTATGCAGCAAAGCATTGACGGTTTCTTTGATCGTCTGGAAGTTGAGGAATCTAAAATCAGGCAGAATCCGGAATCCCGTACCACAGATTTGTTGAAGCAGGTATTTGGCTAAGTCTCTTAGAGTCAGATGCGACCCCTGTTGTGGTGTTCTGTTTTAGCAGGTGATATCGGCTGAATCGCGTCAAAGCGATACCAGCCACAACGGATTTGTCTGTATTAGCTGCTCAATTGCCGGCCATGTTATAGTAATCGGCTTGTTATACACCCTCAGGTAAGCCCTCCATGGCGCAGAAAAACAGTTATAACCGCGAAGAGCTGCTTGCCTGCGGAAGAGGTGAAATGTTTGGCGAGAACAACGCCCAGTTGCCTCTGCCTAACATGCTCATGATCGATCGCGTCTCGCTCATCAACAGCGACGGCGGAGCCCGTGGTAAAGGTGAAATTCATGCCGAGCTCGATATCACCGAAGACCTCTGGTTTTTCGATTGTCACTTTCAGAATGACCCGGTGATGCCGGGGTGTCTCGGCCTTGATGCCATGTGGCAGCTGGTGGGCTTTTTCCTCGCCTGGAAGGGCAACCCCGGGCGTGGTCGAGCATTGGGTTCAGGTGATGTAAAATTTACCGGACAGGTTTTACCCACTGCAAAGAAAGTCACTTATCGCCTTGACCTTAAGCGGGTTATAGAGCGTAAGCTCGTGATGGGCATAGCTGATGGGCGTATGGAGGTCGATGGCCGTGAGATTTATACCGCCAATGATCTTCGAGTCGGGTTGTTTACGTCTACCGATGATTTTTAGGGGTTAAGATCCGGGTTCGATTACAGGTTTGATGAATATCAGGGGAATAGTGTGCGAAGAGCGGTAGTGACCGGACTGGGCATCGTGTCCTGTCTGGGTAATGACAAGCATCAGGTAACAGAATCGCTTAAGGCTGGTCGTTCAGGTATTTCTGCCAAGGCTGAATACGCAGAGCTTGGCATGCGCAGCCATATTGCCGGTAGTCCTGACATAGACCTCAAAGATCATATTGACCGCAAAGACCTCCGTTTTATGGGCGCCTCTTCAGCCTATGCGTTTATATCCATGCAACAGGCCGTCGAAGATGCCAGCCTGACCGATGCCATGGTATCCAACGTGCGTACCGGTATCATTGCGGGCTCCGGTGGCGCATCGTCTGCCAGTCAGGTGGAAGCTGCTGATGTGATGCGTGATAAAGGTGTGCGGCGGGTCGGTCCGTATCGTGTGACCCAGACCATGGGCAGTACGGTATCAGCCTGTCTCGCAACACCGTTCAGTATCAAGGGTGTTAACTATTCGATGTCATCAGCCTGTTCAACTAGTGCCCACTGTATTGGTCATGCGGTAGAACAAATTCAGTTAGGCAAGCAGGATATAGTCTTTGCCGGTGGCGGAGAAGAAGAGCACTGGACCATGAGTTGTCTGTTCGACGCTATGGGCGCTTTGTCCTCCAAATACAATGACACTCCGACTGAAGCTTCGCGTGCCTATGATGCCGAGCGCGACGGTTTTGTGATTGCCGGCGGTGGCGGCATGCTGGTGGTGGAAGAACTTGAACATGCACTGGCACGTGGTGCAAATATTTATGCAGAGATTATTGGCTACGGGGCAACGTCTGACGGTGCTGATATGGTCGCACCCTCCGGTGAAGGCGCTGTGCGCTGCATGCAAATGGCAATGCGGGATATAGAAGGTGAAATTGACTACCTCAATGCGCACGGAACTAGCACACCGGCGGGTGATGTAACCGAGCTTCGCGCGGTAAACGAAGCGTTTGCTGGTAACACACCAAAAATAAGTTCTACCAAATCGTTGTCGGGTCATTCACTGGGTGCTGCCGGTGTGCAGGAAGCAATTTATTGTCTGTTGATGCAGCAGGGTAATTTCATAACCGCTTCAGCCAATATAAAAACGCTGGACCCGGAAGCGGGTGATGCAGATATTGTTCGTGAAACCATCAGTGATGCAAAGATTGACACAGTGATGTCAAACAGCTTCGGCTTTGGTGGTACTAATGCTTCTCTGGTGATGCGTCGTTATAACGGTTGACTATTGATAGCGTGCGCTGTGAGTTAGTTTTCCTGAAGCTACCCGGTTCGACAGCGCAGTTGGTTTAATCCCACTTCAATGCCGGCTCATCAAGAGCGGCACTCTGTTCTTTAAGTTCAAGTATATGGTCATCCCAGTAGCGTGGGCTGGCAAGCCATGGAAAGGCTTGTTGAAACGCAGGTTCTTCGCGTCGTACATCAAGCCACGCCGCGTAGTGAATCATCCTCAGTGTGCGCAGTGCTTCTATTAAGGTTAGTTCGGCAGGGTTAAACTCTCTGAACTGGGTATAGCCTTTCAGCAGATCGGTGAGTCTTGCCTGCTGATATTGTCTGTCACCGGACAGGAACAACCAGATATCCTGAACCGCAGGACCGGTTCTGGCGTCATCCAGATCTACGATATGCGGGACCTCGTCGCGCCATAAAATATTACCCGGATGAAAATCGCCATGCAGTCTGATGGCGGGTGCCTGCTGCAAATCTTCGATACGATCTTCGACTTTATCCAACAGGTCGATGATCAAAGATTCATAGGCACTTGTAAGCTGTGTGGGTATGCGGTCGTTGTCCAGCAGGTAGTTAGCCGAGTCGTGTCCGAGGGTTGGTGTGTTTATCACCGAGCGGTGACTGAAAGTCTTTGTCTCGGCCACCTTGTGTATCCTGCCAATAAAGCGTCCGATGATTTCAAGCTGCTGCGGGTTATCCAGTTCGGGTGATCTGCCGCCTCGCATCGGGTAGAGTGCAAAGTAATAACCGTGGCTCTGCCTTAACATGCTGCCGTTTTTGTCGGGCATCGCAGTGACGACCGGAATTTCACTATCGGCCAGTTCCTGAGCGAAGCTATGCTCCTCCTGAATTTGTTCTTCGGTCCATCTGTTCGGACGATAGAACTTTGCAACCAGCGGCTGGCCGTCTTCGATTCCGACTCGATAGACGCGGTTTTCATAGCTGTTAAGCGCAAGCAGCCGTCCGTCGCTCAGCAAATCCGACTGTGACTCTATGGCATCGAGAATGACCTCCGGCGACAGGCTTTCGAAGCTGTCTTTGCTGGTTTGATCACTCACCAGCGGGTTCCGGCCGGCAAGGTTTGTCCGTTAATGGACAATTGGTAAGATTTGAAGCTTGAAAAGCCATTGATCAGGCCTGGAGCAATATGAGTTGCCAGATTGTTTTGTGTTAAAATCCGGCGAAGTGTTGGTATTCTTGCCAGTATTGCTCCTATATTCAGCGAAATAACAGTTTTTTGTATTTTCATCAATTGCTGGCTTGTTGATCTGATCAAAGGCTGCAGACCTGCCCCAGGTCACCTGGCAGGCGGAGTCTGATCAAGCCAAACGGCAAGTCTGGAGGATATCGCCAACGCTGTCCAACCAGCATAGAGTTTCTATGCAAAGTGGTACACCATAACGAGGCTGAGCTACACCTATGGACATTCGCAAAGTAAAAAAGCTTATCGAGCTACTGGAAGAGTCTGCGATTTCCGAAATCGAAATCAAAGAAGGTGAAGAATCGGTCCGCATCAGCCGCGCTAATGCAGCGCCAACCTACATGCCTCCGGCAGCACCTGCGCCGGCGGCTATGGCAGCCCCGCCAGCAGCAGCGGCACCACCACCCGCCGCACCGGCGGCTGAGCCGGAGATTGACGGCACGGTGATTAACTCACCGATGGTGGGTACTTTTTATATGTCTCCCTCACCCGGTGCTCCTGCGTTTGTTAAGGCAGGCCAGTCGATCAAACCGGGTGACACAATCTGCATAGTGGAGGCAATGAAAATTCTCAATCAGATTGAATCTGAAGTAAGTGGTGTCGTGAAAGAGGTGTTGGTAGCAGACGGTCAGCCGGTAGAGTTCGGTGAGCCATTGATGATTGTTGAAACATGAAAAAAGTACTGATTGCCAACCGTGGCGAGATAGCGCTGCGGATCATGCGCTGCTGTCGTGATATGGGTATCGGTACAGTCGCGGTTTACTCAACTGCTGATCGCGAGCTAAAGCACGTCAGATTGGCTGATGAAGCTGTCTGTATAGGTCCGCCACCCTCGGCAGAAAGCTACCTTAATATACCGGCGCTTATCAGTGCTGCCGAAATAACCGATGCCGATGGTATACATCCAGGCTACGGTTTTTTGTCTGAAAATGCAGACTTTGCCGAGCGTGTGGAATCCAGTGGCTTTACATTCATCGGGCCATCGCCGGATGTGATCCGGTTAATGGGTGACAAGGTAAGTGCCATTAAAGAGATGCGTGCTGCTGGTGTGCCCTGTGTTCCAGGTTCGGACGGACCACTGGGTAATAATGCCACTAAAAACTTGAAACTGGCCAATGACATTGGCTACCCCATTATTATCAAGGCAGCCGGTGGTGGTGGCGGTCGTGGTATGCGCGTGGTGCGTGGTGATGATGAACTAATTGAATCTATTGCATTGACACAGGCGGAAGCCGGTGCGGCGTTCAATAACGATGTTGTCTACATGGAGAAGTTTCTCGAGAAACCTCGTCACGTAGAATTTCAGGTGTTATCAGATACACATGGCAATGCCATCCATCTGGGTGAGCGCGATTGTTCAATGCAAAGGCGCCACCAGAAAGTTGTTGAGGAAGCTCCTGCACCGGGTATAACACCTGAACAGCGTGCTTCGATGGGAGAAAAATGTGTTAACGCCTGTAAGCGACTGGGCTACAGGGGTGCAGGCACCTTTGAGTTTCTGTTTGAAAACGGTGAGTTTTTCTTTATCGAGATGAATACCCGGGTTCAGGTGGAGCATCCGGTAACCGAGATGATCACAGGGGTCGATATTGTCAAAGAACAATTGAGAATTGCGATGGGTCACGAGCTGACCTATAGCCAGGACAAAATCAAAATCACCGGTCATGCTTTTGAGTGCAGAATCAACGCTGAAAATCCTGACACCTTTATGCCAAGCCCCGGCCTGATAAAACAAGTTCATGCACCGGGTGGTTTGGGAGTGCGGGTTGATACACATATTTATAACGGCTACAAAGTGCCACCAAACTATGATTCAATGATTGGCAAGTTGATAGCGCACGGCAATTCACGGGAATCAGCCGCAGCTCGAATGCGCGGTGCATTGAGTGAAATGTTTATCGTCGGTATTGATACCAATATACCTTTGTTGTCATCAATTATGGATGATGAAAACTTTGCCGAAGGCGGCACAGATATTCACTATCTGGAAAAAAAGCTCGGTATTCACTGAGGTTGTGTGTGCATCTTAGCGCTGGTTGCGCTGGCTATCTCCATCAAGGATGATGTAGGGCATTGGATTGTGTGGTCTGTTTTTACGATCTTATAAAAACTATAAGTGGTCGGGATATGAATGAAGACTACCTGTTGTTGAAAGTCGGTGTGCCACGTCAGCACGCAGAGCTGGTTGAGTCTGCCATGCTCGATTGCGGTGCATTGTCCTGTGCTTATCAGGACGCTACTGATACGCCTATTCATGAACCGGCACCAGGTACGACGCCGTTGTGGCCGGATGTGATCGTTACCGGGGTTTATGCACAGACGACTGATGCAGATATCGCAAAGCACTTATTAAAGACAAAAATTTCACCGTTTACCGAGTCAGAAATTGCTGCGGAGGCATTGCAGGATACTGACTGGGAACGTGCATGGATGGATGATTTCAAACCTGTTCAGGTAGGCAACCGGTTGTGGGTTGTGCCGACGTTCTGCGAAGCACCGGATCCGACGGCGGTAAACATATCGCTTGATCCAGGCCTTGCATTCGGTTCCGGCACCCATCCAACTACACATCTCTGCCTGCAGTGGCTGGCAAGGCTGGATCTTAAGGAAAAACTGGTGGTTGACTATGGTTGCGGGTCGGGGATTCTGGCGGTAGCTGCCGCAATGCTTGGTGCGAGACAGGTTTTTGCCTATGATATCGATGCTCAGGCATTTCAGGCTACCCGTGAGAATGCTGATCGCAATCAGGTCGCAGAAAAGGTGATAATTTGTCACAGCGATAAAGATATTCCATCGGAAGTTGATGTTGTTGTTGCCAATATATTGCTCGCGCCACTGCTGGAGCTGCACTCCAGGTTCTACATGCTGTTGAAAGCAGAGGGTAAACTTGGCGTTTCAGGTATTTTGTCAGAGCAGATCGCGACACTGGCATCAGCGTATGTCACACAGTTTCGTCATAGTGAAACCGAGATTCGTGAGCAGTGGGCAATGTACACTGCTGTTAAGCAGGAAGTCCTTTCAACGTAATTCTTAAGTCATCGTTGAAGTGACTTCCTATCATTTATCAGATTACAGGCCAGGACCATGATTACGCGCTGCGATCATTGCGAATCAAAATTTGAAGTCAGTAACGAACTTGTCTACTCAAACGATCCGCAAGTGCGTTGTGGTGAGTGTATGTCTTTGTTCGATGCACGAGCCAATCTGTTCAATGAGAACGAATACCGCAGCGAATCGGCCAGGCTAAAGCCTGTTCAGAAAAAAGCCCCGGCCGCGAAGAAAGCAACTGATACGGCAGATTCGCAGTACCTTGAAACAGCGGACACCGTTGCGGTTGAGCATTTCTATACCAGTACCGGAAGTAAAGGCGGTACGGTCGGTGGCAACGCCAGTGCTAACCATAGCGCCAGTAATTCTGTACCTGCAGTACCACACTACGGTACACAATACAGAGATGAAACACCTGCATACCGACCTGATCGAAGCTATCCGGCGGAGTTTGAATTTGAACGCACTGTGGCAACTGAGACAGCATTGCCGGACAACAGCAACCCTGACCAAAGCAACCCAGGCATCAAAGAGTCAATCTACCGGCCCGTTACCCGGCCAACGTCCCCTGATTCGTCGGCTCCCGTGGCAGATCGTGACCGGGATGCCGACGCTCATCGGCGAATGCTGCGAGAGCGCGAACATCGTGCCTTGCAAATGGAACCGGAGCGCGATTATAAATCGTTGAGCCGCGTAGATGCCGAGCTTGAGCAAACTTCGACTGCCCGTGATCAGGCAGCCATGCGACCACAAATCAGACCGCAAAGCAGCCGCACTCGAATTAACGATCGCGACGTCACCGGTGATATGGATGTTGTAAATCGTAGTGACAGCAATTTTATACCTGATGATGTTCTCAACAGAACTGACGTTATTCGCGACAATGGTCGGCGTGGTGATGATGCATTGCAATTCAAACCGGATACGCCGACATTCGACCAAACGTATACCCGCAAACCGCAAAGATCAGTCGCGGGTATAGCGCGGCCAACTACCGTTTCCACTCAACAACGTGAGCAAAAAACCCGCACTGAATCTTCAATGGATTCCGCTGTCCGGCGAGATTATGTCTCTGCACAAAACCAGTCGCTCAGGGAGTCGCCGCGAACAACAAGTGAACGGCCGGTTAGTGAGCCTGCAGAGCGGGCTGATTCAACACGAAGAGACAGACGCTCAACTGACCGTACAAGTCCTGTCGACACGGAACGTAACATTCGTCCTGCACGACCTTTGTCCAGTGAGACCTCGGCACAGGAGATGAGGCGTTTTCAGCATAGCCGTCCATCGTCGAATGTCACGTCAGAACAAGGTGAAATGATATCGGCGCAGAGATCGCAAACTGCTATAGCACCACGATCCAAAGCCGGTGCTGTGTTCTGGGTGGCTGGTCTGTTTATAGCGATGGGCCTGCTGTTATTTTCGGCTCGCAGCCTGATTGCCGGTATGAATCTGCCGGAGCCGGTTATTTCGGTGTTTTGTCAGGTCACAGGTTGCGTGCCGGCTCAGGCCAAAAAAGATGTCAGTCAATTGCAAATCATGCGCGAGAGACTGTACCCGCACCCGGAGATTGAAAACGCCCTGGTGATCAGTATAGATGTCGTTAACAACTCGATTTACAAGCAACCGTTACCAATACTGGACGTGAGACTTTTAAATGCCGGAAATGAAACTGTTGGTGAGCGTGATTTCGGTGTTACTGACTATCAGGTAGTGGATAGCAGTGAGCCCGGCTTTTTGATGCCCGGTGAGCCAACGCGCATTATGATCGAAGTTATCGATACCGGATTAGCAGCTACAGGGAGTTTCATCACATTCAAGTAGTGTTGTTTCCAGACACTTCAGGCGGAACACTTCGAGCAAAAAAACTTCAACCAGACACATAAATTAAGAGAAACTCTCTTAACACTACGGAGTAACTTCTGTAGAATGGCTGGCCCTGTTTCGGGTGCTCCCCTATGCGTGTTGGTCGCTTTGAATTTGATCGTCCGGTTGTACTTGCTCCAATGGCAGGTGTGACGGATCGGCCGTTTAGAGTCCTGTGTAAACATCTCGGGGCAGATCTTGCCGTATCCGAGATGGTAACTTCCAACAAGGCACTGTTTGCATCCCGTAAATCACAAACCCGCATGAATCACGAAGGCGAAGTATCGCCGAAGATCATTCAGATTGCCGGTGGTGATGTCGCGATGATGGTCGAGGCGGCGCAGATGAACGTATCGCTCGGTGCCGACATCATCGATATCAACATGGGTTGCCCGGCCAAAAAAGTTTGTAATAAACTGGCGGGCTCCGCTCTTTTATCTGACGAAGCACTGGTGTCTGAAATTCTTGCAGCGGTTGTTGCTTCTGTCGATGTGCCAGTGACACTTAAAATCAGAACCGGTCCGTCGCCGGACAATAAAAACGGCGTCGCAATCGCAACCATTGCTCAGGAGTGTGGTGTTGCCATGCTGTCTGTCCATGGGCGTACCAGATCTGACAAGTTTCTGGGCAATGCAGAGTATGAAACCATTACCCGTATAGTTAACGCTGTCGATATACCCGTGCTGGCCAATGGTGATATAAACACACCGCAACAGGCTGAAAAAGTATTGCAGCTTACCGGTGCAGACGGCGTCATGATCGGTCGTGCGGCTCAGGGTAATCCATGGATATTCGGGCAGATAAAACACTACCTTGATACCGGCGAAGAACTCGCACCACCAACAGCCTGTGAAAAAGCAGATGTTTTAAAGTGGCATCTGCAGAATCTGTATGAGCTGTATGGTGAGTACAGTGGTGTACGTATCGCCCGCAAGCATATAGCGTGGTATTGCAAAGGTAAAAAGCACGCGGCTGAATTCCGCAGTAATGTGTATAAGCTTGAGTCACCCGATGAGCAGCTTGATCAGGTTGATGCTTTTTTTCGTGACTCGGATGTACAAAGCATAGAAAACCTCAGCGGAGCAGTTGCGTGAGCACATCTCCACTGCAGGTACAGGTTGAAAAAGAGTTGCATCAATATTTTGATATTCTCAATGGGCAAAAGCCTTCAGAACTTCATGAACTGGTGATTGGTCAGGTGGAGGAAGCATTGTTCAGAGTGGTACTTGAATACTGTGATGGTAATCAGAGCAAAGCAGCGGCCTATCTTGGTATTAACCGCGGCACACTCAGGAAGAAACTCTCGCAGTATAATTTAACCTAGTCGCATGCTGGTGGTATTCCACCCAAAGTTAATGTGGTGGAGGTTTAGCGGTGTACCTGAACGATTAAAAATTTTTTAATAACGTTATAACTGCATCAGACTATGAATCAAAAAATCTCACGCGCGCTACTTAGTGTTTCGGATAAAACCGGCGTAGTCGAATTCGCCCGGCAGTTGGCAGATGCAGGTGTGACACTACTCTCAACCGGAGGTACCGCAGCGACTATCGCGAAAAACGGTATCGACGTTATAGAAGTTTCCGAAGTGACCGGTTTTCCGGAAATGATGGATGGCAGAGTAAAAACCCTGCATCCTAAAATTCATGGTGCCATTCTTGGTCGCCGCAACATGGATGCTGCGGTGATGGAAGAACATGACATCACAGGGATTGATCTCGTTGTGGTAAATCTCTATCCATTTGTTGAAACCGTATCCAGGCCTGACTGTACACTGGCTGATGCAATAGAAAATATCGATATCGGTGGGCCTGCAATGATTCGCTCTGCAGCTAAAAACCATACTGATGTAACTGTTATCACTGATCCGGCAGATTATGAGGCTGTGGCATCGTCTATTATTGCTACCGGGAGAGTTCCTGGGCAAACAAGGTATGAATTAGCGTGTAAGGCTTTTACTCACACAGCACGCTACGATACTGCTGTTTCAGGTTATTTGAGCCGCCAGTCTCACGCCTCGCAAAGCGAGAAAACAGAAGGCGATTCGTCTTATGCAAAGACACTGCAGCTGAGTTACGAAAAAATACAGGATCTGCGTTATGGTGAAAATCCACATCAGTCTGCGGCATTTTATCGCGATAGTACTGATGCCACGTCCGGTATTGCAAACGCGGAACAACTTCAGGGCAAAGAACTTTCATTCAACAATATTTCGGACTCGGATGCGGCTCTTGAGTGTGTCTGTCAGTTTGAAGGGCCGGCGTGTGTCATAGTAAAACACGCCAACCCCTGCGGCGTATCGATAGCTGATAACCTTTCTCAGGCCTATGAAAAAGCTTATATCACTGATCCGGTCTCAGCCTTCGGTGGTATTATCGCTTTTAACCGTGAGGTCGATGCATCGGTCGCCAGAACAATGGTTGACCGACAGTTCATAGAGGTACTGCTGGCACCGTCTTATCATGCAGACGCACTTGCGGTGCTTGTGGAAAAACCTAATGTTCGAGTTTTGCGCGTTAACACGAGTCAGACATCAGATGCTGCACCTGTGTATCAATCTGTTGGAGGTGGACTACTGGTTCAGCAGAGCGATAGTCGCATTGTGAGTGCAGCCGAACTGCAGGTCGCCACTACTATTGCGCCGGATGATGCACAAGTCCGTGACTTGCTGTTTGCGTGGAAAGTAGTGAAGTTTGTGAAATCCAATGCCATTGTCTTTTGCAAAGATGGTGCGAGTATCGGTATTGGTGCAGGGCAGATGAGTCGTGTGTACTCAGCTAAAATTGCAGCTATAAAAGCTGCCGATGCAGAGCTTGAAATCGCTTCAACGGTAATGGCGTCAGATGCTTTTTTTCCGTTTAGAGACACGGTTGATCAGGCTGCAGAATATGGTGTAAAAGCAATCATTCAGCCGGGTGGTTCCATGCGTGATCAGGAGGCAATTGATGCTGCCAATGAGCATGGTATTGCGATGGTCTTTACCGGTGTACGTCACTTCAGGCACTAGCCTGCATTATTCACAAGGCGACCGACTAATTTTAGTTTCTGCCTATAAACATAGAGTTTGGTAGTCTTTTGGCAATGTTTTCTATTATACATACTGTCTATTCGACACCAGAAGCCATTATTGCGTCACATCTCACCCGATCCCCCTCGTCACGTGGCAGGCCACGCTTCTCAGGCGATCGGGCGACCTGTTTAGCGATAATGACTCTGGACGCCGAATCCTCATGAA
>CAZJGP010000016.1:0-5616 GCA_964545595.1 uncultured Flavobacteriaceae bacterium | reverse complement strand
ATAAGTCTAAAGCAATAAAAAAGAAATTAAAAAAACAATTTGCTGATGCTAAGATATTAGACCCTCAAGAGGGTGGTTTTATTACTGAAGATGATTTGATTAAAGTAATTTCTAAAATTGAAGAAGAAAAAGAAGTTCCTTTAAAAGAAAGAACATGGGTGTTTTTAGAATCGAATAATATGGCATTAATTAGTAATGTAATACCTTTTTTAAATGCTCGAGCAAAGACTCATAACATTACTTTGTTTACAACAAATAAAACAAGAGCTTATGAAAATGAGTCAATTTTAAATCAGCATTTATCTAATTTAAATATGCATTATCCTTCTGCTAAAAATGAAGAATATAATGTAGAAAGAACAAATTTTACTGGAGATTATATAGCTAAATATGGTCAAAAACCAAATGACTATGCCATTAGAGGTTTTGATATGACTTATGATTTATTATTACGTTTGGCTGCAAAAGAAAATAATGAATCGTTATCAGACGCTGATTATACAACCGAGTATGTAGGTAACAAGTTTAATTATAAAAATAATGCAAAAGGAGGGGTTGTAAATTCTGCAAGTTATATTTTAAAATATTCAGAAGGTTTAACTATTGATAAGGTAAAGTAAAATAATGAAATTTATTCTGTTCTTTCTTTTGTTAACCATACAAGTATATAGTCAAAACCTTAATAGGTTAAAAGACACTATAACCTATAGAGAGTATAATAAATTACAATGGCAAGATTTTAAAGCATCGCCACCAGAAAATACTCTTTTTACAGCAAGTGTTAGTACGGGTATGAGTTATAAGTGGTCTTATTCTACATCAAAAGGAATACCTGATTTTGATTACGAAGTACAAGCTAAATTATATCGTAATTTTTCATGGTCAAATTATAAAACAGAAAAAGAACAGGTTTTAAAACACGAACAATTACATTTTGATATAACAGAATTATATGTACGTAAGTTTAGAAAAGCTTTATCAGAATATATTGTAGGTAGATCAATTAGAAATGATATTGCAAGAATATATAATGACTTAGAAGCGGAAAGGAATAGTATGCAATTATTATATGATGCAGAAACAAATCATTCCTTAATAAAAGATAAGCAATTAGAGTGGGAATTAAGAATAAGAAGACTTTTGACTGAATTAGAGGTTTATAAATAATGATAGATCAAAAAGCTTTTTTAATAGATTTAGCTAAAGCTAAAATGCCATTTGGTAAATATGAAGGTCGTTATTTAATAGATTTACCTGAACATTATATAGTTTGGTATAAAAATAAAGGTTTCCCTAAAGGGAAATTAGGTTTACAAATGGATAGTGTATACGAATTAAAATTAAACGGCTTAGAAGATTTAGTAAGAAAGTTAAGACCATAAAAAAGAGCTTATGTTTTAAAACATAAGCTCTTTTTTATTTCGGTTGAATTAATTTAATATAAACTATTATTGTTTTGTATTAATAATTCTACTTTTCCTTTATTTTTTTTAGAAACAGAAACGTTTTTTAAACTGTCTATATGTTTCATTTTATGAGTGTCTAAACCAATAAAATCATACATATCATTCTTTAAAAGTTTTAATGCTTTCTTTTTAATTTGACTGCCGTAATAGCTACTTAATGATAAAGCGTTTAATTGTAACTTTATCCCTTTATTTTTCATTTGTGTAAAAATAGTATCGTCATCTATATAATACAAATAGCGTTCAGGATGAGCTAAGATAGGAGTGTAGCCTTTTAATTGTAATTTATATATAACTTCATTAAAGTTATCAGAAGCCTTTAAATAAGACATTTCTACAAGAACATGATTTCCTTTTAAAGTTAAAAGTTCTTTGGCATCTATTAATTCTTCAAATTCATGGTCAATCATGTATTCGCTAGCTGCTAAAACTTTTACATCATTAAGATTGTTTGTTATTAAGGCTTCATTTAATGTCTTTAAAGCATTATTTATAGTTTCATTAGTGTTTGGGTAATGATCACTCATTGTGTGTGGTGTGGCATAAAATTTAGTGATACCTAATTCTTTATAAAATTTTATAAGCTCTATAGATTCATTAACATTTTGTGCTCCATCATCAATACCAGGTAAAATATGGTTATGAATATCAATAGCACCATTTAATAATTCGGTAAGGGGTATATCTTTATCAAATAATCCAAACATATTAAAGTTCTTTTAAAAGTGTTTTAGCTTTATTATAGTCTTCTATAGTATCAATACCAATGGCATTATCGGTTGTAGTAACCATACGAATATTAAATCCGTTTTCTAATACCCTTAGTTGTTCTAGCTTTTCAGCATTTTCGTATTTGGTAGTACTCATGTTCGAAAGTTGCATTAAGAACGGTTTAGTGTAACCATAAATACCTATATGTTTAAAATATGCTTGTTGTTCAGGGTCTATATTTTCATCTCGGTAGAAAGGAATAGGTAACCTAGAAAAGTAGATAGCATTATTGTTGTTATCGGTAATGACTTTTACATTATTAGAATCTGTAATTTCAGATGCTACAGTTAAACGATGCATAGCACTAGACATAGATACTGTTTGGTCAATAAAAGTAGTGCTAATATTTTCTATTAAATCAGGGTTTATAAAAGGTTCATCGCCTTGTACATTAATAACAACATCGCATTCAATTTTCGATGCAGCTTCTGCAATTCTATCGGTTCCTGATTGGTGGTTTTTACTAGTTAAAATAGTATTTTTGGTAAACGTGTTACAATGTTCTACAAGCTTTTGATCATCGACAGCAATAAATACATTGTCAATGTTTTTAACTTTTTTACACTGTTCATATACACGTTGAATAATACTTTTACCGCCTAAGTCTAATAATAGTTTATTTGGTAATCGTGTAGACTGTAAACGAGCAGGAATAATAATAACTTTTTTCATATTCTATTAAATAGTAGTTATTAAAATAGTTTAAATATTAATGTCATGTAACTGAATAACACCTTCTAATTTGTTGTTTGTACCAACTAATAAACTAGTAATTTTATTAGTGTTCATATAACTTTTAGCTTCTATTAATTTTGTGCTAGAATTAATGAACTTAGGTGTTTTTGTCATTACATTGGTAGCTTTTAAATTAAAAAAATCTTCTTGTGAGCTATCCATAGCACGTCGTAAGTCGCCATCTGTTATAATACCTAAAACAGTATTTTTAGTACCAACAATTCCTAAACCACAACGCCCTGAATTTATAGTGTAAATTATTTTAGACATATCAAAACCCTCTTCAATAAAAGGTAATTTATCAGTAAGCATAACTGTGGCTACGGTATCTAGAAGTCGCCTCCCTAAGCTACCACCAGGATGAAATTTAGCATAATTTTCTTCTTTAAAACCACGACCATCCATTAAAGCAACCATTAAAGCATCGCCCATAGCTAATGTTAATGTACTCGATGTTGTTGGAGCTAAGCTCAAAGGGCAAGCTTCTACAAACGAACCAATGCTTAAATGTACTGTTGATTTTTGTGCTAAAGTAGATTGTGGTTTGCTTGATATTGCTATTAAAGGAATATTATTATCAGCAGTATATGGTATTATTTTTAGTATTTCAGGTGTTTCTCCTGAGTTAGCAATGGCTAAAACAATATCATCAGTACCAATCATACCTAAATCACCATGAATAGCTTCCGAAGGATGTAGAAAAAAACTAGGAGTACCAGTACTTGCAAATGAAGCTGCAATTTTACGGCCAATATGCCCCGATTTCCCTATTCCAGTTACGATAACTTTTCCTTTGGCAGAAAGTATAATTTCCACAGCAGTGTTAAAATTAGTATCGATTAGATTACTTAAATTAAGTAAAGCATCGGTTTCCGTTTTTAAAACGTTTTTAGCTATGTGTGTATAATCCTTTTTCAATGATAAAATATTGGATGTTATTTTAATAGATTTCTATATTTATATAATTAATAATAAAGAAATCGTATAACAAAAGTAAACAATTAGTAACAAGGATAAATGAATATTATTGTAATAAAAAAGACCACTTTAATTTTTTAAAGTGGTCTTTTTTATAAGGTATGTTATTTTAGTTATTTAACATAACTGGCATAACCAACATAGTTACTATTTCACCTTCATCTAAACCATCAATAGGGGTTAAAATTCCGGCTCTATTTGGTAATGACATTTCTAATTGTACATCATTTGCATTTAGGTTATTCAGCATTTCAACAAAGAAACGAGAGTTAAAACCAATTTGCATATCGTCTCCTTGGTAATCACAAGTTAAACGTTCTTCAGCTTTGTTAGAGTAGTCAATATCTTCAGCAGAAATATTTAACTCAGAACCAGCAATTTTTAAACGTATTTGGTGTGTTGTTTTATTTGAGAAAATAGAAACACGACGTACAGAACTTAAAAATTGAGAACGCTCAATACTTAATTTATTTGGATTTTCTTTTGGAATTACAGCCTCATAATTAGGGTATTTCCCATCAATTAATCTACATACTAATTCAATGTCATCAAAGCTAAATTTAGCATTTGAATCATTGTATTCTATCAATACATCACTTTCTGAAGTAGCTAAAATTCCTTTTAATAAATTTAAAGGTTTTTTAGGCATAATAAATTCAGCCACTTGATTAGCTACAATATCAGTACGAGTATACTTTACTAATTTATGAGCATCAGTAGCTACAAAAGTTAGTTCTTCAGGAGAAAACTGAAAAAATACACCACTCATTACAGGTCTTAATTCATCATTACCAGAGGCAAAAATTGTTTTGCTAATAGCGTTTGATAAAATACTTCCTGAAATTGTAGTAGAACTAGGATCTTCTAGATTTACAGCTTTAGGGAACTCATTACCATCAGCATAAGCTAAAGCATATTTACCATGATTAGAGCTTATTTCAATAGTATTATTGTCTTGTAATACAAAAGTTAATGGTTGCTCAGGAAAAGTCTTTAAAGTATCTAACAGTAGTTTAGCTGGTACAGCAATATTTCCTGTATCTTCTGATTCTACACTTAATTTAGCTACGATCGTAGTTTCTAGGTCTGAAGCTGATACTAATAAATCATTTCCATCTAATTCAAATAGGAAATTATCTAGTATAGGTAATGCATTGCTGCTGTTTATAACGCCACCTAATACTTGTAATTGTTTTAGTAAGTAGGAGCTTGAAACTATGAATTTCATGTTGTTTTTATTTTGTCTTGTACTACAAATATAAATCTAATAAATAGCTTGTACTTCGGAGTAAAGCATATTTATTAACAAACTTATGAAGTACTCTATTGGTGAATTACCTTCCGAATTTTCTTCTTCTGTAAATAAAAAATAGAAGATAACCTAGAGAGCATAAAATCGAAGGGAAAAGTATGCAGGTAACTTGCCAAAATAATTTATTCTTAGCTAAGTATTCCAAATCAATTACAGGAATGTTTATTTGCTTAGCGCGAAGTGAAACTAGACCAACATCACCTAATAAATAATTAGCAGAATTTAGTAAGAACTCTTTATTGGCATAATTTTTTTTAGTAATTGGATCAAAACCTAATTCTAAAGGCCTTTGTTGAGCAACTTCATTCTTTATAATATCTCCGTCCGATACAATTAAAAGTTTTGAATTCGAAC
>CAZJGP010000015.1:0-19323 GCA_964545595.1 uncultured Flavobacteriaceae bacterium | reverse complement strand
CTTTCTAAAAAGGCATCTTTTTTTGCACTGATAACTTTATGATCAGCGATTAATGTATTGAATGCTGCCATAACCGATCCCGGAGAAGGCAATGCATTAATAGTACTCTCACCCGATTCAATTCGAGCTAATTCAGCAGTAACTGCCGCTTCACCACCAGTCTCTCTAGCAACTTCTATTTTATGGTTTCTTTCCACATTATGCAAAGCAGAAGAACCTATTTGCCATAAAAATAAAAATAACAAAATAGATAAAATTGGAAAAAGAACTTTTCTAACTAATTCCAAAGAATTTTTTTTTACTTCCTCTCCTGTAGCCAACCTTATAGCTGGTTCAAAAAAGCCTAAGCCTACAAATTTAGTTATATTAATTGCTCTATCTTTCATAATCGTTTTTTTAGGGAATTGACGTATTGAAATATTATAGTAATAACACTTTTACTTATTACTTGTTTTACTTTTATTAGTGAGGCTGAATTTATTAGAAAACAGGGAGCCTATCTCAACTCCCTGATTTCATAGTGTTAAAAAAAATTCAACACTCCCTAAATTGTTTTACTTATCCTTGTTACCAATTTTAAAACTATTGATATATCCAATTGGATCTTTACCATCAAACTTGTTTCCGTCAATAAACTCAGTAGTAGCTGGCTTATATCCGTCAGTTGCAGGAATATCACTTGCAGGTATTTTACCTTCAGCAACTAACATATCTGCTGCTTTTTTCCAAATTTCTGGCTTGTAAATATCTTTTGCTTTTGATGCATACCAATCAGCTGGTTTAGCTTCTGGAATTTGTCCCCATCTTCTCATTTGAGTTAAGAACCATACTGCATCAGAGTAGAATGGGTATGTTGCATTGTAACGGTAGAATACATTAAAGTCTGGCATCTCTCTTTTGTCTCCTTTTTCAAATTCAAACGTACCTGTCATTGAATTTGCTAATACATTTACTGGTGCTCCAACATACTCTGAACGAGATAATATCTCAACAGCTTCTTGTCTGTTTCCTGCTTCATCTAACCATTTACCAGCTCTAATTAAAGCTTTAGTAATAGCTACAGTTGTGTTAGGGTATTTTTCCGTAAAGTCTTTTGTTAATACAAATACTTTTTCAGGATTGTTTTTCCAAATATCATAATTAGTAGTTACTGGAACTCCAATACCCTTAAATACTGCTTGCTGATTCCATGGCTCACCTACACAATACCCATAAATAGTACCTGCCTCAAGTGTTGCTGGCATTTGTGGCGGAGGAGTTACTGATAATAAAACATCAGCATCAACTTGACCTTGAATATTACTAGCTGTATACATACCTGGGTTAATCCCTGCAGCAGCTAACCAATAACGAATTTCATAATTATGTGTAGATACTGGAAATACCATACCCATTTTAAATGCTTTACCATCTCCTTTATATTCTTCGATAACTGGCTTTAAAGACTCAGCAGAAATTGGGTGAACTGGCTTACCTTCAGCATCTTTTTTAACATTTGGTTTCATTTTAGCCCAAACATCATTAGATACTGTAATACCGTTACCATTTAAATCCATTGAATACGGAGTCACTAACTCTGCTTGACGACCAAAACCTGCTTGAGCAGCAATTGGCTGACCTGCTAACATATGCGAACCATCTAATTGACCATCAATTACACGATCTAAAATATTTTTCCAATTTGATTGCGCTTCTACAGATACAAAAAGACCTTCATCTTCAAAAAATCCTTTTTCCTTTGCTATAGCTAAAGGAGCCATATCTGTTAACTTAATAAAACCAAACTTTAATTGTGGCTTTTCTATTTCTAAAGCTGTTGTTTTTGGTGCCGAAGCAGCTTCTACTGCAACAGGAGCTTCTGTCTTCTTCCCTCCACATGATACCAAAAGAGCAGCTACACTGGCAGCAACTAATTGTAAATACTTGTTTTTCATATTAAATAGTTTATTATTTCATTTTCGTTGTCACAAATATAAGTATTAACTAAGTATTAATACGTACTAAAAGTGTTTTTTTTAAACAAAAAAACTAAGTATATTTGCAAGTATCTATAAAACAGATAGTTGTGTTATTGTTGTTTTGAATTAAAAAATATTATACTTACTATTAAATAGAAACAATACTTAGAATATACTTACTTACATATAAGTAACAGTGAATTCAAAGAACAAAAACACTGTCTCTTATTAAAAAAAGAGTAAAATATTTAATGAAAATAGATTATTAAGTGAACAAATGGGTCAAAATATTAAATAAACGTTAATAAAACACATTTAAACGAATTTTACCACACATAGATTACTAAGTATTACTAAGTATTACTAAGTGTTTAAAAATACACCCAGAAATTGTCGAATTAAAAGAGAAGATCATGATTAACAAAATTACATTTACCCTATTATTATTGTTATCTACTTTAACAACAATACACGCAGAAGAAATTGAAACCTTTGGTAATATTAGTTATGAGAAAGCTACTAATATATCTGGAAAGCAAAGAATGCTTTCTCAAAGAATAGCTAAAGTATACTTAATACGTTTAGCAGGAGGGCGTAGCCCTGAACTTAGTGCTGAATTTAATTCTAGTATACAATTATTTGCTAGAAACTTAAGTATTTTAGAAAGTAACAGTAAAGATTCTTCTTCTAAAGTAAAAGCTAGTATAAAAAAAGAAAAATCTCAGTGGGAGTTATTTAAAAAGAAATTACGTGATGACAAAACTACTGTAGACGAAGTAATTAATGTATCAAATGAATTATTACAAAAGGCACATTCTTTAGTACTTGCTATACAAGAAGAATCTAAATACAATAATGAAATTAGTAACAATACTAGCGACAATCAATTAAAAGTAGAAACTGTTAACCTATCTGGAAAACAAAGAATGCTTTCTCAACGTTTATGCTTATACTACACAGCTTGTAGGTTATTTAAAAGAGATCATAAAAACACAGGTAATCTTTGCCATGAAGTTGAAGATATATACGAACAAATGAATAAGTCTTTAAACTCTCTTTTAATTAACGATTTAAATTCATTTGCTATTGAAGCAAATATTGGTAAAATATTAGGTTTATTTAATGAAATTGAAGATCACAAAAAAGATTTTAAACACAACAAAATACCTTTAACAAAAATGATTACTATGACAAATAGTATTACTAATATGTACAATATTGTTACGGGGCAATATGCTTCTTTATAACAAAATTATAATTACTCATAAAAAAAGCCTCACAATATGTGAGGCTTTTTTTTTATGTTCTACAACATTAATCTTATTTAGAAAAGTCTGATAATTTTAAATTATTATCAAATTTAATTTGAGTCCAATTAACTTTTGCCCAATTTTCATTTTGTATTTCTGCCTTCCAATTAGATTGTGTATACTTTCTTTTTGAAGGAATTAAAATACCATCAACATTTTCATATTGAACTTTCATTAATAAAGGATCCATTCTACCAAAATCTACTACCGTAAATAAAAACTGATCTATTAACTTTGTAGACTTATTTACATATACTTGATAAATATCCGAAGGTTTATCACCTTCGGTGTTAAAAGTGACCTTAATTACATCATACTCTATATCATCAATTAACGTTTGCTCTATATATTCGTAATTTAAGTTTGGATCTAAAAGTTTTTGAATCATTGCAAACCAATAAAAATTAGTTGGACGTTTAAATGCAACCATTTTTAATTTTTTAGGATCTAATATGATCGAATCTCCGTCTTTTAACCAAAATTCTTCACCATTATAACCCTGTGTTAACTTTCCTGTTAATTCAGGGAACGTTCTTTCATGTTTGTGATATTCTCCAAAAGATAACTCATTATTAAAAATATATTTTTCAGTTGAAACATCCTCTTTTCCATTTGGTAGAGTATATGAGTAATGATAAACAACATCTTTTTTACTTAATAAATCTTGATATGTACCTGTTTTTTGAACAGTTTCATAGATTATTTGATGAGCCTTATTTTTGAATTCAATAGCTGTTTCTACATGTTTTTCAGGAACATTACTAGATGGAATTTCTTTTTTAATTGTTTTATTACAAGAAGCTAAAGCTAAACTTAATGCTAATGACAAGGGTATTAGTTTCATAATATCTGTGTTTTACAACTGCGATATTAATGTTTTACTATCAACTTTAGTGTTAATGATATCTAAATTAAACAACTGCTCTTGTACTTTATCTAAAGTATTTATTTCCATTTGCTTTTGACTCCATTCCGTTATTGATAGCCATTTAGTAATATCTTCTAGTTTTTGACCATAACGTTCTGCAAGTAATTCTGCTATATTTTCTTTCTGTTTAAAGTTTTCTGTTTCTGTATTTACAACCTTTAACATTTGCTGTATTAATTCAGGCTTATTTTCCAAAACTTCTTCTCTAACAGCAATTACAAAGCAAGGCCATGGCGTTGGGCAATCTCCTACTCTTCTAAAAGTACCATTATCTACTAATGGTTTTGTTGTAAAATGCTCCCACATAAAATAATCTGATGTTCCTTCTGTTAAGCTCTCTACTGCTCCATCTAAATTTTTTATTACCTCAAATTTTAAATTATCGGTAGGCCAGCCTTGTTTTTCTGCATTTACATAAGCCATTAAATGAGAACCTGAACCATAACGGCTAATTGCTATTTTAGTATCATTTATATCATTAATACTATTATGCTTTGAATTTGCAGCAACATGTATACCCCATATTAAAGGAGTATCAATATATGTTTGTACTATTTTACTAGGGTTACCTTCTATAACATCTTTAACAAGGCCTTCAGTTAAAATAATAGCAACATCTATTTCTCTATTACGTAATGCTTTGCACATTACTCCTGTTCCTCCAGGGTAATCAGTCCATTCTAAATTAATATTTTTAGCTTCGAATGCTTTGTTTTCAATACATAAATGCCATGGCAAATTAAAATGCTCTGGCACCCCTCCTATTTTTAATGTTTCCATAAAATATTTTTAATACAATTATCCCCCTACTCGTTTAACATTATAACCATCTTTTTTAAGAATTTCCATAACTTTATCTCGGTAGTTTCCTTGAATAATTATTTCTCCTTCTTTAACAGCTCCACCAACTCCGCATTTCTTTTTTAGCGTTTTTGCTAAAATTTTTAAATCTTCATCAGTTCCTTCAAAACCTTTAACTACTGTTACTGTTTTTCCACCTCTTCCTTTATTACTAAAATGCGCCTCTAATCGTTGTTCATTAGGAGCCAAGGTTTCATTAGAATCATCATTATCTAATTCAAAATTATCACTTGTAGAAAACACAAAACCGCCTAAATCTTCTAGCCCTAATTTTTTCTTCTTTGCCATTATTAAAATATATTATTTAATTAAGCCAATAGCTTTTAATCGTTCGTATAAAAAATCACCTGATAAAATATCTTCATGCTGTTTTGGGTTAAGTTCATTAACACAAACATCTAAACAATTTAAAGGCATATCTAATCTAGGGTGCATAAAAAACGGAATAGAATATCTTGGCTCGTGCCATGTTTCTTTCGGAGGGTTTATTACTCTATGAATTGTTGAACGTAATTTATTATTTGTTAAGCGCTCTAACATATCGCCTACATTTATTACCAGTTCATTTTCATTAGGAGCAACATCAATCCATTGATCTTGTTTATTTAAAACCTGCAAACCACCTGTAGATGCCCCCATTAATAAGGTTATTAAATTAATATCGCCATGTGCACCTGCTCTAACAGCATCTTTTGGTTCTTGCGTTATAGGCGGGTAATGAATTGGCCTAAGAATACTGTTTCCTAAATTACTCCACTCATCAAAATAATTTTCTGAAAGACCTAAATAAAGTGCAATTGCTTTTAACAAGTATTTTCCTGTTTTTTCAAGCATTTCAAACGCTTTTTCTCCAACTTTATTAAAGGCATTTAACTCTGATACTTGAATATTTTTATGATAACTATCAGTATATTTTAATCCTGCTTGAGGCTCTTGACCAAAATGCCAAAATTCTTTTAAATCAGCTTTCTTGTGCCCTACTGCTTGTTCTTTTCCAAATGAAGTATAACCACGCTGACCATATAAATTTGGAATTTCATATTTCTCTTTAATTTCAAGTGGTAAATCAAAAAATAATTTGATTTCTTTATATAAACTTACCATTAAATCATCCGTAAGAAAATGATTTTTAAGAGATATGAACCCTATTTCTTCGAAAGCATTTCCAAGATTAGAAACAAATTCATTTTTTGTAGATGTTTTTTCTGATAAAAAATCAGATAAATCTAAACTAGGAATTGTATTCATGTAATTAAAATTGGTGAATACGCTAATGTAATATTATTTGAACAGAACTTAAAAATATTACAACTCCTAGCTTAGTTTAATTTATAATTATTAATTCAAATCTCCCATAGAACTAATTTGAGATTTATCGAATTTTAAAAGCATAGAATCTGTTAACCTATTATTAGATCTAGCATATGATTTTTCAGGAAAAAAACTTTACCCTTTAAACTTGTATTGAGAGTATTTTTTATTAATCGTGTTTTTATCAATAAAACCGGGAGTAACTAAATATAACTGATTACTTAATTTATCTTGTATTAATATAGCTTTAAGATTGAAAACAAAATTTTCATTTTTAAATCGTTGTTCTTTTGCTTTTTTTACAGGTATTAACTCATCTTTTTTAAAGCCATCTATATTTGAATTTAATACGTAAAAATCACCTAATACCTTATAATATTCTGAAATATAATTTTCTGGCTCTAAAACACCCAAACCTAATGTTAACAAGCTATATGATTTAACCTCTGGTTTTTCACTAATCATCTCATACTTTCCGGATTTAATTAAGTTTGCTCTTGCTATTTGTAACTTATTATTTATGATGCTAGAATCTTGTTTTGAAATTGGTTTTATCAACTTTATTTTATCTATAACTTTTTTAAGATGTTTTTTTAAATCTTTTTCACTTTTAGATATGTAATTAAATTCAAAATGATACGCAGAATTAATTTTAGAATCTGCATATAACAAGTGACCAAGATTGTACTTATTACTTATAACTTGAGCTTCTACTAAAACACCTTTTTTAACATTGAATGGCTCTTTAGATTTTAAGAAAGTAGTAATATATTTTTGAATCAATTTTAATTCATTGTTTTTATTCAAATTATAAATATTCTTCTCTATAGCTTTAACACTATCTTGTTCTGCAATTTGAACAGCACTTTCTGCTTTCCTATAATTATTTGATATTTTTTTTTATAGGTTTTAATAGTCTCTTTATATTTCTGTTTTTTGATCTTATAAACACTAATAGAAGTATTATTTGTTTTAAATTTATTTAAGTTTTTCTTAAACAATAAATCTCCAGATTCTTGAGCTTGAATATTCCTCTATACTAATAATAGTAACCATATACATAAATTTTTCATTTTGATATTTTTTAATTGTTAGTATAATTTATAAGCAAGCTTTAGCAGCTCATTATTTCTTTTATCAAATATATTCAAAATACTAAACGAACACTTAATCATAAGTATTGAACGTTTCAAAGATTATTTTTGTTGTTTTTGCCTACAAAAAAAAGCGAGAAACCTATGGTTTCCCGCTTTTTTTTTAAGATAATATTAACTTTATTATTTTCCTATATCACCTAATTCTATACCTTCAGAATAAGCAACTTTAATGTTATTTGTAAAAAATGCTTTCTTAATAGCTTCATGTGCTTCAAAAGTAGCCTCCCAATAATTATCGGGATGTACAAAGGGCCTTACAGCTAATTGAATATTATGCGAATCGAAATTTTCTATACCTATTTCTGGTACTGGCTCTTTTAAAACACTTTCTAATTTTAATAATTCATCTAGTATTATTTTTTTAACAAAAGGGAAATCTTGATTATAAGGTATATGCGTATTTAGCTCTAGCCTAACAACTCCTTTCGTAGAAAAATTAGTTACTACATCATCTGTTATTTTTGAATTAGGAACAATCAATGTTTTATTTCCTGGAGTAATCATTAAAGTATTAAAAATACCTATTTCGCTCACATTACCGAATTTTTCATTTACTTGTATCCAATCTCCTACTTTGTATGGTTTTAAAAATAATATTAAAATACCTGAGGCAAAATTACCTAAACTACCTTGTAAAGATAAACCAATAGCAAACCCCATAGCTGCAACTATAGTTACTAAGCCCGATAATTCGACTCCTAAAATAGATACTGCCACTAGTATTAAAACAATTTTCAATGTCGTTGACAACAGTGAATTTAAAAAGGGACGCATTGTGTCAGATATATTAACCTTCTGAAGGCTAGTATCAACAATTTTCTCTATTTTTTTTACTACCTTAAACCCAATCCACAAAATTGCAATTGCCAATAATACTTTAGGGATATAAAATATTAAATTAGTCTTTATAGTTTCTATGTATGATCCTATTTTATCCATTTTATTCAATGATTCATTTATAACTATCAAATTTACATTATTGGTTCTAATTTATAAAATACTGCTTTTACAAATTTGAACGCTTAAACTCGCTTAAGAGTATAGATGTTGCTGTAGCTACATTTAAACTCTCGGTTTTTTTATGAATTCCAAAACGAGGAATAGTTAATTTATTTTCTATTAGGTTACTTACTGCTGTACTAATACCATTAGCCTCATTACCCATTACAATAATACCTGATGATGGTAATTTAGATTCATAAATATTATCTGCATTCATATAAGTTCCAAAAATAGGGTCTTTACATTCTTGTAAATATTCTTGTAAATTGGTATAAATTATATTAACCCTAGTTAAAGAACCCATAGTTGCTTGTATAACTTTTGGGTTAAAACAATCTACAGTATTATTTGAACAAATCAAATTAGTAATACCAAACCAATCGCATAAACGAATAATGGTTCCTAAATTTCCTGGATCTTGTACATCATCTAATGCAACTTGCAAACCAGAATTATCTGTTTTTATATTTGCTGGAATTTTAAAAAGAGCTAATGCTTTTTGAGAAGTTGTTAAAAAAGAAATTTGTTCTAGTTCTGAAGGACTAACACCTATTACCTTATCTACTGATTTAAATAAACTTAACTCTGAATTTAACACATATAATTCTTCTAAAATTAAATCAGTTTCTAAGAATTCGTTAATAACTTTAATACCTTCAGCCACAAAGAAACCATGTTTCTTACGATTTTTTTTTAGCTTAAGACTACGTATAAGTTTCTTTTGGTTTTTCCTAACCATACAAATAATGTACATTTGAATTTAAATAAACACTACTATAGTATTCATTGCGTAATTTCTCTGTAAAAATATCACTTATTCTGTTACTACAATTCATTTTTTTTGGATGTAATGTAGTAAAAAAAGTACCTGCTAATAAATACTTACTTACAGAGAATATTATATACGTTAATGATGTAAAAACCACTAACAATAAACTATATAACTACCTGAATCTTACTCCTAATAAAAAACTATTAGGTTATCCCTTAAAACTAGGCGTATACAATTTAAGTAAAGATAATGCAGACTCTTTATATATAGAAAAACTTAAACGAAAGCCTAAGAAAAAAGAATTCTTAAGAAAATTTCTTTCAAAAAAACAAGCTAATAGATTTGTTACAAGAAAGAAAAACTTTAATGATTGGTTAAAAAATGCTGGTGAAGAACCTAAACTTGTAAATAAAACACTAATAAAAAAAGGTCAAAAAAAATTAGAAGCCTATTTCTGGAATAAAGGATGGTTTAATATTTCATCTAGCTATAAAATTATTCCTACCGATAGTCTTAAAGCCAAAGTTGCATACTATTTCAATACCCAAAAGCCATATATTGTAGATACTATTGATGTAAATATTGCATCTAAAGTTGCTGATTCTATTTATCACAAGCACGCATTTAAATCTAATTTAAATGAAGCCGAACAATATAATACAGATCAATTAGAATTAGAACGAAATAGAATTACTAAAAACTTTAGAAACAACGGGCTTTTCCACTTTGAACGTGATTACATTAAGTTTGAAGCCGATACTATAGACACTAATAAAAAGGTAAATTTAACTTTAAATATTGCTAACATTCCTTCTATAGACGATGTTGTTAATGAACCTATATCATACAAAGTTCATAAAATAAGTAAAGTAAAAATACACACCACATCTAATTTTAAAAATAAAAATAGTGCTATAATAGACACTACCTACCATAATGGTTTTGAACTTTATAGCCATGGAGAATTAAAATATAAACCCAAAGCAATTACCGATGTAGTCTTTACAATACCGGGTGAGGTTTATAAGGATAGTTTAAGAACATTAACTTACAACACATTAAACAATTTAGGTGTTTTTAAATACCCTACTATTAATTTTGAAGAAGACCCTAATGATGAAAAGAAAGAGGATTTAATAGCTAATATATTATTAACGCCTAGAAAAAAATATGCTATTGGTTTCAATTTTGATGTATCTACATCTGTAATTCAAGATATAGGTTTAAGCTTTGGAGGTTCTTTATTAGCTCGTAATGTTTTTAAAAGAGCAGAATCATTTGAAATATCTGCATACAGTAGTATTGGTTCTTCTAGTGATATTGCTGAAGAAGGAGATAATTTCTTTAATATCTCAGATATAGGACTTGATGCTAAACTTAGTTTTCCTAGAATATTATTTCCTATTAAAGTTGAAAAATTTATAAAAAAATCAAGCTCTCCTAAAACAGAAATTACTATTGGTATTAACAACCAGCGAAATATTGGACTTGATAAAGAAAGCGTAACTAGTAGTTTTATATATAAATGGAAACCAACAAAGGCTTTTTCAAATCAGTTTAATTTATTTGATTTACAATATGTTCGAAATTTAAATCCTGGTAATTACTTTAATGTATATACCAATTCTTACAATACTGTTAATGAAATTGCTCAAGATGTGTTAGATAGCTCCAATACTTTATTTAATGATAATGGAGATTTAAATATTAACAATGGTAGTGTCGATAGCTTTATAAATAGTGCTTTACGAGGACAATTTAATGGTTTAAATGATAATGATATAGACGATATAGCTAGTGTAGAAGAACGTAAAGAAAGATTAACTGAAGACAATTTAATATTAAGTAGTAGCTATAGCTTCATTAAAGATACTCGATCTAATTTATATGATGAAAACTTTGCCCGATTTAGATTAAAAGTAGAAAGTTCTGGTCTACTTTTAAATTTAGCTGCTAATTTATCGGATAGCGTTTTAAACGAAAATGGAAGTGCTGAAATATTTAATGTAGAATATTCTCAATTTATAAAATTTGAAACAGAATATATTAAAAGGTGGGAGCTAGCTAATAAAAATGTAATTGCATTTAGAGCCTTTAGTGGTATAGCAATTCCGTACGGAAACTCAAACTCAATACCTTTTTCTCAAAGTTATTTTGGTGGTGGTAGTAACGATATTAGAGCTTGGACAGCATATTCTCTTGGACCTGGAACAAGTGGTGGAGAAAATGAATTTAACGAAGCTAACTTTAAACTGCTATTCAATCTAGAATATCGTTATGATATTTTTGGAGCCTTAAAAGGGGCTTTATTTGTTGACGGTGGGAATATTTGGAATGTATTAGATCAATTTGAAGAAGAGTCTAATGTTAGTTTTACAGAGCTTAACGATTTAGATAATATTGCATTAGGTATAGGTACTGGTCTTAGGTACGATTTTGATTTTTTTGTTTTAAGGCTAGATGCTGCTTGGAAGTTACATAACCCTGATGAGAATAGAGCTGAACCATGGTTAAGAGAACTTAATTTTTCTAAAACAGTACTTAACGTAGGAATTAATTATCCTTTTTAATAAAGCAATTGCTCTTGTAATATTTATTTTATTACTTTTACTTTTATAAAACAAAAAACCACAGAAATGAGTCTTAATATAAAACCAGGAGTTATTACAGGTGATGATGTTCAAGCTGTATTTAAGCATGCCAAATCTAAAGGCTATGCATTACCTGCCGTAAACATAATAGGTTCAAGTTCTGCAAACGCTGTATTAGAAACAGCTGCTAAGCTTAATGCTCCTGTTATTATTCAATTTTCTAACGGAGGAGCGCATTTTAACGCTGGTAAAGCGCTTTCTAATGAAGGTCAAAAAGCTGCAATTGCTGGTGCTGTTGCTGGTGCGAAACATATTCATGAAATGGCTGAAGCATATGGCGCTTATGTTATTTTACATACTGATCATTGTGCTAAAAAGCTGCTTCCTTGGATTGATGGTTTAATGGATGCTGGTGAACAATTTTATAAAGAAACAGGTAAACCTTTATACTCTTCTCACATGATTGATTTGTCTGAAGAGCCTATTGAAGAAAACATCTCTATTTGTAAATCTTATTTAGAAAGAATGAGTAAAATAGGAATGACTCTAGAAATAGAATTAGGTATTACTGGTGGTGAAGAAGATGGTGTTGACAACACTGATGTTGACGATTCTAAATTATACACACAACCAGAAGAAGTTAATTACGCTTACGAAGAACTTAGTAAAATAAGTGAAAAATTTACTATTGCTGCTGCATTCGGAAACGTACATGGTGTTTACAAACCCGGAAATGTAAAACTTACACCTAAAATATTATTAAACTCACAAGAATATATATCTGCTAAACATGGAGTAGAAAAAAATCATATTGATTTTGTATTCCACGGAGGATCTGGTTCTACTTTAGAAGAAATTAGAGAAGCAATTGGTTACGGAGTTATAAAAATGAATATCGATACCGATTTACAATTTGCATATTGTGATGGTATTCGTGACTATATGGTTGGTAAAGAAGCCTATTTAAAAACTCAAATTGGTAACCCAGAAGGAGCTGATATTCCTAATAAAAAGTATTATGATCCTCGTAAATGGCTAAGAGAAGGTGAATTAACATTCTCTAAAAGATTAGAACAAGCTTTTGAGGACTTAAATAACGTAAACACGTTATAATTTGTAAATTTGTAGTAAACTAAAAATTAAATTTCCATTAATATTACTCTTGCAAAAGATGTATCTGGAAACATAAACTATGGCTTGGTTTAAAAGAAAAGAAAAAGGAATTCAAACTCCTACTGAAGAAAAAAAAGACGTTCCTAAAGGTCTATGGTACAAATCGCCTACAGGAAAAGTTATTGAAGCAAAAGAGCTTGAAAAAAACTTTTACGTAAGTCCAGAAGATGGATATCACGTACGCATTGGAAGTAAAGAATATTTTAACATTTTATTTGATGACAACAAGTTTAAAGAGTTAGATAAAAACATGGTTGCTGAGGATCCTTTAAAATTCAAAGACACCAAAAAATATACTGATCGCTTAAAACAAGCGCAATCTAAAACAAAATTAAAAGACGCTGTTAGAACTGCTGTTGGTAAATCAAACGGTAACGATCTTGTTGTTGCCTGTATGGATTTTGCTTTTATTGGAGGTTCAATGGGTAGCGTTATGGGAGAAAAAATTGCTCGTGCTGTAGATTACGGTATTGAAAATAACATTCCTGTAATGATTATCTCTAAATCTGGTGGTGCCAGAATGATGGAGGCGGCACATTCGCTTATGCAAATGGCTAAAGTGTCTGCTAAACTTAGCTTATTATCTCGTAAAGGTCTTCCGTACATTTCATTATGTACTGACCCTACAACTGGAGGAATTACTGCTTCTTTTGCTATGTTAGGTGATATAAATATTGCTGAACCTGGAGCTTTAATTGCTTTTGCTGGACCAAGAGTTGTTCGTGATACTACTGGAAAAGAATTACCTGAAGGTTTTCAAACTTCTGAGTTTTTATTAGAACATGGTTTCCTTGACTTTATAGTGCATCGTAAAGATTTAAAAACAGAAGTAAACAACTACATTAATTTAATTATGAATAGATCTTTAAACTAGATTTATTTTTCTAATTATAGTAAAAAGCTCATTATTTCATAATGAGCTTTTTTATTATAACAAATCATATTAGATAAATATATAGTATATTTGCAGCCTTGAAAGATTAACTTTCAACATACATAATAATCATTAAATAATATTGGAATGTATTTAACTAAAGAAGTAAAAGAAGAAATTTTCGCTAAACACGGAAAAAGTGGAAAAGACAGTGGTACTGCTGAAGGGCAAATTGCTTTATTTACACACAGAATTACTCACTTAACTGAGCACTTAAAGAAAAATCGTAAAGATTATAACACTGAGCGTTCATTAGTAAAATTAGTAGGTAAAAGAAGAAGTTTATTAGATTACTTAATCAAAAAAGACATCTTAAGATACCGTGCTATTGTTAAGGAACTTGGATTAAGAAAGTAATTTTCTTTATACAACACAAAAAAGGCTTTAAATTAAATTTAAAGCCTTTTTTTATATCAAAATTTAAGCAAAAAAAAAGAGCTGAAATTAAAATTTCAGCTCTTTCATTTATACAAAATAGAACTACTTTATTATTCTCCCATTTCTGCAGCCATAGCTGAAGTTAATCTTTTATACACACCTGTTTCCAGCTTTTCTCTAATAGCTGAAAATGCTTCTAAAGTTTCTTTTACATCTTCTAAAGTATGAGAAGATGTTGGTATTAACCTAAGTAATATTAAACCTTTAGGAATTACAGGGTATACTACAATAGAACAAAAGATTCCATGATTTTCACGTAGATCTTTAACTAACGCCATTGCCTCAGGAATACTTCCTTTTAAATACACCGGTGTTACACAACTTTGCGTTGTTCCAATATCGAAACCTCGTTCCTTTAATCCAGATTGCAATGCATTAACATTTTCCCATAACTTTTCTTTAAGTTCAGGCATTGTTTTTAACATTTCTAATCTTTTTAATGCTCCTACAACCAATTGCATTTGCAATGATTTAGCAAACATTTGAGAACGCAAATTATATTTTAAATAATCTATAATTTCTTTATCTCCTGCAATAAAAGCACCTGTACTTGCTAATGATTTAGCAAACGTTGCAAAGTATACATCAATTTGATCTTGGACTCCTTGCTCTTCTCCTGCTCCTGCTCCTGTTTTACCAAGCGTACCAAAACCATGTGCATCATCAACAAATAAGCGGAAATTATATTTCTTTTTTAAAGCTACAATTTCTTTTAACCTACCTTGTTCTCCTCGCATTCCAAAAACACCTTCAGATATCAATAAAATACCCCCACCTGTTTTTTCTGCTAACTTAGTGGCACGCATTAAGTTCTTTTCAATGCTTTCCATATCGTTATGACGGTACGTAAAACGCTTTCCGGCATGTAAACGAACCCCATCTATAATACAAGCATGTGCATCTACATCATAAACTATTATATCATCCTTAGACACTAATGCGTCTATTGTAGAAACCATACCTTGGTAACCAAAATTCAACAAATAAGCAGCTTCTTTTTGTACAAAACTAGCCAACTCATCTTGTAATTTTTCATGTAAATCAGTATGACCACTCATCATACGAGCTCCCATTGGATAAGCTGATCCATATTCTGCTCCTGCCTCAGCATCAACTTTACGTACTTCTGGATGATTTGCTAAACCTAAATAATCATTAATACTCCAAGTGATAACTTCTTTTCCTTGGAACTTCATACGATTAGATATTGGCCCTTCTAATTTTGGAAAAACAAAATACCCTTCGGCTTTATCGGCCCATTTACCTAATGGTCCTTTATCTGCATATATCTTTTCGAATAAATCTTTCATAGAATTTGCTCTAAATTTTAAGCTCAACAAAAATAACAAATTTATCAAAACATAGCTGTTGAAACAGATTGATATTCTTACATTTTACCAAACAAAAAGCATAAAAAAAACCTCTTAAAAAAAGAGGTTTTTATAAATATATCTAATACAGAATTTTATTTAACAAATTCTACTTTACGGGTATTTTCTTCTCTAACGCTATCAAAAAAACCTTGTTCACTCATCCAGTTATCACTATAAACCTTGCTAAGGTACCTAGAACCATGATCTGGTAAAATAACCACCACATTACT
This sequence comes from uncultured Flavobacteriaceae bacterium, assembly GCA_964545595.1. Taxonomy (GTDB): domain Bacteria; phylum Bacteroidota; class Bacteroidia; order Flavobacteriales; family Flavobacteriaceae; genus Aquimarina. The sequence continues at coordinate 3,285 of CAZJGP010000015.1, read as the reverse complement.
ATCTTCATTAAATTCTCCCGCCTCAGCAAAAGCCTTAATACCCTGGATAGCAGCGCCACTAGTATAACCTAAAAACATACCTTCTTTTAAAACTAATTCTCTAGCAGTATGTGCACTATCTTCATCCGAAACTTTTACAAATTTATCAATCATATCAAAATCTGTAGCAGTAGGTATTAAATTTTTACCTAAACCTTCAATTCTATATGGATAAATTTCCTTCTCATCAAACTCTCTAGTTTCATGATACTTCTTTAATACAGATCCAAAAGCATCAACCCCTAAAACTTTTACATTAGGATTTTGTTCTTTTAAATAACGACCTGTACCTGATATTGTACCTCCTGTACCACTACAAGCTACAAAATGCGTTAATTGTCCTTCGGTTTGTTTCCAAATTTCTGGACCGGTACTATTATAGTGTGCATCAATATTCAATTCATTAAAATATTGATTTATATAAACAGAACCTTTAATTTCTGAATGTAATTTTTTTGCTACTTGGTAATATGAACGAGGATCATCAGCACTTACGTTTGCAGGGCAAACATATACTTTAGCTCCTAAATTTTTAAGTGTATCTATTTTATCTTTTGAAGATTTTGATGTTACAGCTAAAACACACTCATACCCTTTAATAATACTTACCATTGCTAAACTAAAACCTGTATTACCGCTAGTAGTTTCAATAATAGTATCACCTGGTTTTAAAATACCACGACTTTCAGCTTCTTCTATAATATATAGTGCTATACGGTCTTTAGTTGAATGTCCAGGATTAAAAGATTCCACTTTGGCATAGAAATTCCCCGGAATCCCTTCGACAATTCTATTAAGTTTAACAAGTGGCGTATCCCCAATTAACTCAAGAACACTATTATAAGCCTTTATTTCTTTCTTCATAAAAGTAATTTGTTACCTAAAGATAAAAAAACGTAATTTTTTCTTCATCTTTATGTAAGGTGCAAATTTACGTTTTTTTTTAGCAACTAGTTTCTTATCCCTTCTAAATCGAATAAAAAAGCATATTCTTCTGCTAATTCTTTTAATGCTTCAAAACGTCCTGAAGCTCCACCATGACCTGTTTCCATATTTGTATGTAAAAACAATTTATTGGTGTCTGTTTTTAATTCTCTTAATTTTGCTACCCATTTAGCTGGCTCCCAATATTGTACTTGAGAATCATGCAATCCGGTTGTTACTAAAACATTCGGATAATCCTGAGCTACCACATTATCATATGGAGAATACGATTTAATATATTCGTAATACTCTTTTTCATTAGGGTTACCCCACTCATCATACTCTCCTGTTGTTAACGGAATAGTATCGTCTAACATTGTTGTAACCACATCTACAAATGGTACTGCCGCAATTATACCGTTATATAATTTTGGTGCAATATTCATTACAACTCCCATTAATAAACCTCCCGCAGACCCTCCCATAGCATATAAATGCTCTGAACTCGTATAACCTTCGTTTATTAAAAATTTAGAACAGTCTACAAAATCTATAAATGTATTTTTCTTATTTAATAGCTTTCCATTTTCATACCAAGGACGACCTAAATATTCTCCACCACGAACATGTGCTATTACATACACAAAACCACGATCTAACATAGTTAAGCGTGTAGTTGAAAAATAAGGATCTATAGTATGACCATAAGATCCGTAAGCATATTGTAACAATGGTTGCGAACCGTCTTTTTTAAAGCCTTTTTTATATATAACTGACATAGGTATTTTAACCCCATCTTTTGCCGTAGCCCATATTCTTTCCGAGATGTAATCTTCTTTATTAAAATTACCTCCTAAGACTTTTTGCTCTTTTAAAACTTTAAACTCTTTTGTTCGCATATTAAATTCAATAACCGACGTTGGTGTTGTCATTGAATTATAACCATAACGAAACCACTCCGTATCAAAATCTATATTTATGCTAGAATAACAAGTGTAAGTCTCATTATCAAATGGCAAATAATAGTCAGCATTACCATCCCAACGAGTAATACGAATTTGGTTTAACCCATTTGTTCGCTCACTTATTATTAAATAGTCTTTAAAAATATCAATATCTTCTAATAAAGTATCTTCTCTATGCTCTACTAAGGTTTTCCAGTGTTCTTTTTCAGTGGCATCTTCCTTAGTTTTCATTAATTTAAAATTGGTAGCATTATCCGCGTTTGTTAACACGTAAAAATGACCATCGTAATGTGCCATTCCGTACTCTAATCCTCTAATTCTTTCTTGAAAAATTTTAAACTCCGTTTCTGGCTCATTAGCATTAATAAAACGATATTCAGATGTTAATGTTGAACTAGAACCTATACAAATGTATTTTCTAGATTTTGTTTTGTAAACAAACACATCAAAAGTATCATCTTTTTCTTCGTAAACATCTACATCTTCTGTTGATGACGTACCTATTGTATGACGACATATTTTATATGAACGTAACGTTTCTTTATCTTTTAAAGTATAAAAAAAAGTTTTATTATCATTAGCCCAAGTAGAACTACCTGTGGTGTTAATTATACTTTCTTCAAAATATTCTCCAGTAACTAAATTTTTAATTTTAATTACATATTCTCTTCTACTTACAGTATCTAAACCATAAGAAAGTAAAGTATTGTCCGGACTAATTGCTAAACCACGAACGTTAAAATAATCGTGCCCTTCTGCTTCAATATTACAATCTAATAATATTTCTTCTTTTGCATCTAACGATTCCTTTTTACGTGTATAAATTGGATAGTTACTTCCTTTCTCATAACGTGTAATATACCAGTAACCGTTATGTTTATAAGGCACTGAACTCTCGTCTTCTTTAATACGAGCTTTCATTTCTTCAAATAAATCTTTTTGAAAATCTTTAGTATGCGCTGTAGATTCTTCAAAAAAGGCATTTTCTTCTTTTAAATAATCTAATACATTTTCATCTTCACGGTCATTTAACCAAAAATAAGAATCAACTCTTGTATCATTATGTATGCTTAACTCTTTATCAATAGGCTTAGCCTGCGGAACGTTTACTATAGTTTTCAATAGGTTTTCTTTATTTTAAGAAGAACGCTAATTTATTCATTTCTTTAAAATCAAACTAAAGCATTAACATTTATATATGAACATTTATGTATTTTTATCGGTTAATAAATAACCCTAAAAAAAGAAATTATGTTTGGAGATATGATGGGCATGATGAATAAGCTTAAAGAATCGCAACAAAAAGTTGAAGAGACTAAAGAGCGTTTAAACAGTGTTTTAATTGACGAAAAAAGTA
>CAZJGP010000014.1:0-6813 GCA_964545595.1 uncultured Flavobacteriaceae bacterium | reverse complement strand
TAGTACATAATCATCCAATAAAATTACCAAAACGAGCCCCTATTATAAATAATATAGAAACGAAAGTAGACGATGATTTAGAAAAAATATTGCAATTGAATCCTATTTATTATGATTTAGACAAATCATTCATTAGACCAGATGCAGAGATTGAATTACAAAATATTATAGCAGTAATGAAAGAATATCCAAATTTAGGAATAGATGTTCGTAGTCATACATATAGTCGATCAAGTTTTTATTATAATATAGATTTAGGTACAAGAAGGGTAAATAGTACAATAGCTTATATATCAGAAAAAGGAGGTATTGCAAAATATAGGTTAACAGGAAGAGGTTACGGAGAAATAGAATTACAAAATAGATGTAAAGATGGAGTACCTTGTACAGAGGAACAGCATCAACTTAATAGACGAAGTGAGTTTATTATAACAAAACAATAGTTGTTTTTTGTAATTGTTTTTTAAAAGGTTTTTGACTTTAAAGTTGAAAACCTTTTTTTTATACTTATAAAGTTAACAGGCCTATTGCTTTTAAATTATTTATAGGCTTAGAATACCAGAACAATTCAAAATTTTCAAATTGATTTTCGTAGTCTTTTTTTAATTGGCTAAAAGATAAATTAGTTTCGTTATTAGGCTTTAATAATGATAATTTTTCTAATAACCAATCTCCTTTGTTTTTTTCAAGTTTAATATTCAGTAAATCATTTTTAGTATGAAATTCTAAATTAAGAAACTCAAAAGTTTTTCCTTTTTTTGTTTTTTGTGATACTTCTGCGAAAGCAAAATTACCTAACCACACGATTTTAGCTGTTGGTTTAACTTTAAAATTAGTATCTGTATTTACACAAGTTTCTATAAAATAAGGATCAATAGTACTTCTAGGTATTTTAAAATCGAACCAATCTTGTAGTTGGTATTCAAAACCAATACCATGCATAAAATTAAATAATGATTTTTTTAAACCATAACTGAATTTACTATGATCAATACCGGTATTGTCTGTAAAGGCAATGTCATTATTTGCAAATGTAATTTTTTTATAATCGGGTTTAATACCATAATCATCAGGTTTTAAACCTACAGGACTATGTGCGGTTAAAGCAAATTGATGCCAAAAACCAGACTGTAATATTCCTATTTCAAAAAGCTGGCGTACCATCTCTAAACTATCGACTGTTTCTTGTACTGTTTGTGTAGGGTACCCATACATTAAATAAGCATGGACCATGATATTAGCTTCTGTAAAATTACGAGTTACCTGTGCAACTTGTTCTACCGTTACTCCTTTATCAATAAGCTTTAACAATCTGTCCGAAGCAACTTCTAAACCTCCAGAAACAGCTATGCAACCTGAAGTTTTTAATAATATACATAGATCACGAGTAAAGCTCTTTTCAAAACGAATATTTGTCCACCAGGTTACTATAAGTTTACGCTTAATAATTTCTAAAGCAACTAACTTCATTAAAGAAGGCGGTGCAGCTTCGTCAACAAAATGAAAACCAGTTTCGCCTGTTTGTTCAATAAGTTCTTCTATACGATCAACCAATAAAGAAGCTGCTATAGGTTCATAAATACCTATATAGTCTAATGATATATCGCAAAAAGTACATTTACCCCAATAACACCCATGTGCCATGGTTAGTTTATTCCAACGACCATCGCTCCATAAACTATGCATTGGGTTTGCTACTTCGATAACTGATATGTATTTATCTAATAACAAGTCAGAATAATCGGGTGTACCTACATGTTGTTGTTTGTAATCGGGTAATAAGCAGTCATTTTTATAAACAACTTTATTGTTTTCAATTAAAAAGGTTCTTTTAAATTGTTGTGTTGTTTCCTGTTTTTTATTGATAACAAAATCAGATAACTGTTCTAAAGGTCTCTCCCCATCGTCGAGTGTTATGTAATCAAAAAAATCAAATACTCGAGTGTCAGAAACGGAACGTAATTCGGTATTAGGGAAACCACCACCCATAGATGTTTTAATGTGCGGATATTCTTTTTTTATAAATTGTGCACAACGAAAAGCACCGTATAAATTACCAGGAAAAGGTACTGAAATGCAAACTAATTTAGGGTTTGTAGAGTCAATATGCTTTTTAAAAATGCTTAATGTAATTTGATCTATATACGTTAAATCTCCTTGTAAAGTTTCGTATAATTCGTCAAACGAATTAGCACTTTGCCCTAAACGTTCTGCATAACGGCTAAAACCAAAGTTACTATCAATGCATTCAACAATAAAGTCTGACAAATCTTCAAGGTAAAGTGTAGCTAAATGTTTTGCTTTATCTTGCATTCCCATGTTACCAAAAGCCCAATCCATTTCATCTAATTGATTAAAACGAGATGCTTGTGGTAAAAAGTTTTCGGTACAAATTTGTCTTGCTAATGTTTGTTTTTTTCCTTGTAAAAAAGCTATTACTGGGTTTATCGTTTCTATGTAAGCTTCTCGTAAGGCGTAAATTCTTTTAGCATTATTACAAGTGAAATCATGTTGTTTATTAGCTTGTTCAAAAATTAATTGTAAACCTTTTTTACTAAATAATTCTAAAATAACCTCGATACCTAAATCAATTTGAAAAGCACTAATGTTTTTAGTGTTTAAAAAACCTTTAATATAAGCCGAAGCCGGGTAAGGTGTATTTAATTGTGTAAATGGAGGCGTTAAAATTAAAAGGTCTTTCACAGGAAGAATTTAAAACAAAGATAGTTGAAAAATTGAAGCATCAATTGTTTACGAATACTCGTTTTATTAGATATAAGATACTATTTATTTCCCATAAAAAATTTCTTTTACAGCAGCTTGATAAGCTCTAGGATTAGAGGCTTTTTTAATTTTTTTATATGTTTTTTGGGGGTTATCGAATGATTGCGAAAAGTATTCCCAAAAACCAAGCATTTTCATTTTAATAGGAGTAGGTCCTGAAAGAGCAGCATCGTACTGTTGGTAAATGGTATCATGAAACTCACTAAAACGTTGAAAACGATCTGATGGATATTCAGTAGTGTTAGCTTTAATCATGCTAGGAAGAAAAGGGTCTGCAATTAAACCACGACCAATCATAAAATGATCTATGGTAGGAAAACGCTCTTGAATATTTTTAAAATCGGCTACGGTTTTAATATCACCGTTGTAATATAACTTATGTTTCGACTGGTCTACACAACGTTGAAATGATTCTAAATCGACACCTCCTTTGTATAATTGTTTTCCAATACGTGCATGTATGGCAATACTTTTTAAAGGATATTTTTCAAGAGTAGGTAAAGTGTCTAAAATTTCAGTACTATTTTCATAGCCCATGCGCATTTTCATAGAAACAGTAATGTCTGATTCATTATGCACACGTTTTAAAACTTCATCAATAGCTTCGGGTTTATTTATTAAACCAGAACCCATTCCACTTTTAGTAACCATAGGGTAAGGGCAACCAAGATTCCAATTTAATTCTTTATAACCTAAGGATTGTACATAGTCAACAACAAACATAAACTCTTCAGGTTTATTGGTCATTACTTGCGGTATAACCTCTAGGGTGTTATTATGTTCCGGTTGTAGATCTCGTTGATAAGAGCTTTTTATTTTTAATTTCCCGTTTAAACGGATATAAGGAGCATAAAAAGTATCAATACCACCAAAGTATTTGTGTAAAGCATTTCGGAATCGAAAATCGGTAAATCCTTGTAATGGCGACGAAAGTAAAGTAAAACTCATAAGCTTTTGAAAGCAGCAAAGATAATTGAAAACTCTCGATTAGTTTAATGCAGCTTTATAAGTTTCTAAACAGCGTTCGCGAGCAAATTTATGATCGATCATTGGTTGTGGGTAGGTAAGTTCATTTAAATCAGTTACCCATTTATTAATGTATTTATGTTCTTTATCAAATTTTTGAATTTGAGTTGTAGGATTAAAAATTCGAAAATAAGGAGTAGCATCGACACCTGTTCCAGCTACCCATTGCCAGTTTCCAATATTAGAAGACATATCATAATCTAATAGTTTTTCAGCAAAATAAGCCTCGCCCCAACGCCAATCTATAAGTAAGTGTTTACACAAAAAGCTACCAACCAACATGCGAACTCTGTTATGCATATAACCAGTTTTGTTTAGCTCTCGCATACCCGCATCTACTAAAGGAAAACCTGTTTTTCCCTGTTTCCATAATTCAAATTCTTGCTCATTATTGCGCCAAATAATAACATCATATTTAGGTTTAAAGGCTTTATGTTGGGTGTGTGGAAAATGCCATAATATTTGCATAAAAAATTCGCGCCAAATTAGTTCAGACCAAAATATTTCATTTTTTTGAGCTATAGCTTTTTCTATCATTTTACGAATACTAACGGTTCCAAAACGTAAATGCGGCCCCAGTTTAGAAGTTCCGTTTTCTATTGCAGGAAAATTACGAGTATCTTCATAACCTTCAATTAAGCTTGGTGTTGCCTCGTAGTCTAATACTTTTATAGTATTGTTTTTAAAGCCTAATTCTTGTAAAGAAAGGTGTTGGTTATTATTAACACCATATATGTTTTCTATAAGAGTTTCACTAGGGTAGTAGTTTAATTTTTGCGACCTGAAAACAGTTTTCCATTTGTTTTTATAAGGTGTATATACTAAATAAGGGTTTCCGTCAGCTTTTACAATTTCAGATTTTTCAAAAATAACTTGATCTTTATACGTCTTAAACTCAATATTTTTTGAACTTAAAAAAGAAGCAATAGTTTTATCTCTTTCTAAAGCATAAGGTTCGTAATCATGATTAGTATAAACAGTGTTTATATTAAATTGTTCGCTTAACTGATGAAATACTTTATTAGGAGAATCATGAAATATTTGTATCGATTTTTTTTGCTCAAGTAACCTATTGTTTATTTTAGTTAATGTGCTATAAATAAACTGAACTCGAGCATCGTTTTTAGGTAAGCTTTCTAGTATTTCGGGGTCAAAAATAAATATAGGTAACACGTTTTTATTTTCGCTTAAAGCGAAAAACAATCCAGCATTGTCTTCTAAACGTAAGTCTCTTCTAAACCAAAAAACTGCAATTTTTTCTTTCATGTTTTAACTTAAATTCAGGGTACTCATTCCTCCATCAATACCAATAATTTGTTCTGTCATCCAAGATGCTTTTTCCGAAAGAAGGAAACTTGCCATATTAGCAATATCAGTAGTTTCTCCTACACGTTTTAAAGGGTGTCTTACGTTCATTTTTTCTTTTTTAGTATAAACGTTTTGCCAAAGAAGTATCTGTTAAAGAAGATGCAATAGCATTAACTCTGATTTTTGGAGCCCATTCTGTAGCTAATGATTTACTAAAGCCTTCTAAAGCACCTTTCGCAGCTGCTACACTTGTATGAAAAGGCATTCCTACCTTTACGGCAACTGTACTAAACACTACAATACTCGAGTTTTCAACAGCTTTAAGTTTAGGCTCTAAACCCTTAAGAACTTTAACTAACGACATAAAATTAATTTGTAAATCCATTATAAAAAGCATCGGCTTTAAGCATGCTAAAAGGCTTTAAATTAATACTACCAGGGCAATATACTAAGCCATCAATAGTGCTAGGTAAATTTAAATTTGTAATATCATCGATTGTTGTATCAAACGTTATGTGTGATGCCCCGGTTGGTATATTCTCAGAACTTCTAGATGCTATAATAACATTATTATCATTAACTAACTGTTTTGCAATTTCAGCACCAATACCATAAAAACCTCCAATTAAAAGTATATTTTTCATGATTATTTTTTGAATAGTTGTGTAATATGTTGTTCTCTGTATTTGAATATTTTATTCAATTTGGGTTTAATAATTAGTGGGTGTAAAAGTTTTCCAATTATACCATAAGGAACTTGGTAATGAACAATATCAGTAACTTCAATTCCGCCATCAACTTCTTTTAAAAAATGTTTATGGTGCCATAATTTATAAGGGCCTTCTAACTGTGTGTCTACAAAAAAATAGGGTTTGTTAATATGGCTAATTTCAGATACCCAAGAAGTTTTAAAAAGAGGTAAAGGGGTTACTTTATATTCAATTATTTGGCCTTGATATAAAGGTAGGGTTGCACCATCAATAACTTTAAAGCCCATGTTTTGAGGCATTATTTTAGATAGGTTATTTGGGTTTGAAAAAAAAATCCAACCTTCATTTAAAGATATAGGTAAAAATAACGAGCCTGTAAGCTTATATGTTTTCATAGTATATCAAAAATACTATTATTTTGTTCAATTAAATTAATTGATACGTTAAACAAAATTAAAATTTATACTTATAAAATAATAAGTTTTTCAGCTCTACTGTTTGAGCCTACTGTAGTTTTAATAATATAGATTCCTGTACTTAAATTAGAAACATCTATATTTTGTGGAGAACTAGTATAGGTTTTATTAATTAATAAGCGTCCAGTAATTTCATAAATTTCAACAGAGAATCTACTACTTTGAAGTTTGTTTATTTCAATAGTTACTATCTCATTTATAGGGTTAATAATTGGTATTATTCCATCTCCAATTTCTTCACTAATGACAAATGATTGGTTTGATATTGTTAAATACACATTATCGATAGCAGTAATTTTTACACGAGCATTATTACTAGTTTCTATAGCGGGTATTAAAGCAGAAAAACTACCGTCATTAGGTGTGTTTTCCGTTAAAATTACCGGAAAAGTTAGGCCGTTATCATAAGATAATTGAATACTTACACTTTCTGTATTTATACTGTTATTAGTTGTACCAGCTACATTCCATGTGATTTCTTGCATACTATTAGCAGGAAAATTACTTAA
>CAZJGP010000013.1:0-20428 GCA_964545595.1 uncultured Flavobacteriaceae bacterium | reverse complement strand
AGATATACTATTAGTCTTAATTGTAAGTAAGGGGAGTACAATTTAGTAAGTTTTTTAAACAAACAAAAGTATAAATAGCTGAAATTTAGCTAATTACGTTTTTATCAAAAAAAATGAATTTTTAAAAAGGCTAAATATTTAAATTAATATTTAATGTTATTGTGTAGAAGGTATAGGGTAGTTAAGAACAATACGAGTACCATTACCTAGTTCAGAATTAATAAATACGCGACCATTAATATATTCCATACGTTCTTTCATAAAAAAGACACCCATTCCACCTTCTGTTCCTCCCTTTGGCTTTTTTGGTAGTTTGCTTTTATCAAAACCTTTTCCATTATCAGTAATAGAAATACTTAATAATTGATCTGTTTTCTTTAAGGTAACTAAAATATATTCTGCTTCAGCATATTTGATGGCATTGTTAACGGATTCTTGAGTTACTCTATATAAATTAGTTTCAACAAGGTTTTCAAAGCGCATATCCTCGTTAATTTCGTTCTTAAAAATAACCTCGGCTTTACTGTATTTGTTTAATTGTAAAACCATTTTTTGTATTGCAGTTGCAATACCGTAGTCTAATAATTCAGGAGGAGTAAGATTAAAAGTAGCCATACGCACTCCTAAAATAATATTTTTAGTTTGTGCTTTTAGATTGTCAATTTTTTCAGGTAACCTTTCGTGTTGCTGAGGGTTTAAAGATTCAATGTTAAACTTTAAAGCTGTTAACATTTGACCAATACTATCATGTATATCTTTAGCAATACGTTTACGTTCTTCTTCTTGAGCCTCTACAATTAAACTAGCTTTTGCTTTTTGATTAGCAGCTTGATTTTGTACTTTTTTAAAATTTAAGTCATCTATTTTTGCCTGAGCATTTATTCGAGAGGTGATATCAAGACAAACAATAATATACTCAATAACACCTTTGTGCATTACAACAGGAAATATAGAAATGTCTAACCATTCTATATTACTTTTGTCTAATGATACTTTGTATTCATGGTTTAGTACTGCTCCTTTTTTCGAGTTTACTAAGTCTCTTAAGTTTTTTTGATCTACTAGTGTTAACCCTAAATTTTCATAAATAATATGTTTGTGCGTGTTTTTCTGTTTAGAAATTAATTCTTTAATTCTGCGCCCCATATTAACAATGTGCCCCTTATTATCAAAACGTGCAAAAAATAAATTTTGATCAATTGCTTTTTGTAATAATTGTAACTCTTCTAAAGCTTCCTTTTTTTGCTGTACAGCAATATTAGCTTTCTTTGCCATTTCAACGGCTTGGTCTTTTGTGTTTATAAGTTCACTAATTGTTTTTTTAATTTTACCAGCAGCTGGAATAAAAAGTAAAAATATTTCTACAAGTAGTAGTAATATTAAAAGTATAAAAGTAACAAACTCTATTTTTTTTATCGATTTAATTTTTGATGATGAATAATGCTCATAGTCATTAACATACTTATTCATCTCAATAAGGAATTTAGGCTCCTTGCTTATAAATGAAGTTACCCATTGTGTGCTTTCTTCTTTGCCTAAATAAAAATCATTATTTACATGTTCAAATATGTTTGAAAGTTCATTGATTTCAATAGTAACTTTAGCAAATTGATTTTTTAAGGTGTTAGTTTTTTCTGTTTTAGGTAATGAATTAACATTGTTTTTTAAAACAGTGTGCGATCTTTTCCACTCATTATAAGCTTGTAGTAATTCAGTTTCAATATTTCTTTTTGTAATTATACCTGGTGCTTTAAGTAACACCATACCCTTGCTTATTTTTTGACTAAGCATTCGTTGTTTACCTGCAATATTAATAATATTAGCATCATACTCATTACCAGCCAATGCCTTTTGAATAAATATTTGGCTAATTAATACTAATAATGCTATTATACCTAAGGCTGTTGTATATAGTATTATTAATGATTTAAAAGTCTTATTGTCTAAAGAAGAAGAATCGCTCACTTAACTTAATGCTTTTTGTATTAAAGATAAGCCTTTATCGGAATAACTAAGTTGTAATGCGGCAGCATGTCCGGCTTCAGACATTTTTTTCCATGTTTTTTGTACTATATCAATTACTTTTTCGTCAGTATGTTTCTGAAAAAAAGCTTCGTAATAGAATTCAAGAAAAACTAAACAAACAACATCTTCTAATGTTTGGGTGTCGTCATCTTTTTTTAATTTTTTCTTTTGCAGAAGAAAAGCAACACGTTCAATTACATCAGTATCAAATTTTAAATCTTCTAAGATTTCACTAGCTTTTTTTGCATGGAATTTTTTTAAATCTGCACGCCAAGTTAAATATCCAACACGATTCATTTCGTAGTTAGATCGTGGACTTTCCCAACGACAAATATGTTGTGAACGAGCAGCTAATTTTAATGCAATACTAGATTCAGGAGCAAAATTATTTATAACCTGAGTCATTCGCTGCCCATAAATAAGCTCTTTTGGAGTTTCTATATTATTTACAAGTTCTTTGTTAGGGTCAGCTGAATTAGCTTTGTCGAAGGCTTCGTAGGCCTTATTTAACTGTTGATCTTCCATGGTGTAAAGTTATGGCAAATCAGTTAAAAAAAGAAGATAAAAAAAGGTCATTACTGGTGTAGTAATGACCTTTAAAAAACAAAATCAAATTTTTAGTTATTATGGGTTATGCTTATTCAGCGAAACCAATAAATACTTTATCATTTTCAACTTTAACTGGGTAAACAGCAATGGCTTCTATATCGCCATTTAAGTTTTCTCCATTTTCTAATGAAAATGTTTTCTTGTGTAATGGGCAAGCAACTTTTGGTGTTCCTTTGTCATCACCAATCATTCCTCTACTTAGTACCATTTCCATTTTATGCGGACATACATTTTGGCATGCATACCAGTCTCCTGTACGTGTAAAGTTAAAAACAGCAATTTGTTTGTCTTTATACTTTACACAAGCACCACCATCGGTAGGGAAATCTTTTGTTGAAGCTGCTTCGAACCATACTTTTACATCTTCGACAGCAATACTTTTATATTTATCTAGGATAGGATCCATTTTTATAATCTTAATTTAAGGTTTGATAATTATTTCTAGCCTAAGCGAAATAAAGTTATTTTACTTCGCTTAGAGTTAGAAATTTATTTCCATTGTTCAGGCATTTTTTGATCACGCATAGGAACAAATACAATGTTATCATCATCATCATCACTATTAACAAAGTGACTAAAACGACTCATCATTTCAGGATCTTCAATAGCTTGTTTCCACTCGCACTCAAACTTGTTCACTAAAGTTTGCATTTCCTTATCTAAGTCAGAAGCAATACCTAGTTTATCTTCTATAACAACTTCTTTTAGGTATTCAATACCACCTTCTAAACGGTCTTGCCATGCAGCAGTACGTTGTAAAGGTTTAGCAGTTCTCATATAGAACATTAAGTAACGGTCTAAGTATTTAATTACAGTTTCGTTATCAATTTGTTCGGCAAGTAATTCAGCATGACGAGGAGTAGCTCCACCGTTTCCACCTACGTAAAGGTTCCAACCACCATCAACAGCAATTAAACCAAAATCTTTACCACGTGCTTCAGCACATTCACGAATACAACCAGAAACTCCACCTTTAATTTTGTGTGGAGAACGCATCCCCCTATATCTATTCTCTAATTCAATAGCAAAAGATACACTCTCATCCATTCCGTAACGACACCATGTAGAACCTACACAACTTTTTACCGTACGTAATGATTTTCCGTAAGCGTGTCCACTTTCAAAACCTTTGTCAATTAAATCTTTCCAAATATGTGGTAATTGATTTAATGTAGCTCCAAAGAAATCGATACGAACACCACCAGTAATTTTAGTGTATAAATCGTATTTCTTCCCAATTTCTCCTAAGTCAATTAATCCTTGCGAAGTAATTTCACCACCTGCAATTCTAGGTACAACAGAATAAGTACCATTACGTTGTATGTTGGCTAAGAAACGGTCATTTGTTTCTTGTATTGGAGTTTCAATATTTGCTGTATCAGCATGTATAGTAGACATTAATGAAGCTACAAGAGGTTTACAAAGTTCACAACCGTGACCTCCATTACCATGATTGTCTAATACTTCATTAAAGCTTCTGTACCCTTTAACTTGAATAAGGTCATATAATTCTTGACGGTTATGATCAAAGTGCTCACACACATTATCTTTAACCTCAATACCTAATGATTTTAAAGTAGCGTCAGTAAGGTCTTTAACCATTGGTTTACAACCACCACAACCAGTACCAGCTTTAGTACAAGAAACCACATCACCTAAATCTTTTGCTTCGCCACTTTCAATGGCTCCACAAATCATTCCTTTGGTAACGCTTTCACAAGAACATATTTGAGCATCGTCTGGTAAGTCCATTACATCTCCTAGTAATGCACCACCGTCTCCACCACGAGAACCTAAGATTAAATCTTCTGGTTCTTCTGGTAACTTCATTCCGTTAATATAAATTTGGAATAAAGAGTTATAATCTGAAGAATCTCCAATTAAGATTCCACCTAAAAGTTTTTTACCGTCTTTAGTAACGTTTATTTTTTTATAAATTCCATTACGTTTGTTAACGTATGTAATTTCATCAACTTCTTCTTTTGCTTCGTTTAATGCATCACCAAAACTAGCAACTTCAGTTCCAATTAATTTTAATTGGGTAGACATGTCAATGTATTCTGGCATTTCATTATCTCCACCAGTAATTTGTGCTACAGCAACTTCGGCCATATCGTAACCAGGAGCTACTAAACCATAAATCATGCTGTTTAATAATGCACATTCTCCAATAGCATAAATGTTTTTATCAGAAGTTTGCATTTGTTGGTTAACAACAATACCACCACGAGTACCAACTTCTAATCCACATTCTCTAGCAACTTCATCACGTGGTCTAATACCAGCTGAAACTACTAACATATCCACTTTAAGCTCTGTGTTATCTACGTATTGTAAACCTTCAATAGCTTTTTCTCCTTGAATATGTTGTGTTTGTTTAGAAAGGTGAACTTTTAAACCTAAACTTTCAATTTTTGCTTGTAACATGTTACTAGCACCTTCATCTAATTGTCTTGGCATAAGACGAGGAGCAAACTCTACTACATGAGCATTTAAACCTAAGTTTTTAACTGCATTTGCAGCTTCTAAACCTAATAAACCACCACCAAGAACAGCAGCTTCTGTTTTACCTGCAGCTTTTAATTTTTTAGCATACTCTTCAGTTGCTTCTAAATCTTCTATAGTACGGTATACAAAAACACCTTCTTTTTCTACTCCAGGAATTGGCGGAACAAAAGCAGATGAACCTGTAGCTAAAATTAAATAGTCGTAAGAATATTTATCGCCACGGTGGTTAGCTACTGTTTTATTTTCTCTATCAATTTCGGTAATCATTTCCGAAACATGTAGGTCAATATTATTTTCCTCATACCATGTAGCCGTAGACATACTAAGGTCTTCAGCAGTTTTACCATCGTAAAATTCACTTAAGTGAACACGGTCATAAGCTCTTCTAGGTTCTTCACCAAAAACCACAAGCTTAAAGTCTGAATAGTTTGGGTGTGCAGCAAGTTTTTCGCAAAACTTGTAACCAACCATACCATTACCAATTACTATTACTTTCTTCATTTGAATATGTTTTCGTTACAAAAGTACGTATTAATACTTACTTGTTGAATATTCAATGCTTAAAGTTTTGTTAGTAATTCTTTTTTTGAGAATTCAATATTCTTGAATGACTTGTGTTTATTGTGCTTATTGATTATTTAGAATTTAAGTAAATTATATAATAAGAATATAAAAAAAGGGTGTACCTAATTAATTAGATACACCCTTTAGTTAGTTAGTCTAAATATTATTTAGTTTCAGCAGGTTTTTTCCACTTGAATAGGTTAGGCTTAATTGTTAACTGAACCCATCCCCAGTTTTGGATATCGTCAGCATCACCATTAGCTCTTGCGTCAGCAAAATCATCATCAAAGAATGTTTGAGAGTAACCAACTTTGATATTAGAGTATTTGTTGATTTTTTGTACAAATACTAAATCAACAGCAGTACCATAATAACCAGAGTCAACAAGAACTCCATTAGTAGGTGCATCTTCAAGCCCTGAAAATAAATGAGCAGCAGTAATTAATTTAGATTTTGGAGCTAATTTAAAGATAGCTTTTGCGTTTATGTCTAATAAACCACCATTGTTAGCATGACGACCTACAAAAAAGAAATCTTGGTAACCATTAAATTTGTGGTTTGTACCAAATAATGGGAAGAAAGCATCTTGTTGTACAGTGTCGCTATCATTTCCACTTAAAGCTTCTGCACCTAAACCTAATACAGTAGTACCAACTTTATAAGTTGCATTAACAGCAGCATTCCAAGCACTAATATCTGATGTTACTCCGCTTGTTCCATTTTGAATTTCTCCAAATTGGTAATATCCACTAAAGTCTAAACCGAATTTACCTTGCTTATATTTACCGTGAATTCCAGTTGTTTGTCTAGAGCTATTTCCAGAACCATCACTAACTCCCTCAACAATAACGTCTTGGAATTGGTTGCTTGTAAACAAGAAACTACCAGAAAAAGAATCGCTAAACTTATTGTTTAAGTGTAAGTATTGTAGTCCTTTATATTGAAATAAGCCTACACCAGCTCCGCTAGCTGTAAATTCGCTATCAAAGTTTCCAGGTCCATTTTGGTTAAACCCAAACCCTAATTGTGCTTTGAAACCACCTGTTTTGTATTTAAGAACTGCAGCATCGTGCGTTCTTTGTTGTTGTGTCCAGCCAACACCACCAAATATTCTTTGGTCATCTAAGTTAATTATTTGACGACCTACTTTAGCTGAGAATCCATTTCCTAACTTTACATCTGCCCAAGCTTGATTAATTCTTAATCCTCCATTTTCATTATTATCATCTCTTTGTAGTTGTGCTCTATCACCCCATACATCTACACTTTGAAAATCTAAGAATGTTGTGATTTTTTCATCGGTATACTTTAATAATAAAGATGAACGTTGAGAAACAAATGCAGCCCCATCAGTACCCTCAGGTACTACATCTTGGAAACCATGACGATATTCAAAACGTGGTCTTATTAATGCATCAACAGACACTTCTTGTGCAGTAGCACTTGCTAAACCTAAACCTAGTACGGTTCCTAATAGTAATTTTGATTTTTTCATAAATAAATAATAGTTATGTATTTTGTTTTTTTGTTTCGTTTTTGATAACCCAAATATAAGTATTGATACTTACATAATACTTAGTTTTTTTAATTTTTTTAATTTTTTATGGATTTGTATGTTTTGTACGTAATTTACATATATTTTATATATTTTTATACTTAGTTATTTAGGAATTGATAATAAAAATATACAATGAGTATGTATAACATTTTGTTGGTTGATGACCACTCATTAGTTAGAGATGGGATTAAATCTTTATTAGAAGGTGAAAATGATATTAAGGTAATAGGAGAAGCTTCGAATGGAGATGAAGCAATTACTTTAACAGGGGAATTAAATCCTGATTTAGTTATTTGTGATATACGTATGCCACAAAAATCAGGTATAGAAGCTGTTGCTGAAATGACAAAATTATATCCTAATATTAGATTTATTATGCTTTCTATGCATGATTCGGAAGAATATATTTTAAAGTCGGTACAAGCAGGTGCTCACGGTTACT
This sequence comes from uncultured Flavobacteriaceae bacterium, assembly GCA_964545595.1. Taxonomy (GTDB): domain Bacteria; phylum Bacteroidota; class Bacteroidia; order Flavobacteriales; family Flavobacteriaceae; genus Aquimarina. The sequence goes on along the minus strand of CAZJGP010000013.1, from coordinate 12,722 downwards.
TGTTGAAAGATGCTGGTAAAGAGGAGTTTCTGAAAGCGATTTATTCTGTAGTAGAAGGTGGTAAATATTTTAGTGGAGATGTTTCTTCTATATTAGTAAATAGTTTAATGAGTGGAGGAGGTATGAATGTAAAGTCAGCTTCTCCTTCAGAATCACAAAACGATTCAGAAGAGGAAATAAATACTAATTTTAATTTAACTAAAAGAGAAAAACAGATTTTAGAAAAAGCAGTTGCTGGTTTAAGTAATAAAGAAATTGCTGAAGAATTAGGTATTAGTAAACGTACAACCGAAGTGCATAGATTTAATTTAATGAAAAAATTAAATGTAAAAAATATATTAGATCTAAGTAATAAGGCGCGTAAATATGGTCTTTTAGATTAAAATTATTTTTAGTTTGATAAAAAAAATCCTTGTTACATATATGTAACAAGGATTTTTTTTTAAGTATTAATACTTAGTTTAAGCTAAAAAGCAAGTCAATATAAAACTGACTTGCTTTTCGGAAAAACACATATATAATATTTGAATAAATATTACCAAAACTTCCACCAAGGTTTTGCTTCCTTGGTAATTGTTGATGCAGCTTCGTTAGCAGCATCTTTCATAGTTGTAGCTAAAACAGTATAAACTTCTGTCCAAGCATCTTTAACAGCTGGTGTAAAATCATCACCTAAACCAGCATCTAGAGTTTCTATTAAAGCAGCACCTACAGTATCGTAGTGACTATCTTTAACTCCGTATCCAACATGGCCTCTTCCTAAATTTTGAACTGCAGGTACAATAGAATCTAAATTATCTAAACCATTAACGGCTGTACCAATCATGCTCATTAATTTAGCACCTTGTTGTTTCATATCTCCTTTAAATAAAGACTTTAAAGAAGGGTCTTTTTCAAATAATTTACCGTAAAATATCTCTGCTGCTTTATCTGCTATAGGTTCAACTTTAGTAAAACTAGATTGTACTAAACGTTTTTTACCTTCTGTTAATCCTTTTTCTATAGGTTCTGCATTAGCAGCATCTTTCATAGTTGTAGCTAAAACAGTATAAACCTCGGTCCAAGCATCTTTTACTTCAGGTGTAAAAGCATCACCTAAACCAGCATCTAATGTTTCTAATAAGGCAGCACCTACAGTATCGTAATGGCTATCTTGAACACCGTAACCTATGTGGCCTTTACCTAGATTTTGTACAGTAGGTATCAACGAGTCTAAGTCGTTTAGACCTGCGGTTGCAGCTCCAATCATGCTCATTAATTTAGCACCTTGTTGTTTCATGTCTCCTTTAAACATAGGTTTTAAAGAAGGGTCTTTCTCAAATAATTTACTGTAAAATATTTCTGCAGCTTTATCAGCAATAGGAGCAACTTGTTTGAATGTTCCTTGTACTAATTCAATTGTTTTATTGTCCATAATTAGATACTCTTTTTGTTTTTTCTTTTGCTAAGATATAATAAACTAAGTATAATTACTTAACATTATTAAGTAATTATACTTAGTTTGTGTGTTTTATTGATTGTTTAATTTTAAACTAGTTTTTTTGTAAATATTATAATCTTTTATTGATTATTAGAAATAACTTAATAAGTTAAATTTCTTTTTATTGTATTCCATTTAATTTTTGCAATCAAAGCTATTACTATTAATAATGGTATTACTACGTATATCCATTTTGGTATGGGGAATGAGTCTCCAGCTGCATAAGAGTGTAAGCCTGATAAATAATAATTAACACCAAAAAAAGTCATTACCAATGAACTTAACGCAAAAAGACTGAATAAGTTATAAATGTATAAATGATTTTTTTTAAAGATTATACGTATATGTAATACAAATGCATAAATGATAATACTTATTAATGCCCAAGTTTCTTTAGGGTCCCAACCCCAATAACGCCCCCAAGATTCATTAGCCCATACGCCACCTAAAAAGGTTCCAATGGTTAACATAAAAAGTCCAATGTTGGTTGTCCTTTCATTAATCTTAGTTAATTCATTAATTTTAGGAAGTATAATTTCTTTTTTATCATCGGTTAAAAAAATCATACATACTAATACAATTAATGCTAATAAGGATCCCATGGTTAAAAAACCGTAACTACCAGTAATAATTGCTACATGTATCATTAACCAATATGATTTTAAAACAGGTACTAAGTTTGTAATTTCAGGGTTCATTAAATTACCGTGTGCTATACCCATTAGGCATACTGCAATTAATGCTGTTGCAGCAGCAGGCATTTTTGTTTTTTTACTAAATAGTATTCCTGAAAAAACACTTACCCATGAAATGAATATAGTAGCTTCATAACCATTACTCCATGGTGCATGACCAGATAAATACCAACGCAAAACAATTCCGAAACCATGATAAAAGAATATAGCAATTAAAAGTAGCATTCCAATTTTCCCAGTTATGGAAACCCATTTCTTTTCAAAGAAAATTTCGCTAAAACCAATTATTAATAGTAGTATACCTACCATTGAATATCCAATCATAGATTTTAAAAAGATAAGTTGTTTGTTGTAACTTATTTCCCAATTAACTTTTGAGGTGGTTATTAATGTTGGGCCAGCATTTTTTTTCTGGAATTGTTTTATAATATCAATAGTTTTATCAGCCTCAGTCCAATTGTTATTTTGTTTGGCACTTGTTAACTGCACTAAATAGGTCGGAATTAATTTGTTGTATATAAGTTGATCTTCTTCTAGAAATGTGGTGTTATCTTTTGGGGCAAACCATTTTAAATTAGGATCTAAAGTATTAGGAAAAACTCTTAAAAATTGTCCATTAAATATGGACCATATTATATTTAAACGTTCATCAAGTTTAATTATATTTTTGTCTAGTGTATTTCTTTTTCCTTCTGCTTTAGCATAGGCATCGGCTACTATTTGTTTTAATTTATAATTTCCTTGAAAATCGAAAAACTGTGCAGGTTTAGCAAAATTATCTTTTGATATAGGAATTATTTTAGCAATAGTGTCTTTTGTTGTTTTTTCAACTTTAATACAAGGAATTAATTGCCAAGTATCGGGTCTGTATTGCATTCCTAAAAATACTTGCGTTGCATTTAACTTTTGTTTGTTACCTGTATTTGATACATATTTAAAATTATTTTTTCCATAAATTTTTCGTACCAAATCTAATGCTAATGTGTGCATTGGCTTTGTTCTACCTTGAAAATCTTGAACTTGTAATTGTTCAAATTTATTAGTGTGATTAATAGGTATTAGCTGTAGTTCTATTAACTCTTTGTTGCTAAGTTTATGTAATTGCTGCGCGTTTATAGTATTAACTCCTGTTAATAGTAACCAAACCAAAACTATATATGTTTTTAAATTTTGCATACTAGTTTTGTTTAGTTATAAAATTAAATAAGCGCGTATTCCATAATAAGCTTAAAGCCATACCGAATGCTAAAAGGGTGTAGCCTATATAGGTTATAATAGTTCCCCAACAGTCATGGTTAACAGACAGTATTGTTCCGCTTTCATCAGGTAAATAAGCAGATTGGAAAAAACGAAAACCTTTATAGTCTAAAACATTATTCATGAATATTTGATAATCTTTAGTTTTTCCTTCATCCTTAATTTGTAAATCGCTATAAAATGCAGAAGGACTATCCGATCCAGGATAGCGTTCTAAAGTAAAATCTTTCAAGCCAATTTTAAAAGGTAATTGTATTGGTTTTGAACCATAACGCATTTTTAAATGTAGGTTGTTTAAAAATACAGTAGTGCTAGGGTTCATGTAGCCTTTACCGCCAAAAAGGGTTATTTCTTTTTGGTCTTTGCCAGAAGTTAGGTTAAGTATAATTGCAGATTCTGGATTTTTAACCGTAGGGTCATCTTCTTTTTGAATCAGTTTTTGAGATTTGTTTTCTTCTATGGCTGTAAAAACAATCGGAGTATTATCTATTTGACTTAAAGCTTTAAATTTTAATGGTACAAATTCTTTTTCAGGATACATTCCTGATTTGTTTTCTTCCATTGAAAAATAACTAGTTTCTTTTGGGAATGAAACTAAGTAGGTTGAGTCGGTAGATTTTATATAAATTTCATCTTGAAGTTTGTTGTTTGCATCAAAAGCAATTTTTATTCCATATAAATTTTGTCGAGTTCCTTTTTTTAAATCAATTTCTTTACGTTGGTTATTGTTTGATATTACCAAATGTAAAAAGCTGTCGTCATTTTCATTAGTCACTAAAATATATTCAGCGTTATGTATATATTTTTTTAATTTTATATTTATGTTTTTGTCTTCAAAACTATAATCTTCATTTATGTAGTTAAAGCCAATTTTGCTCATCATTAAGTTCTTTGGAGCATAATTTTTTGTGAGTTTTTCGTTACCGGCCTGAAGTTGTAAAAAACTGTCAATACTTAAAACTTGATTAGTACTGTTATTCTCTTTTATAGTAACTAAAGCTTCGTAACCACGATATTTTGTTACGCCAGCTCCAATAATAATTACAATAAATGCTAAATGTAATAATAGCATTGGTGCTTTTTCTAGACTAAATAAATTGTATTTAGCAATGTTACCCACAAAATTTATGGCTAATAATACAATTACAATCTCGAACCACTTTGCGCTATACACAAGTGCTTTACTAGTTTCGGTTCCAAAATCATTTTCTATAAATGTTGCTGTAGCCATAGCCACAGCAAATAGAATTAGAAGAAAGCCTGTTAACCTAGTTGAAAACAAGAAATTTAAGATAGATGTTATTACTCGCATTTTAGGGAATGGGGTATTTGTAGTGGACAGGTAGGTTTGGTAGGTTTTAAGGTTATTCTTTCATGCCAGTATCTATCCATTTAGAAATTAATGATATAGAGCAGGTGTCTATTTTTGTGCCTTTTTTATATGGCATAGCAATAAAACCTTTTGCATGTGTAATAGATCCAATTAGTTGACCACTACTAGCCATTTTTTTTAAGCTTTTATAATTGAATATTTTATTTCTAGAAGCTTTTTTCTTGTAAACATCAGGGGCATGGCACATAAAACATTTAGTTTCTATTACTGGAGCTATGTCTTTGCTATAACTTATTACTTTTGGGGTTTCGCAATTTATTTTTGGTTTGTTATTGCATGAACTTAGTGTAAGTAGTAATGCACCAAATATAAAGATAGATTTACTTAAGCTTATTTTTATTGTATGTATCATATAGGTAAACTTTAAAAGTGTTGTTTAAGTTTATTTTTTATACTTAGATTTAACTTTTAACCATTCTTCTTCGCTTAATGGCGTGTATTTCTTTTTGTTAGCAAAAGGGTCTAAACCACCTTTTAGATATGCGTTTATCTTTTTTAACTGAATAGTATCTTTCATTTTGATAGGAGCCTTGTAAATATGGTTTCCATGAAAATCATGACATTGTAAACAAGTATTCCATTGTTCATTTGCAATTAATTGACTATGTGGCGTATCAATAGGGTCATTTGTTACTTTTAAATCGTAATGACAGTTTACACAGAATTTGGCATCGGGTAAAACAACACGAGTTCCGTTGTGCTCTCTATGGCAAGTTTCGCATTGTGTAGCATCTATAACCTTTATGGCATCTTGATATTTTGGTTCTAAAAACCTATGCGTAGGGTGGCGATCATTTGGGCGATCATGACACTCTAAGCACTTTTTTGTATCTACGTTTTCTGTTCCAAAATCAACAGATTTTTTTCTTCCACCAAAAGTGTAAGTTACATTAGCCTGTAATTGTTGTAATAAGTTTCCTTTAGCTTCGGTATGGCAGGCATTACACGATAAGCCTTCGTGTCCTGTATTTAAAGGTCCTAAGCTTAGGTATTCTTCAGATGATTTTAAAGGAAGAACAATAAAAATTATTAAACCAATTAAAATTCCAACTAAGGAACCAATTTGTTGCCTTTTACGTAATGGGTTTTTAAAAAACATAAATAAATGCTTGTTTCTATATTTATTGAGGTAATACTAATTCAACATTTTCACTTGCCGGAAAAGCAACACAAGTAAGAACAAAACCATCGTTAACTTCGGCTTCTGGTAATATGTGTCCGTCTAACATTTTTACTTTTCCGCTAGTACATTTTGCTTTGCACGAACTGCACATACCTGATCGGCAAGAATATGGAATTTCCATTTTTTGATCTAATGCAGCTTGTAAGATTGTTTTTCCTTTTTCAACTTTTATTGGGGTTTCAAAACCAACACCTTTTATGGTTACGGCACTTTCTTCAATAGCTTCATTTTCCATTTTAGATAAGTCGGCAGTAAAAGCTTCGAGCATTATATTGTGACTTAAAACACTTTTTTTCTCTAGTATTTCTACAGCACCATCCATAAATCCTTGAGGTCCGCAAAGCATAAACTTAGCATTGTTATATGCCATATTGTTTTTTTCTAATATGTTGTCTAATAGTTTTGGATTTAATCTTTCATTATGATAATTTTTACCAGGGTCACTATCTAATTCGTCTAATAAATGCTCAGTATTAATACGGCCAGGATAATCGGTAATTAAAGATTCTACTTCTTTTTTAAATATTATAGAAGATAAATTTCTATTAGCGTAAATAAGTAGGATTTTAGAGTTAGGTTCTTTTTCTAATAAAGAGATTATAATAGAGTAAACAGGAGTAATACCGCTACCACCAGCAAACATTACATATTTTTTAGATTCCTTTTTATTAGGTTCAATAAAAAAGTTTCCAATAGGTTTGTCAACTTCAATTTTTTGCCCTTCTTTAAGTTCGTTACATATATAATTTGAAATTAAGCCCCCTTTTACTTTTTTTACGGTTATACGTAACGATTTATGGAGCCATGGACTACTACTTAAAGAATAGGATCTATTTTCAATTTTGTTATTTATAGGGATTTTTAATGTTAAAAATTGACCAGGTTTGTATTTTACTTTTTTAAATAAACCAGGTTTTTTAAATACAACGCTTACTGCATCTTCAGTCTCTCGTATTATTTTTTCAACAGTTAAAATCATAATTTTTTAGGGTTTAAACTGTATAACAGTTTGGTTATTTTTTTTGGTAATCAGATAGATTTTTTTTCTATTATTAAAATAGAATTGTAAGGTGTTTATTTGTAATAGAAAACAACGCCAATATGAAAAATGGCTATAAATGTTATTACTACAGAAAATGTAACATGGGCAATCATCCAGGATTGAAACACCCAGTTTTTTTTAGATTTGATAATATCTAGGTTAATAACCCCTAGTAACATATTTGCAAAAAACAAATAAGATAGTAGTGCTAAGTAACCAAAACCGAACTCCATTACGTGTACATAAAATAGGATAGGAGAGAATGCTCCTATCCATTTATGCCATGTAGTAAGTTTTAAAGAATATTTACGAAAACGCTTCACTACTCTAGTAAGAGTAAGTATCCATTGGAAAACAATTAATAAGAATACAGCTAGACCAGACCACCTTTTATACATTTGGTGGTGTTCTTGTAAATTGTAAAGCCATTCCCATTTTATAGGTATAAAATATTGAATTAAATAAGCTATAAATAATAGGATTCCAATATTTAGAACAGTGAAAATCTTTTTCATTAATATTATTTTATACTTTTTATTAGTTTGAAGCTACTGTTTTTCCTTTTTTAAGTAAAACCTCCATTGATTTGTATGAAGTTAACTTGCGTACACTATCAATAAATACTTCGGCAGTAGGTAGGTTAAACCCTTTCGAAGGCCATGTTGCACCGATAGCTGGTTTTGGACTTGCTTTGAAAGCAGCAATTTCGGCTAAGTAAGCATTGTATACTGCTTTAGTTCCGTTACGGTAAGCGTTAAGAACTCCTATTGCTTCTTTATATGATAATGAGTCAGAAGGATATTGCCATGTTGTAGCTCCCATAACATCGCCTAATTTCCAGTCTTTTTTAGGAGTGTTTTTGTGATCGTTATGACAGTTTACACATGGTGCAGCCATTGCCATATCAGCAAACATTGCAGTGTGTAATTTTTGTTGTTCATCATAAAAAAATTGTGGCTTTTGGTTAGCTTTAATTTTTTCGAATAATTGTGCTTGTTTACCTTCAAGTTTGTTTGAAGCATTAATTGGGTAATCAGACCCTAAGTAAAGACCTAATGGAGTTGAGCTTTTACGAATGTCGGCAGAAACTCCTCTTAAGAATAAAGCAGGTAATGGTCCAGCTTCAACTTCGTCATCTTGCCAATCTTCATCGAATTTTAATCCTTGTTTTTTTCCTGCTCCTACAATACCTTTAGTGTAAAGTGTTCTAGTAACATCATTTTCATGGGCAACCATCTCTAAAACTTCTTCTACAGAAAATGCTTTTGTTTCAGCAATTGACTCTGTAGTTGTTTCTTCAGGAATTCCATTTCCTCCACAGGCAGTTAGTACTTTTAAGGTACCAATACCAATAAAGGCAAGCTTTAAGCTTTTGATTTTTAAAGATTTCTTCTTCATAACAAATAATTTAGTGGGTAATTTAATTTAGACTTCTACTTTTAGGGAGTGTGAAGTAAATTTAACCTACGTAATTTGTTACTACGTATAAATACTTAAGTATTTATATTTCAAATATAAGTATTTTTAAGAAAGAAAAAAGTGTTGATGTTTTTTGTAGAAAATGTTTTTTAGCACGAAAAATAATGTTGTTGTTTTTTATTATCAATAATGCAACTTTATTCTTTATTGATGCATTTAATTAATAGATAATGCATTTTAAATATGTTTTCTTTAAAAATGTATTTAATATATATTCTATTTATATTTATTATAAATAGGTGGTGTTTATTTTTTTCTTAAAAAAAAGGAAGCTCAATTAAGAGCTTCCTTTTTTACTAAATAAATAATATTTTATTTATACTTTAATATCCATTGATTCCATAATTTTATGGATATCACTATCGTTAACTTCTTTCTTTTTGTCAGCGTAGTTTAAGAACTCTTTATAAACATCGTCTAATTGTAGTTTAGTTAATTCGTAACCAACTTTTTTAGCACGGTAAGCTAATGCAGCACGACCACTACGAGCAGTAAGTACAATAGCAGATTCTGTTACACCAACTTCTTCTGGATCTATAATTTCGTAAGTTTCACGATTTTTAATAACTCCATCTTGATGAATTCCAGAACTGTGAGCAAATGCGTTAGAACCAACAATTGCTTTGTTAGGCTGTACAAACATTCCCATGTTATCTGATACCATTTTACTAGTATCGTATAACAATTTAGTGTTAATGTCAGTAGTTAAATTAAGATCAGGGTGTTGTTTTAATATCATTACTACTTCTTCTAAAGCAGTATTACCAGCACGTTCACCAATACCATTAATAGTACATTCAATTTGGCGAGCACCATTAATAGCACCTGCAATAGAATTAGCTGTTGCTAAACCTAAATCGTTATGGCAATGGCAAGATAAAATAACATTATGTATACCTTTTACGTTTTCACGTAAGTATTTAATTTTAGCACCATATTCATCTGGTAAACAATAACCAGTTGTATCAGGAATATTTAATACAGTGGCACCTGCAGTAATCATAGCTTCACACACACGCGCTAAATATTCATTATCTGTTCTACCAGCATCTTCTGCGTAAAATTCCACATCTTCAACAAAAGATTTTGCATATTTTACAGCAGCAACTCCGCGCTCTATAATTTCTTCTGGAGTAGAGTTGAATTTATGTAGTATGTGAGATTCTGAAGTACCAATACCAGTATGGATTCTTGGTCTTACAGCATATTTTAAAGCTTCGGCAGCAACTTTAATATCGTTTTCTACAGCACGTGTTAAACCACAAACGGTAGCATTTTTTACGATTTTAGTAATTTCAGTAACCGAATTAAAATCTCCAGGGCTAGAAACCGGAAAACCTGCTTCAATAACATCTACGCCAAGTAAATCTAAACGCTCAGCAATTATTAATTTTTGTTCTGTATTTAATTTACAACCAGGTACTTGTTCTCCGTCTCTTAGTGTAGTGTCAAAAATTTGAACTTTATTGTCGCTCATTGTTATAAATTTACTTGTATTATAGTATCAAATGTATATTTTTAGGAGCATTATGTTTCTTATTTTTGTGAATAGGTTACAATGGTAAATGTTTTTAAGAAACCCCTTAAGCCTTATTAATACAGGGATTAACAGCTATTTTCTTACAATGACTAATGATATAAAAGACCCTTTGTTTATACTAGTAAAATCGCTTACCAAGTCTGAAAAAAGACAATTTAAGGTATACGCAGGAAGACTAGGAGGAAATAATAACTCAAAATTTATAGCTTTATTTAATTATTTAGATAAGGCTGATAGGTTTGATGAAGCACAAGTTTTGCAAAAAGGAATTGTAACTAAATTGCAACTTTCTAACCTAAAAGCACATTTATATAAACAAATACTTATTAGTTTACGTTTAAACCCTGTGCATCGTAATATGCGTATGAAGTTAAGAGAGCAAATTGATTTTGCTACAATTTTATACCACAAAGGATTGTATAAACAGAGTTTGAAAATTTTAGATAAAGCAAAGTTATTGGCTATTGAAAATGATGAAAATAATATAGCTTATGAAATTGTTGAATTTGAAAAAATTATAGAAACACAATACATTACTCGTAGTATTAGTACACGAGCAGATGAGTTAGCCGTACAAGCTAAAAACTTAAGTATGAAAAATGTGATAGCTAGTAAGCTTTCAAATTTATCATTACAACTTTATGGTTTAATGCTGAAAACAGGTTACGTAAAAAATGATAAAGAGCAGGAGTTTTTAAAGACTTACTTTGAAGGAAGAATGCCTGTTTTTGAATGGGAATTGCTAGGCTTTCGAGAAAAATTATGGTTATACAAAGCTCATTTGTGGTATAGTTTAATGACTCAAGATTTTTTAGCCTCTTATAAGTATGCTACAAAATTAGTCGATTTGTTTTATGGGCAACCAAAAATGATTGAAGTTAATCCGGTTTTCTTCCTTAAAGGGAATAACTACTTAATGGAATCTTTATTTTTAATTCAAGATAGAACAAAGCTAAAGTTCCGAATTGAGCGCCTAGAAAAAATGGTGTTATCTGATGGTTTTCCACAGCACGAAAATACACATGCTTTAAGTTTTTTATACATTAATACTAATAAGCTTAATTTACATTTTTTAGAAGGAACTTTTAAAGAAGGAGTTCCTTTAGTATCTAGTATATTAGAAGGCTTAGAAAAATATAAAAATCATATAGATGGTCACCATGAGATGGTATTTTATTACAAAATTGCTTGCTTGTATTTTGGAATGGAAGATCATGAAAGTTGTATTGATTATCTAGATAAAATTATAAGTAATAAATCGTTAAAAATGCGCGAAGATTTAATGTGCTTTGCACGTGTTTTAAGTTTGGTGGCGCATTACGAAGCAAGGTTAGATTTACATTTAGATACTCAACTTAGAGATACCTATAAGTTTCTTATTAAAATGGACGATTTACATGGTGTACAAAAAGAAATGATTAAGTTTTTAAGAAACTTAGAAAAGGTTAACCCTCTACAAATAAAGTCAGAGTTTAAAAAACTATATGATCGTTTAAAAAAGTACGAAGATCATCCTTATGAAAAACGAGCATTTTTATATTTAGATATATTAGCGTGGTTGCAAAGTAATATTGAAGATAGACCTATTGGAGATATTATTAGAGAAAAAATTAAACACAAGGGTATTTAAAGTAATGCCACTGTCAACTATAAAAACTAATGTATATTGTTTGGTAGTATGTTAAGCCTTAATTTAAAATTAAGGAAACGGGATCTTAATATATGATATGCGCGCATAACAATTGTGTTCACATTTCATAGCTATATGGTAATGTGCATATTTTTCTTTTTTTAATTGGAACAGAACTTTCCAACCCTAATAGAAGAATGTTAGGAGATGAGCAATTAAATTGGTTGTCAAATAGTATTAACAATAGTAGTACATGGCAGGTTTTAGGACAACAAGTCTTAATGGCTCGAATGTTTGTTCCTGCAGAGCTGTTAATAAATTTAAGAGCAAGCCCAGAAGTTTTACAAACAATAATTACTGAGTTGCTAACTATTCGAGCTAGAATAGATGCAGGAGATCCAACATTAACTCCTCAAGAGATTGGGCGAATAACAACAGTTGCTCCTTATAATTTAGATGCATGGGATGGCTATGCTATGGAAAGGGAGCGTGTACTGTCTCTTTTTGAAGGTAAAAGAGTAGTTAATTTGGCAGGTGATACCCATAATGCTTGGTTTTCAAACATTACGGACTTACAAGGAAATACAGTAGCTACTGAACTAGCATCGCCGTCAGTGTCTTCTCCAGGTTTTGAAAGCTTTTTAAATTTAACAACACCAGAAGCTATTCAAGGATTTCAGTTTGCGTTAGAAAGTTTAATAACCGATTTAATGTATACCGATTCATCACAAAGAGGTTTTCTAACCGTTAGTTTTACTCAAAGTGGAGCTACTGCTGAATGGAGATTTATTGATAATTTAGGTAGTGATGTTTATAATTTATTAGTAGGAAGAACTGAAACTATTTAAAAAACACTTTAATTGTAATTTTCTGTTATGTAGTTATTTAGAAAATTTATTGATAATTAAATAATATTGGTAGTAATTTTCCTATATATTTTATTTATTAAAAGTTAAAATACTAACACTATTTTATTTATTAAATAATTATAAAAGAAAAGAGTATTTAATTTTTTTTTTTTTT
>CAZJGP010000012.1:0-13179 GCA_964545595.1 uncultured Flavobacteriaceae bacterium | reverse complement strand
TAAAATTTTTCTGCTATGCACATCAATAATTGCTGCCATATACATAAACCCACGATGCATAGGAATATAAGTGATATCAGTCTGCCAAACTTGATTGGGATGTGTGATCTTAAGGTCTTTTAATAAATATGGATAGACATAACTGGTCTTATCTTTTATGGTTGTCTTTGGTTTGTCATAAATGGTCTGAAGACCCATTATTTTATAGAGCCTTCTGATTCTTTTGACATTGACACGATATCTTAAATCTAGTTTGAGATAATCCGTCATTCTCTCTACTCCATAGTAAGGGTGTTCCAGAAATTGTTTATCGATAGCTTTCATCAATTTTAAATTTAATGGACTCTCTCCTTTAGGTTTATAATACAATCCAGAACGATGAATCTCTAAAATTTTACATTGTTGGGCAAGACTTAGCCTTGGATGAGATCTTACAACCTTTTGCCGTTTTTGGGTAGTACTCATTTGTCCAAGACTTTTTTTAAAAAATCATTCTCAACTTGTAATTGACCTATTTTGCTATATAGAACACTTTTCTCCTTATCCGTATCTTCCTCTTTTGACTTAGATTCAAAGGCTTTAGAAGAGTTTTCTATAAACTCTCGCTTCCAAGTGGATATCTGAGTAGGATGAATATCAAATTTTGAGGCAATATCTTGTAAGGTTAATTGATCTTTGATGGCTTCCAAAGCAACTTTTGCTTTGAAAGATGAACTGAATTTTCTTCTCGATTTTTTCATAAGTACAGCGTTAAACTTACATCTTAAATTGCTGTCTTAAAAATGGGGAGTATTATAATAGTCATTAATCCAAAAAGCCATTTTATCTCTTTTAGACCAACTAGAGTTTATACGAGTCTTTGAAATTATTCTCAAAAACTCGTTAAACTTACTACTATCTTTTTTAAAGCCTTCATAATTAACTTGCCCATCAGAAGAAACATGTTTTTGAAGTAGTAACTCCCATAAATCGTAATTTACTTTTTCATTACGTTGAGGTGAATCTGCCCCATACCTAGTAGTTACTTTATCTTCAATATCTCTATAATTAATTACACTAACTAAATTTTGCGATTGTGATGAAAATACAACTCCTAACAACAATATTAAAAAGCTATAATTTTTATATATTTTTGTCATAATATTTAGATTTAACTTCCTCTTACATAAGTCGGATAAACCTTTCTTAGGTTACAACAAAAAAACATAATTAACAACATCCACCACCATCATAATGGTAAGTAGATTCACTAATATAAATATCTTCTCTACCTAAATCCGCAAGAGCTTGTGCTGTTTTATCACAAACTGCAATTGGCTGATTCTTAACTAGTATATGACCTTTTCCATCATCAAAGAAACCTTCATCTCCAAAATAAATAGCTGCTTTACCTGTAAAAATACAAGGACCATCTTCTGGCATTGGATCTTTAATTGCTGCTATTTCAATAGACTCAATATAGATCAATTCGTCTGTAGGATAATTTTTAGGATCAAGAATACGATAAGGCTTACGAGCTCTAATTTCTATAGTACCAAAACCAACATCTGTTAAAGCTTTAACATAGTCAGCAATAGGTAAACTACCACTTAAACATAATGCTCTTAAACGTTCATCATTACGTAAAGTATCATTCATTGGTTGCTCACAAGTAGGGTCACTCATTACAAGCTTTCCATTAGGCTTCAATACACGGTACATTTCTTCAATAGCCTTTTTTAAATCATCAGCTTTAAAAATATTGAATAAACAATTTTGTGCTGCAACATCAATGCTGTTATCTTCTACTGGTAAATTTAGCGCATCTCCTTTTTTAAGATCTACAAATTCACTTTTAAACCAATCATTAGTTTCTTCAGCTTCAATAAAGTTTTTACGAGATGCTTCTAACATTTCATCAACAACATCTACCCCTACAACACCATTTTTTTGACGGTTAAAGTAAGAAAGTTGTAAAAGCTCCATTCCTCCACCTACTCCAACGTAAAGCATTTTCGGATTATTAGATAAATCACGTGCATGAACTGTACTACCACAACCGTAATTCATTTCTTGCATTATTTTAGGAATCGATAAACCTGGTAATTCCCAAATAGGATTTGTTGTACAACATAAACCTACATCAGGTGTTAATGCTGCTTCTTTATATACATCGTGGGTAGTCTCTAAATAACTCATACTAATTTTAACTTATATTTTAATAATAACAACTTTTATAAAGCCGCTATTAGTTTTTTGAATAATGTAATCATGTTTGGCTCTGCTTTATTAGCCATAGCTATAATTTCTTGTATATCTACTTTCTCTAAATTGTCTGGGTCACACTCATCCGTAAGTACCGATACTGCTGCTACTTTTAAATTTAAATGGTTTGCCACAATAACTTCGGGCACTGTGCTCATTCCAACGGCATCAGCTCCAATTATTTTTAAATAACGATATTCAGCCTTAGTTTCTAATTCAGGACCCGTTACAGCAACATAAACACCTTTATGTAATGTTATTCCTTCATTTAAAGCTATACCCTCTATTTTAGAATTTATATCCACATCATAAGGAGCACTCATATCTACAAATCGTTCTCCCATTTGTTCTACTCCTTTAAAAGCTAAAGGTGAACCTGGCAATAAATTTATATGATCATCAATTAGCATTAATTCGCCCTTTTTAAAGTTTAAATTAATAGCACCCGATGCATTAGAAACTAATAAGGTTTGTATACCTAATGCTTCCATTATTCTAACAGGGTAAGTAACATCTTGCAAACTATAGCCTTCATAAGTATGAAAACGACCTTGCATTACAATTACTTTTTTACCCTCAATAGTTCCGTAAATTAATTTCCCTTTATGAAACTCAACAGTTGCTGTAGGAAAATGTGGAATATGGTTATAACTAATTTCAATTGCATTTTCAATATGAGTAGTTAACTGTCCTAAACCTGTTCCTAAAATTATTCCAACTTCAGGAGCATCAAAACCTTTTCCTTTTAAGTACTCGGCTGTTTCGTTAATATATTTAATCATTGTGCGGTTTTAAAAAAGGTTTAAAAGCCTCTTCATCAATAATATCAGATAAATAATCTACATCATTACGAACTGGCAATTCTGCAAATTTATAACTTTTTAAATCCTCTAAACAATCAGCTAAAACTGTACTCTTACCCCATTGCTTATTAACAAATAATTCATTAATTGATTTTGATAATCCTAAAAAATAAAAACCACCATCACTAGCTGGACCAATAACTGCTTCATTATTTTTTAATTTATCAAAGGCATTTTCAATGTCAGTTTGAGAAATATCATAAAGATCACTTCCTATTATACTAATATATTTATAACCTTTCTTAAAACCTTCATCAAATGCAAACTGCATTCTTTTCCCTAAATCATCATCAACAAACTGCTCATGTTTAGTAAAATTTCCTTTATTCCAAATATCAATTTCCGGAACCTCATTAGAATACCAAACTTGTTTATCTAAATTTAAGTTACTAGTTACTTTATGCGTATGCTTTAATAAAAATTTATATATATCAAGAGCAGACTGTTTACCAACATCTGCTGCTAAACGAGATTTCACTTTACCTAACTCGGGGTTTCTAGTAAAAACAATAAGTAATTTATCTGATTTCAACATACAAATTAAGCTACTGTTCCTTGACAACTACTTCCTGAACCAGCAGTACAACCATAACAATGTTGAGAAATAACTATTTTTCGGTTATTTAACACATCTTCGTTATACTCACTAATGTGTTTAATTTTTGAAGCTACACCTAAACCTAACATTTGATTAAAGTCACAATCAAACAAATAACCATCCCAACTTATAGAAATAGTATTTGTACACATGACATTAGAAACTGCCATTGGGTTATATGCTTCAACTAAACTATACATGTAATCCTCATAGTTTTCTGATGCAATTAAATAATCAAGAAAACGAGAAACAGGTAAATTTGTAATGGCAAATAAATTATGGAATTCAATATTAAAATCTTCTTTCAAAGCTTTTTTAAAGTCTTTTTCCATACTGGCTTGATCACCTGGTAAAAATGCACCTGATGGATTATAAACTAAATCTAAACGTAAACCTGAATCAGGCATACCATAACCACGTTTATTTAATTCTTGTAAAGCTTTTATTGACTTATCAAAAACACCATCACCACGTTGTTTATCTGTTTTTCCTCTTGTCCAGTGTGGCATAGAAGAAATTACATGAATATTGTGTTTTTTAAAGAAATCAGGTAAGTCGTAATATTTTTTATTTGCTCTAATAATAGTAAGATTAGATCTTACTATAAAATCTTTAATTCCAACTTTAGAAGCTTCTTCAACAAACCATCTAAATAACGGATTCATCTCTGGAGCACCACCTGTTAAATCTAACGTGTGTGCACCTGTATTTTTTATAACCTCAAGACACTGTAACATGGTCTCTTTAGTCATTATCTCTTTTCGGTCAGGACCTGCATCAACATGACAGTGTTCACAAACTTGATTACACATGTAACCCAAGTTTATTTGTAAAATTTCTAACTTTTTAGATTTTAAAGGAAATTGACCTATTTCAGCAATTTTATCTTTAAACTTTGGCAAACTACCATCTGCAAAAAGACCTCCATCTAAAATCTCTAATTGTCGTTTAGTATTTGCTAGTTCGTTTTCTCTTTTCTTTAAAGAAATTGTAGCCATATTTATTGGGGAAAAGCTGTTTAAATAAAAATATTAAACAACAATTTATATTACATGGAAAGTTTTTTATACTTATTCATCATTTGCACACCATGTACTAGTGTTGCTCCTGACTCTATAGCTGCACCTGTATGAACAGCTTCCATCATTTCTTCTTTAGTTATTCCTTTTTGCAAACCATCTTTAGTATAAGCATCAATACAATACGGACATTTTACAACATGCGATACTGCCAGTGCTATTAATGACTTTTCACGAGCAGATAATGCTCCTTCTTTAAAAACACTACTGTAGTAATCAAAAAACTTTTCTCCAAGCTCTTCACTCCAGTCAGTAATTTCTCCAAATTTTCTTAAGTCGGATGGGTCGTAATAATTGCTCAAAATTAAATCTATTTTTTAAATTAATCGTTATTAAAGCTGTCAACTTACAACTTTAGAGTTACAATTTAAGAAAACAATTTTGCTTTAACTATTCTTTAATAAGATCCTTAATTATTAATTGTATTTTCTTACTATTCCAATCAGCGCCACCTACTTTATGAAGAACAATATTACCTTCTTTATTTATTATAAAAGTATTTGGTATACTTCTATGACTTAATATATCCGGTAAATCGCTTGTTTTCGTATAACAAGGCATTGTATAATTATGGTCTTTTAAAAACTCATTTGTAACATCTGCTGTATCATTTGTTACAAAAAGAAAAACAACATCATTACCATATTTAGTATATAATTCTTGCAAGCTTCCCATTTCGGCCACACAAGGAGGACACCATGTTGCCCAAAAATTAACAAAAACAACTTTACCTTTTAAACCTTCAAAGTCAATTACATTTGAATTGTTCAAACCTCTTAATTGCCCTTGATATTCTCCTATTGTTTCTTGTTCAGAAACAGCAATAACACTAGGTGGGTTTATTTTACCAATAACCTTATGTATATTTTCTTGAATAAAAGATTTTGTTTTGGGAACAAGCATAAGCACTATTAAAACGCCAAAAACTATATTACTTGGCTTAAGTATAAACATGATTTTATTTTTTCTTTTATAATACAATTATCTATTATAAAAGTATTTAGGATCTTTTTATCTATAAAACAAAAAAAGACCACTTTTTAAAGTAGTCCTTTTATTACACCTAAACTTACAAAAAATTAAGCCTCTTCTTTTGCTAATTTTATTGCCGTAACAATTTTCTCTTCAAGCTCTTCCATTAATTCAGGATTATCTAATAACAGTTTTTTAACCGCATCTCTACCCTGCCCTAATTTAGAGTCCATATAACTAAACCATGAACCACTCTTTTTAATAATTTCATAGTCTACCCCTATATCTATAATTTCTCCAACCTTAGACACACCTTGTCCGTACATAATATCAAATTCAGCCATACGGAAAGGCGGAGCAACTTTATTTTTAACAACCTTAACACGAGTCTTATTACCCTTAACCTCACCATTACTATCTTTTATTTGAGTAGAACGACGAATATCTAAACGAACTGAAGCATAAAATTTTAATGCATTACCCCCTGTTGTAGTTTCAGGGTTACCAAACATTACTCCAATTTTCTCTCTTAATTGATTAATAAATATTACAGTACAATTTGTTTTATTAATTGTTGAAGTCAATTTACGTAATGCTTGAGACATTAAACGTGCATGAAGACCCATTTTAGAATCTCCCATTTCTCCTTCTATTTCACTTTTAGGCGTTAATGCAGCAACAGAATCGACAACTACTATATCAATAGCACCAGAACGTATTAAGTTTTCAGCAATCTCTAAAGCCTGTTCGCCATTATCAGGCTGAGATATAATTAAATTTTCTACATCAACTCCTAATTTTTCTGCATAAAAACGATCAAAAGCATGTTCTGCATCTATAAAAGCAGCAATACCACCTGCTTTTTGAGCTTCAGCAATTGCATGTAATGTTAAGGTTGTTTTACCTGAAGATTCTGGACCGAATATTTCAACCACACGTCCTTTTGGCAAACCTCCTACTCCTAAAGCTAAATCTAGACCTAATGAACCTGTCGAAATAGTATCAATCTCTACAATAGCAGCATCTCCCATTTTCATTACTGCTCCTTTACCATAAGCTTTATCAAGTTTATCTAAGGTTAGTTGTAATGCTTTTAATTTTGCTTCTTTTTCTTTATCAGCGCTCATTTTAATAAGATCTTTAAGTTTAATCTGGAGCTAAAGTACTACTAAATTTTTATTTACATAAGGATTATTTCCAATAGTTTTTATTTAATTGGAAATAATCCAAAAAGCGTTTTCGACAACAACACCAAACAACAAGTCCTTTTTGTTAATTTTATTTTACAATAATTAATTTTTAGTATTTTTGTACTCAATAGCTTTAGGGGTGTCTTTTACTAGACTGAGAAATACCCTTTGAACCTGATACGGCTAGCACCGACGAAGGGAAAAGTTGACTCCATCTTCTAGATGTAATCTACTATAAATTTTAAAGGAACTTTTTCCTAAAGCTTAAAATAATAACCTCTTCGTTTTACACGAAATGTTTTAAGTTTAATATATGATTACAATACAGGTAAATCACGAAAAAAAATCGATAGAACAATCTACTTTAGATGTGCTTTTAAATATTTTAAAAATTAACACTAAAGGAATTGCGGTTGCCATAAATAATCAAATTATAACTAAAAGCGCCTGGAGTAACACTTCTCTTAAGGAAAATGACAATGTTACTATCATACAAGCAACACAAGGAGGATAAAAGCAATTAGCTTTTGGCCATAGCCATTAGCGTCAATATATAAGTATTAACAGCTAAAAGCCAATGGCTAGTAGCTAATAGCACAAAGAAGATGAAAAACAAGGACACTGCACCAAAGGAAGGGCAAATTACAAGAAAGCCTTTTCCTAACTCTAAAAAGGTTTACGTACAAGGAAAAATTCACCCACAAATTAATGTGGCAATGCGAGAAATTTCTTTAAGCGACACGACAGACTCGATGACGAAAAAGAAAACGCCAAACGAACCTGTTACTGTTTATGACACATCAGGACCTTATACAGATCCTAATAAAGAAATCAATGTTCATAATGGTATTGAAAGAATTAGAGAGCAGTGGATTTTAGATCGTGGTGATGTTGAAGAGTTAGATAGCTTTACATCTGAATATTGTAACGAACGTTTAAATGATGCTAGTTTAGATCATATGCGTTTCGATTTAAAGCATAAGCCAAAGCGTGCTAAAAAAGGGCAAAATGTAACACAATTACATTATGCTAAAAAAGGAATTATTACTCCAGAAATGGAATACATCGCCATTCGTGAAAACCAACGAATTGATGAAATGACTGAAATTAGAAAGCAACATCCAGGGGAACACTTTGGAGCTTCTATTCCAGCAAAAATTACGCCTGAATTTGTTCGTGAAGAAGTAGCAAGAGGAAGAGCGGTAATACCTTCAAATATTAATCACCCAGAAGCAGAACCTATGATTTTAGGTAGAAACTTCTTAGTGAAAATTAATGCAAATATTGGTAACTCAGCAACTACATCTTCTATTGAAGAAGAAGTAGAAAAAGCAGTTTGGGCTTGTCGTTGGGGGCAGATAATATCATGGATTTATCTACAGGTCAAAACATTCACGAAACTCGTGAGTGGATTGTACGTAACTCACCAGTGCCAATTGGTACCGTGCCAATTTACCAAGCATTAGAAAAAGTAAACGGAGTTGCCGAAGACTTAACATGGGAAATTTTCCGTGATACTTTAATAGAACAAGCAGAACAAGGGGTTGATTACTTTACGATTCACGCCGGAGTTTTATTACGTTATGTACCAATGACTGCTAAGCGTGTTACAGGTATTGTATCTCGTGGTGGTTCTATTATGGCAAAATGGTGTTTAGCACATCATAAAGAAAGTTTCTTATACACACACTTCGAAGAGATTTGTGAGATTTTAAAATCATACGATGTTGCCTTTTCATTAGGGGATGGTTTACGTCCAGGTTCAGTTGCTGATGCGAATGATGAAGCACAGTTTGCGGAATTAGAAACTTTAGGAGAGTTAACGCAGATTGCTCGTAAGCATGAAGTACAATGTTTCATTGAAGGACCAGGTCACGTACCAATGCACATGATTAAGGAAAACATGGAAAAGCAAATTGAAGTTTGTGATGAAGCTCCTTTTTACACATTAGGGCCTTTAACTACAGATATCGCACCAGGTTACGATCATATTACTTCAGGTATTGGAGCAGCTATGATTGGTTGGTACGGTTGTGCTATGTTATGTTATGTAACACCAAAAGAACATTTAGGTTTACCAAATAAAGAAGATGTACGTGTAGGTGTTGTTACTTATAAATTAGCTGCGCATGCTGCCGATTTAGCAAAAGGACACCCAGGTTCTCAACATAGAGATAATGCATTGAGTATGGCTCGTTTTGAATTCCGTTGGGAAGATCAATTTAACTTAGGATTAGATCCAGAACGTGCTCGTGAGTATCATGATGAAACACTACCTGCTGAAGGTGCTAAAGTGGCTCATTTCTGTTCTATGTGTGGACCAAAGTTCTGTTCTATGAAAATTTCTCAAGAGGTGCGTGATTTTGCTGCTGAAAATGAAATTGATGAGAATAATGAAGTTTTCCAAAAAGGAATGGAAGAAAAGTCTAAAGAATTCAAAGAAAAAGGTTCTGAGGTTTACTTATAAATCCAATTGATAATATGTAATTAACCATTAGTAATTTTTGGATTGATAGGTAGTAATGTTGTTTTAAATAAGACATATAAATTTAGTATTAAAATTATTTTGCTTTGTAAAAGGCTAAATAGTGAATCAAAAGAATATATTTTATCTAAACAATTGCTAAGAGCAGGAACATCGATAGGTGCTAATGCAGAAGGAGCTATTGGTGGAATCTCAAAAAAAGATTTTGTGGCTAAACTCGGTATTTCATATAAAGAAGCTAGAGAAACACATTATTGGCTAAGACTCCTTAGGGACACAAATATTGTTTCTAAGGAAGAAGCAAATTTATTGTTGAATGATTGTTATGAAATTCTCCGAATTATCTATTCGATAATTAAATCGTCTAGAAACAATATGTAATTATAAATTGTTAATTGAAATCAATGATTATTGTTATTGCTCCTGAAAAGGATGTAAAAGATGAAATAAACATTCTAAATCAGCTTTTTGAAGCCGGTTTAGAATGTTATCATTTAAGAAAACCAGATAAGAACTACAACCAACATTGTGACTACTTAAATCAAATAGATTCTAGGTATCATGATAAAATTGTAGTGCATCATTTTCATGAATTGATCAATAAGTTCAATTTAAAAGGCATTCATTTTACAGAGCAAAAAAGAATTGATCATATTGATAATCCTGGTCAATATTTTAAAAATTTAAACATGTTCGGAAAAACGATTAGTGCATCTTTTCATGAGTTAAAAGATTTAATTGATTGTTATTTTGAGTTTGATTACCACTTTTTAAGCCCTGTGTTTTCATCAATCTCTAAACAAGGATATGAAGGTCGTGGTTTTGATGTAAATAATATTGATAAGAATATATTTGGATTAGGTGGTATTTCTATTGATAATTTGGATCAATTAAAGAATTTAGGATTTAATGGAGCAGCAGTTTTAGGAAGTATTTGGAAATCTGAAAGTCCAATAAAGAGCTTTAAAGAATTTAGAAGTTACTAAAATTGACAATCAAAATAATACTGATAGCCAAACCCTGATACCTGACAACTAAACACATGAAAAAAAGACCTTACATATTAAGTATTGCTGGTTTCGACCCTTCAGGGGGAGCAGGTTTAGTTGCAGATTGTAAAACTTTTGAAGCTTTAAAATGTCAAGGATTATCAGTTTGTACAGCAAATACTATTCAAACTGACAATGAATTTATTGATTGCGTTTGGACGGATATAGAAATTATCAAGAAGCAAATAACAACTCTTTTTAATCGATTTAATATTGATGTTGTTAAAATTGGAATTGTAGAGGATTGGCAGAAAATGTCAGAGATAGTTGATTTACTAATTTCGCTTAACGCAGAAGTTAAAATAATTGTAGATCCTGTTTTAAGTGCTTCTGCAAATTTTGATTTTCAAACTGATTTTGATTCAACTTTATTTAATAGTGTTTTAGAAAAGATATATGTTTTGACTCCTAACTATGAGGAAATTCAAAAACTATATCCTGAATTAAATTTAGAAGAAACAATTAAGCAAATAAGTAACAAAACCAATCTATACCTAAAAGGAGGGCATAACGAAGCTGAAAAAGGAAAAGATTATTTATATAATAAAGATGAACAGGTTTACCCTATAAACCCGAAGTATATAACATATCCTAAACATGGTAGTGGCTGTGTTTTGTCAAGTTCCATGGCATCATATGTAGCTTTAGGTTTTCCTTTATTGAAAAGTGTATTTCGTGCTAAACGATTTACAGAAAAATATTTAGGAAGCAATAAAGAATTATTAGGGAATTTTAGATTTTAAAGTAGTTATTAGGTATCTGGTTTTAGTTATCAGAAAAAGGATATTATGAGGAGCACTAAAGAGATGAATGATAAAGAAGTAATTTCAGCTGAAAGCCAACAACTGACAGCTAATAGCTCTTTACAAAAAACATATACCCAATATATTTCTCAAGGGAATACTATTAAGGAACATCTTCAAAACATAGAAAATGTTTGTAAAGCAGGTGGTAAATGGGTTCAATTACGACTAAAAAATATTGAATTAATTGATTATTTGAATGCCGCAAAAGAAGCACGTAAAATATGTGACACCTATGAAGCTGTTTTAATTATCAATGATAATATAGGTGTTGCGGGTGAATCCAATGCGGATGGTGTTCATGTTGGTTTAACAGATATTAACCCGAAAGAAGCACGCAAACAATTAGGTAGCGAAGCTATAATTGGAGGAACAGCAAATACATTAGAAGATTGCTTGAAGCATATAAATGATGGTGTTGATTATATTGGTTTAGGACCTTTTAGATTTACTAAAACGAAAGATAAATTAAGCCCTATTTTAGGTACTAAAGGGTATACTGAAATTGTAAAAAAACTTACTAGTAAAGGTTACCAATTACCTGTAGTTGGTATTGGAGGAATTACATTAAATGACCTTCAAGAATTATCAAGAACAGGACTGTCAAACGTTGCCGTTTCTGGATTGTTAACAAATGAGCCTATAGGGGTTTTAAAAGAAAGAGTAGAAAAGATTGAAACTAGTTTTCAATAAAAAAGCTAAAAGCATGAAACTAAAAATAGCTGATAAAGAGTTTAGTTCTCGATTATTTACAGGGACTGGAAAATTTAATTCTTCACAATTAATGGAAGAGGCTTTAGTAGCTTCCGAAAGTGAATTAGTTACAGTAGCATTAAAACGTGTTGAAGTTGCCAATGAGCAAGATGATATTTTGTCTCACCTAAAGCACAATCATATAAATTTATTACCCAACACCTCTGGTGTTCGTGATGCTAAAGAAGCTGTTTTTGCAGCACAAATGGCTCGTGAAGCTTTGGAAACAAATTGGATTAAGTTAGAAATTCACCCCGATCCAAAATATTTATTACCAGATCCTATTGAAACTTTAAAAGCAGCTGAAGAATTAGTTAAGCTTGGTTTTGTAGTGATGCCTTATATTCATGCGGATCCTGTTTTATGTAAACGATTAGAAGAAGTAGGGGCTCAATGTGTAATGCCATTAGGAGCACCTATAGGAAGTAATAAAGGGTTGAAAACTCAAGATTTTTTAGAGATTATTATTGATCAGAGTAATGTGCCAGTCGTTGTGGATGCTGGTATTGGAGCTCCTTCACACGCAGCGTATGCCATGGAATTAGGTGCTGATGCTGTTTTGGTAAATACTGCTATTGCAGTTTCTCAAAATCCTGTTGAAATGGGTAAAGCTTTTAAGATGGCTGTAGAAGCTGGAAGAATGGCTTTTGAAGCCAAATTAGCTCCTGTTAAGCAACATGCAGAAGCTAGTAGTCCATTGACGTCGTTTTTGAATTAAATGGGTTTCTGCAATTGGGTAACAGCTAAAAGTTAATAATTATGAGAGATTTTAAAGAATTAATAGTTTGGAAAAAAGCTCACTTATTATGTTTAGAAGTTTACAAAATCACAAATGATTACCCAAGTGAAGAAAAATTCGGATTAATTTCTCAATTAAGAAGAGCTTCATCATCAATACCGACTAATATTGCCGAAGGTTGTGGTTATCAAACGAAGAAAGAATTTGGTCGTTTTTTAAGAATTGCTTCTGGTCCAGCATCGGAAGTAGAATACCAATTATTGTTATCTAAGGATTTAAAATTTGTGTCTCAAGAAAAGTTTGAAGAATTGACCAAAGAAGTTACAATTATTAGAAAAATGCTTTACAAGCTAACGCAATCATTAAGTTAAAAGAAGTCAATTATGGAAAAGAAATTTCAAACG
>CAZJGP010000011.1:0-4013 GCA_964545595.1 uncultured Flavobacteriaceae bacterium | reverse complement strand
CCTTTAATATCTAAAATGAAACTCAATTGCCTTTTAACAATTAATAATTTAGCGCCTTTAGCTATTCTTTTATAATTGTTTGCAGTTGATACGCTTACACCTATGTCTTTAGCTAAATAACTTAAAGGCATTTCAATAAACCCTTTTTGATGAAAATAACAACTCTTACTGGTATCGTCCATTATTGACACCGATTGTCTTTTTTTATCTCTTAAGCGTTTTATAAATAAAGAGTATGCAATAACAACTGCACAACAAAAACTTTTTAATTCAGAAAAATCGTTAGGTTCAAATACTACAGCTGTTAAAGACTTTAATTGTAGTTTTTTAAATAATTGTTTATAGCTGACAACCCTATATGATTGCCTTTTTGAGTTTACAGTAATCCAACCATTCTTAATTAGCCATTTTAAGGCGCTTTTAACCCATTTTTCAGACTTATTAATATCAATAGCCCATAGTCGAATATTTTCATTGCTATAAGACACATGACCACTTGAAATATGTTTTAAGTAAATGAATAACATTAGGTGGTTGACCTTTCGGTTTACTAAAGCATATTCACAAAGTTTAATAGGTATGGTGGTATAGATCGGTTTCATATCTATACTTGGGGTTGATTATTTGTTGAATTGAAAGGATATAAACCAGCTTCTTCTAGGATAGGCTTTAGTTTATATATTTTTTGAAATTCTAGGTAAACTTGGTTCGTAATTAGTCCCGCCTTGAGTACTTAAAAACCCTGTAAACACAGATGTTTACAGGTTTTTTTATTTTTTAGGGCTACTGAAAGGGCTAGGGCTACATTAAAAGTGAAATCTATTAAGTTTAATTGATGGGCTGTAAAAAAAATATTAAGATAACATTAGAAAATAAAATTATAAGAATATCTTTAAATAAAAAGCTCTACCTATTTTAGGTAGAGCTTTTTTAATAAGTCTAATTTTTATGCTTAAAAATTAGACTTATTTAACTTACTAAATTTATTTTCTTTTTAATATCTCTTGTTTATGAGGCTTTATTTTGTAGCCTATTTAAATCATTAACATTAATAGATAAATAATGTATTTTAGCATGTTCTTGAAACTTGTCTAGAGAACCGTTGTATTGTATTTCAAATTCAATTAATTTTCCTTTCTTTTTTTTATAACGATTGTTGACTTCCTTTATTAAGCATTTTTCTTCTCCATTTTTGAGTTTAGTGACAAATCTACTTCTTTCATCTACTTGTATTTTTTTTGTCAATATTTCTTTAGAAATATATTCTTTAGACATGAACCAGTTATAGCAATTAGGGTATAGAGTTGATTTACTTATTAATGATTTTGGAACTAAGATAATTTCTTTTCTTTTATAACTAGGTAGTTTAACTTTTTTTGATTCCCATTTTTGGTTAGAACTATTGTAGAATTTGATCTCGAATTCGCTAACCTGAATATTGTATTTTTTACATTGCTTAAGAGTGTATTCAGCAAATATATCTCTGCAAACACTCCCTAAAGTATCAGACATGTTATCTTGACCTATTCCTTCTACTAAAAGTAAAACGTTATGAGCCTCATTTATAATACTTATTCCTTGTTGGGTAAACCTGTTATTGCTAAGTGCATCAAAAATTGTTTTAGCTTTAATGTCACCAACGCCTTTTCCATTATTTTTAGAAGCATAGCCTAAATGATATGAGTTTGCTTCTCTTAAATTTGATAAGAATTTAATACCCTCCTTTCTTTTTTTAGGAATTACATATTTATTGTTTAATGTTTTGAAAAAAGACTTATTTCGTTGATAAATTCTTTCAGATATTTCATCTTCAGATCTATTGTTTACAATTTGATAAGGGTCTATAAAGACTTCAGTGTCATTTTCTAAAAGAATGTTTAAATGACTATAAGATTCATCTGTAATATGAAAATAATTGTTAAATGTATTCATTTTATAATGTGTTTGTTAGTTTAACCTCATTATTTTGAGGTATTTATTTTGTCTCATTATTTAATGAGAAATTTTACGACATGTTCAAACAAACCTTCCTCAAAAAGGTTTAATATTTTATAGAGTAAAAAAGCATCTGGTATATGTTTGATTGAACATTACAAACAATTTTAACAGTTAAAATAACCAAGGATTAGGTTAATTCGGATAGAATGAATACATTTGAATACCAATAAAAATATATTACAATTCTAACAAAGAATTAAACTAAAAGTCTAGGTCGTTTGAGCTGGGCTTTTTTTTATGTATGTATTTCATAATTTTTAATTTATAAGGTTTTATTTGTTAAGAACAAACTATACTTAACAAATATAATACTTTTTTTTAAATGTAAGGTTTTAATTACATGTTTTTTTGCAAATGTAAATTTTAACAAACTGTTTCTGATATAAAGCTATATTTTCTTATATTTGTATTAGGAAATAAATGATATATTATAATTTATAATTGTCATTTTTATATTATACATGGACCAGTTAGATAAGGATAAATTTTATATATCAATAGGTGAGGCAATTAAAATTGCGAGAACTAATATTGATATGAGTCAAGCTTCTTTGGCTGAAAAAATTAATATGAGTAGAGCTTCAATAGTTAATATTGAAAAAGGAAGACAAAGTCCTCCTATTCATCTTTTATGGCAACTTTCAAGATTACTAAAGGTTTCGATTATTGATTTTTTGCCGAGCTCTACTTCACAAATAAATGGCGAAGCTGATTTTTTTAAAGAAAAATTACAACAAAACCTTAGTAAGGGTATTATTAATGCTGATTCTGAAAAAAATATTAACTCATTTATTAGAGAGAAGTAGAAATAATTTATTAAATAATTTTGTATGAACAAGAATTTGATAGAAGAAAAAGCTGTTGACTTATTAGAATGTTATGATTTGATGTCGGTTCCTGTAAACATTTTTAAATTAATTGAAAAATTAGATATTGAATTGACTCAATTGGATTTAGGGGAAGATATTTCAGGAGTTTTAGTTGTAAAAAATGGAAAGGGAAGGATAGGATACAGTGGAGGTATTGAGACGAGAAATAGATTTACATTAGCTCATGAAGTTGGACACTATATGCTGCATAATGATAATGAAAATGAACTTTTTGTAGATAATGTTAAAGTTATGTATAGAAAACAAGCTGCTACTAGAGCTGAAAAAAAACAAGAAATGGAAGCTAATTCTTTTGGAGCAGCCTTACTAATGCCTGAAAAATTATTAAAAGAAAAATTTCATGAATTAAACGATGATTTATTTCTATGTGAAGATGAAGACATTATAGAAAAATTATCTGATACTTTCAGGGTAAGTTCTATAGCAATGACTTATAGGTTAATAAACCTTAGACTTATTGAAAATTATTCAATGTATTAAAAAGTTAAGTAGACCAATCTTAAGAAGAATTAAAAAAGTTTGAGTTCTTAATTAGCTGAGATAAAGAAGAGGTGTAAATTAACGTGCTGAAAAGTGAAACTTTGATTTATTGAAGATAAAAAACACTATTTATAAATAAATTTTTTCTTTAGGTTATAATTTATAAGATGTAATAATTAGACTTGTCAACACTAATTAGACAACATATATACTACAAAACAAGAAGTATAAAACTTAAATTAACTACCATGAAAGTATCACACGAAATTGTTGTCTTTGTTGAAAAACATAGTGACGGTACATATTGGGGAATAACAGAAAATTTAAAAGGAGTAGTTACTACTTTTGGTAATACATTTTCTGAATTGGAACAAGGATTACATACAGCTTATTTAGATTATTTAGAATTGGCTATAGAACTTGAAAAAGATTTTGCAAAAGAATTATCAGAAACTCCTCATTACATATACAAGTTAGATAAAAGTTTGTAGAATCATTTTAATATTTAATTTAAAGTTTCACTTTTCAGCACGTCAATAAAACCCAGTGTTTATTGACCTTAAACAACGTGCTGAAAAGTGAAGCTTTAGTATGTAAAAGATTAAAAAGACTACTTAAAAGTAAGTTTTTTCTTTCGGGTATAAT
>CAZJGP010000010.1:0-2530 GCA_964545595.1 uncultured Flavobacteriaceae bacterium | reverse complement strand
GTTATTAATAATTTAACAAACAAGTTTAAAAGGTATTTAAAATCATCTTTTTTTTGAGAAATATTTTTAAATGACTAGTATTTAGTTATTTAAAACTCAGTAATTTTAAAATATCCAAATAAAACAGATTCATCTTTTATTTTAGTAGGTTCTTTTAAACTTCTATAAATTCCCCATTTAGGGCGCATAAATTCAGCATTTTTTTTATAGGTATCTATTTTTTTATCTAGTTCGAAAATTATTTTGTTGTGGTTATCTAAATTTTTAACTGTTAAGCTGTAATTACCTTTCCTTTTAGAATAGTCTATAGTTTCAGTAAATTCTAGCCAGTTACCATAAAGTTTGTTAAGTTTTATTTTAGCTATGGTTTCTTGTTTGTCTTTAGGTGCATAACGAATATTTAATACATCTCCGCTTTCTTTGCGATAAGCAGTAAAGGTAATCAAAGGTATTTTTTCTTCTGCTTTAATACCACCAACACTTTTTATTTGGTGTAGGTGTGTAAACTTATTACAAGGTTGAAAATCTTTTGGAAGCTTCATGGTCCATTTGTATTCTACCTTTTCGCCTTTAGTTGCTTTTAAATAATCGGGTGATGATTTATAGGTTTTAATTTCATTACGCTGGCGGTCTTTTTTTTGACATTTATCGCGGTCTATATCTTCTTTAGCATGTACGGTAAACTGAAATACAGGACCTTGTTTTTTGTCTATAACCTCGGTAATATGGTTGTTGTTACCTTCAGAATTTTGGTAACTAGAATGGTTATCGCAATTATTTTTGATTACACCAGGAGCTTCAATAGCATTACCTTTAATAGGTGTAAAAGCTTTATTTATTAAGGCATAAGTATCGCCAGGGCCATCAGCTTTTAATAATGTAGTTTTTTGAGCTTGTAATTGGAAAACTCCAATAACAATTAATAGGGGGGTAATTAATCTAATAGTCATCTACTTATGGTATTTAGACTGCTAAATTAAAAAAAAGCCTGATCATTTAATAATAATCAGGCTTTTAATATGTTATTTGTTACTTTTTAACGAGTATTTATTTAACTACCATAGTAGTAGCTTTTTTACCTTCAGCGTTAATTTCTAAAATATAAGCTCCGTTAGATAAACCAGCAACATCTACCGTTTGTGCACCTGTAGCAACAATACCTCCGTTTAAAGAATATAATGTAGAAGCATCAACCTCTATACCACTAATAGTAAGTACATCGGTCATTGGTACAGGGAAAGCAACAACTTCTTCTCCGTTAATTGTAAAGTCGTTTGTAGAAAGGATTAAATTGCCAGTAGGATCTACTGATAAATTAGGACCTCCAAAAGTTTCAACAGGTATATTAAAACTATTAAATCCTATAGGAATTACATCATCAGCATCACTACCAGTTCTTAAAGTATCAAAAGGTACTTCAATAAACCTATTAGAATTTAATCTTGCAGCAAAAAAATCATCAGCGGTGTAACCTCCGTCAGAATCTTCTGCTCTAGCAATATATTGTGCATCATCTTCTAGAGTAATAACGGTACTATCTGTATTAATACTATTTGTAACAGAATTACCATTTATTTCTTGGAATACAATCTGAGCGTAACCAAACTCTCCATTTTCACCAGTTTGAGTATCATCATTATCTAAAATAGCAAAAGAATCGTATACTGTCCAATCTAAATGTGGAGCGCCTGGCGCTACAGTGGCATCATCAATATTTCCATCATTATTAATGTCAATATTGCTAGATGAATTTGTTGAAGGACGGGCAGGAGCATTAATTAAGAAAAAGTTGTTACTTTGGTCGTTAAAAGCACCGTCATAACCTATTCCATCTGTAGAGATGATAGAAGTATTATTAAATCTTCTCAATGTTTCTGTAGTAGGAGCAGCAGCTTCTTGGGCATTAGTTAGTCCATCATTATCATCGCCATCATCTTCGTCAGTCCATTCTGGTTCAGCTGTAATTTCTACTGTAATTACATTAGCACCTGAAGCAGCTAATTGTGTTGCATATGGGTTTGTTATTCTTGTTGGAGTTGTAATTGTTACACCATTTTGATCTACAGAACCTGTTGCAAAAATTAAATCTGCTACAATCACTAATATACCATTAGATCCAAATGCAAGTCCACTTAAGTCTAAAACCTCTCTTACTCTACCAGTATCTGCAAGATCATCACCATCACCATCAACAGTTAAAAAGTATGTTCCTGCTGGGAAAGAACCTCCTATAGGCCCTTTAAATTCAAAATACTCTAAAGTTTGATCGGTATCGTACAGGAAATTTTGAATTGCAGCATTATCTGTAATATTCACTAAATCTTCATCACTGTTTGATGGACTTGCAATAAGTTCATTAATAAAATATCCATTAGGGTTACTAAAGGTCTGAGCAAACCCAAAAGAAGCAGACAATAAAGCTGCGCTAAGTAATAATTTTTTCATAGTTTTTGTTTTATTTAATTAGGTGTTACTCAAATATAACAGTTTTTTTTTGTTTAAAAAAATAGTTATCTATCGGGTTTTTAGG
>CAZJGP010000009.1:0-32253 GCA_964545595.1 uncultured Flavobacteriaceae bacterium | reverse complement strand
GGAACATCTAGAGACGCAAATATATTAGACTCTCCAACTCACGAAGGTGAAGAGCGTTTTTACTTACACTACAACTTCCCTCCTTTTTGTACAGGAGAAGCTAGACCATTAAGAGGAACTTCTCGTAGAGAGGTTGGTCATGGTAACTTAGCACAACGTGCATTAAAAGGAATGGTTCCTGCGGATTGTCCTTACACAGTACGTGTAGTTTCTGAAGTATTAGAATCTAATGGTTCTTCTTCAATGGCAACTGTTTGTGCAGGTACAATGGCATTAATGGATGCGGGTGTTAAAATGACTAAGCCTGTTTCTGGTATTGCTATGGGGTTAATTTCTGATGGTGATCGTTACGCGGTACTTTCTGATATTTTAGGTGATGAAGATCACTTAGGAGATATGGACTTTAAAGTAACTGGTACTGCTGATGGTATTACTGCTTGTCAAATGGATATTAAAGTAAAAGGTTTATCATACGAAATTTTAGTGAACGCACTAAAACAAGCTCGTGATGGTCGTTTACATATCTTAGGAAAAATAACTGATACTATTGAAGCTCCTGCTGAAGATGTGAAGCCGCACTCTCCAAAAATGATCACTCGTGTAATTCCTAATGAATTCATTGGTGCATTAATTGGACCAGGTGGTAAAAATATTCAAGAGTTACAAAAAACTACAGGAACTACAATCGTTATTAACGAAGATCCAGTTACTGAAGAAGGTATTGTTGAAATTTTAGGTACAGGGCAAGAAGGAATTGATGCTGTTTTAGCAAAAATTGAATCTATGTTATTTAAACCTGAAGTTGGTAGCGTTTACGAAGTAAAAGTTATTAAGGTATTAGACTTTGGTGTTGTTGTTGAGTACAAAGAAGCTCCAGGAAACGAAGTTTTATTACACGTATCAGAATTTGCTTGGGAACGCGTTGAAAACGTTACTGATGTATTAAACTTAGGTGATGAATTGGATGTTAAATACTTTGGTATTGACAAACGTACACGTAAAGAAAAAGTTTCTCGTAAAGCCATTTTACCAAAGCCAGAAGGTTATGTAGAAAGAGCTCCAAGAGAAAGAAATGACCGTGATAACAAAGGACGTGGTAACAGAGATAATCGTGACCGTAAGCCAAGAGAAAAAAGAGACTAATTTTTAATTAGATTCGAAAAAAAACCTGTTATGAATATTCATAACGGGTTTCTTTTTTTTATAATTTTTCCTTTATTCTTCAGGAATTATATTTTCTTGCTTAGTAAGCATCCATTTATCAAATTCAAAACCATCTTCACGCATACTAAACATAACATTATGTTTTCCTGGTTTATCTATATCAATATAAATTCTCCTTTTACTAGTACACCTTTCTTCTTCAACAAATTGACTTGATGACCAAGACCATTTATTCATTTTATCTTCACATAAATATAACATCTTTGCATTTGTTGGCCACTTACCATCTACCCCAACATGAATACTATTATCAAACCCGTTGTTTGCAAATGCCCTGACCCAAACGTAATACCTTCCTTTTTCTTTAAAATTTATTTCATAATTTAAAACAGCCATTTCGCCTGGAGTTCGCGAGAAATTTTTACCAACTACTTTTTTCTGCTTTTTATTATACCATGTATCAGGCAACAACTCTAAATAAGATAATCCGCTAGCCCCACTAGAATGACTATGATCTGGATCTTTTTTTACTTTAGGCGTTATCTTATTAGTTACTAAATACCAGCTTCGGGTAGCTTGCTTTTCTTGTCTTGTAAAATTTTCTGCTTCAATCACTATTATATTGTTTCTATCACTAATAGTGTTAGTAGTATTAATTTTATTCTTTACAACCTTTTGTAATCCTTGAGCACTACTTAAAGTTGTTACTAATAAAATCAAAGCAAATATAGTATTTCGTAATACTATTCCATTATTATTCTTAATAATCATATCTAAAATGTATTATATCGTTTTTTTTGACGAATATAACATCTTTGAAACACTTATTTGCATAAAAATCAACCTTTTACTATTTCATTGTAATCACTCATAAATCACCAATAAACACAACTGACTGACATATAGGTAATTAGCATTTAAAAAACTAATTCAGAATATTCAGACAAAAAAATAAAGTTTCTTGTAACATTTTTCCAAATTCTTACGTATTAATAAATGTAGAAATATTACAAATCTAAAACACGCCTATGAGACAGCTGAAAATTACCAAGCAAGTTACCAATAGAGAAACTGCATCCTTAGATAAATATTTACAAGAAATTGGAAAAGTTGATTTAATTACTGCCGATGAAGAGGTGGAATTAGCACAACGAATTAAGGCTGGTGATGAACGTGCTTTAGATAAATTAACGAAAGCAAACTTACGTTTTGTTGTATCGGTAGCAAAGCAATATCAAAATCAAGGTCTTACTTTACCTGATTTAATTAATGAAGGGAACTTAGGTTTAATTAAAGCTGCAAAACGTTTTGATGAAACTCGTGGTTTTAAGTTTATCTCTTACGCAGTATGGTGGATTCGTCAGTCTATACTTCAAGCATTAGCTGAACAATCGCGTATTGTACGTTTACCATTAAACAAAATTGGTTCTATTAATAAGATCAATAAAACATATGCTTTCTTAGAGCAGTCTCATGAGCGCCCACCAAGTGCTGAAGAAATTGCAAATGAGTTAGACATGACTATTAGTGATGTTAAAGAATCAATGAAAAACTCTGGTCGTCACGTATCTATGGATGCTCCTTTAGTAGAAGGTGAAGATTCTAATTTATACGACGTTTTACGTTCTGGAGAATCTCCAAATCCAGATCGTGATTTAATGCACGATTCTTTAAAAACAGAAATTGAAAGAGCTTTAGAAACATTAACTCCTCGTGAAGCAGATGTTATTCGCTTATACTTTGGATTAGGTGAGCAACACCCTATGACTCTTGAAGAAATTGGAGAAACTTTCGACTTAACTCGTGAACGTGTTCGTCAGATTAAAGAAAAAGCAATCCGTCGTTTAAAACACACTTCTCGTAGTAAAATATTAAAAACTTATTTAGGATAATTTAATCTTAAACAATTCATACAAAAGGCTGTTTGATTTTTCAAACAGCCTTTTCTTTTATTACAACTATTTTACTTTTCTTAAACCTAAACGGATACAAGAATAATTAATACTTTTGGTAAACAAATATAAAATTGATTATGGCTACACCAAAAATAGCTCCTTCAGTACTTGCTGCTGATTTCGGAAATTTACAACGCGATATAGAAATGGTTAACAATAGTGAAGCTGACTGGTTTCATATTGATATTATGGATGGTGTTTTTGTACCTAATATATCATACGGAATGCCTGTATTAGCAGCTATACAAAAACACGCTACTAAGCCAATTGATATGCATTTAATGATTGTTGATCCGGATCGTTATATAAAAAACTTTGTAGAGCTTGGAGCCGAAGTAATTTCGGTACACTATGAAGCTTGCACACATTTACACCGTACCATACAATTAATAAAATCATTTGGTATTAAAGCTGGTGTAGCATTAAACCCTCACACTAATGTTAATGTTTTAGCCGATATTATTACAGATCTTGATTTAGTGTGTATAATGAGTGTAAACCCTGGTTTTGGAGGGCAATCATTTATAGAAAACACCTACAATAAAGTATCTGAATTACGAGCATTAGCTGTTAGTAAAAACACAGATTTACTTATTGAAGTTGACGGTGGAGTTTCTGACAAAAATGCTAAAAAACTTTCCGAAGCTGGTGCTGATGTATTAGTTGCAGGTAGTTCTGTTTTTAAAGCAGAAAACCCTGTTAAAGCTATTGAAAATTTAAAAGCTTAAATTGTAAGCTTATAATAGAATAAGGTACTATTTAACAACAATACCTCTAAATAAAAGAATACCATTAAACTCAACTTATGAGTCCAAAAGCATTAAATATAATAGAACAGATTGAGTCTCAAAAAAAAGATTTAAATCTGCCTATACGCTTAAAAGAACGCACCGAATACTTTACCGCTTTATTATTCGAAACTTTATTCGATACCGAAGCTTCTGTTCCTAATAATATAGAAGAACTTTCTTCTATATTTGAAGAGTTAATTGACTTAGCTTGTTGGAAAACGGACAAATCATGCGACAAAATATGGACTGAATATTTAGCTACATTCCCTAATATTCTTAATAAACTACAATTAGATGCTCAGGCTTTTTTAGATAGTGACCCTGCTGCAAATTCTATTGAAGAAATATATTTAGCATATCCTGGTTTTTATGCAATAGCGGTTTATCGTTTTGGACATGAGTTATACAAAATAGGACTTCCGTTAGTACCTCGTTTAATGACGGAATATGCACACCGACTTACTGGTACCGAAATTAATGCTGGTGCACAAATTGGAGACTCCTTTTTTATAGACCATGCAACAGGAACTATCATTGGAGAAACTGTTATTATTAAAAATAATGTAAAAATTTACCAAGGTGTTACTCTTGGTGCCAAGTATGTAAGCAGAGATTTAAAAGGCTCTAAACGACACCCTACGGTTGAAAACAATGTAATTATATATGCTAACGCTACCATTTTAGGTGGTAATACTATTATTGGAGAAAATAGTATTATTGGCGGTAATGTATGGTTAACAAAATCAGTACCTGCAAACTCAATTATATCGAACACTAAACAAGTAACTATAAAAACGAATACGGATTATGACAAATAATAGCATCCTGAACTTAATAGGAAACACTCCTATGGTTGAAGCAAAAAATATTATTACTAATCCGAATATCAAACTTTTTTTAAAGTTAGAAGGCCATAATCCTGGCGGAAGTGTAAAAGATCGTGCTGCATACAACATGATTAATTCTGCCTTAGAGCGTGGGGAAATTAATAAGGATACTAAACTTATTGAGGCTACAAGTGGAAATACAGGAATAGCCTTAGCAATGATTGCTGGTTTATTTGATCTTAATATTGAATTAGTAATGCCTGAAAACGCTACTAAAGAACGCGTGCAAACTATGCGAGCTTATGGAGCTATAGTTACTTTAACATCAAAAGATATTGGTATTGAAGGTGCTCGTGATTATGCACAAGCAAAAGTAGATAACGAAGGTTTTGTAATGCTTAACCAGTTTGGAAACGATGATAACTGGAAAGCGCATTATAAAACAACTGGCCCTGAAATTTGGAGAGATACCGATCAAAAAATAACTCATTTTGTTTCGGCAATGGGAACTACAGGTACAGTAATGGGAACCTCTACTTTCTTAAAAGAACAAAATAGTGATATACAAATTATAGGTGCACAACCTACAGATGGTTCTAGCATTCCTGGAATTCGTAAATGGCCAAAAGAATACTTACCAAGTATTTTCAATGCTGAAAAAGTAGATCAAGTAATTGAAGTTAGCCAAGAAGAAGCAACTATTATGGCTAAACGTTTAGCTAAAGAAGAAGGTGTTTTTTCAGGTATGAGTAGCGGAGGTTCTGTTTGTGCAGCACTTAAACTAGCTAAAACTATAGATAGTGGTATTATTGTAGCAATAATATGTGATCGTGGAGATAGGTATTTATCATCTGATTTATTTGATTAAACCACAATTTTAAAAACAAATAACAAAGGCAAGTTGAATATAATTTCTGCTTGCCTTTTTTATTTAGAATCATTATAGAACAACAATAAACAGTAAGAAACGTTTCATTTACAGACTAAAATATTTATTAATCACATCTAAATATTCTATAATGAAAGTATCTAACTTATTTATATTCTTATCTATTTTTTTATTCTCTTGTGAAACTAATGTCGAAGAAATAACTACTGATGAATCTAACACAGAAACACCACCTGTTATAATAGAAGAAGACATTGTTACAATAGTAACTACAGGAGGAATTATTGATAGCAATGGTATTGTTACAGGAGGAACTAGCGTTATAACTACAACTAGTAATGACGGAATAACAATAACAGAAATAGCTACTAACACAACAGTAACTGGTGGTTTAAACAATAATGGTATTATTACCGGTGGTACAATTATTAATGAAGATTCTAGAGAGATATTAAACACCGTAGAAAATAGTAATTCTCAAGTTTCTTTTTCTAATGATATAGAACCTCTTTTTGATACTTTTTGTTTACGCTGTCACAGTGGTGGTACCTCAGGTTCATTTCCTGATTTAAGGTTTTTTGATAATATTACCGATAATTCAGGCTCAATAAGACAACAAGTTATTAGTCGCCAAATGCCAATTGGAGCAACTTTGACCACTGAACAAATAGAACTTGTACGTTCTTGGATTGATAACGGTACTTTAGATAATTAAAACATTTTTTAATATGAAAATCATATATCTATTATCTATATTATTTTTTATTAGTAAAACATCCTTTGCTCAAGAAAAATACTTAACTAAAACTGGAGAAATTACTTTTTTTTCTTCTGCTCCTTTAGAAGACATTACTGCTCAAAATAAAGAAGTATTAAGTATAATTGACACAAATGATGGCTCTACAGCTATTGCTATAGCAATGGAATCATTTGTGTTTCCGAACTCTTTAATGCAAGAGCATTTTAATGAGAATTATGTGGAATCAGAAATATACCCTAAAGCTACTTTTAAAGGTAAAATAGCAGATTACACTTCATTAAAAAAGATCGAAAACGACAATACCATTACTGGAGAATTAACGATTCATGGTGTAACACAAAATGTTGTTATACCTGTAAAAGTATCCAAGCACAAGAAATCAATAGTTTTAGAAGGTAAATTTTCTGTAAAACTAGCAGATTATAATATTGATATTCCTACTATCCTATTTAAAAATATTGCTGAAGAAATAAACATAAACTTTATTCTTGAGCATCAACTTTACAACAACTAACATGAAAAAAATAGTAATCTTTTTTGTTTTACTTTCTATAAGTAACAACCTATTAGCTCAAGACCTTTTAGATATTTTAGAAAAAGAAGCTCCTAAAACAAATGAATACGTTTCGGCTACTTTTAAAGGTACTCGAATATTAAATGGACATTCTATTGAAAGTCGTAAAAAAGGAGTTTTAGAATTTATAATTTCTCACCGATTTGGTAGAGTTAGTGATGGCCTTGAAGAACTTTATGGAATTGACGATTCTAATATCCGTTTTGCCTTAGAGCGCGGTATTACCGATAATCTTTTGATAGGTGTTGGTCGTAGTAGTTTTGAAAAAACATATGACGGTTTTTTAAAATATAAATTATTAAGACAAAAGAAAGCTAAAGGCTCTACTCCTGTTTCTATTTCTGCTTTCGGAAGTATTGCATTCAGAAGTATTGATGATGCTCGTGGAGATCAATTAAGCTTTAATGAAAAATTAACGTATACTACTCAATTTTTAATTGCACGAAAATTTAGTCCTAACTTTTCTTTACAACTAACACCTACTTATATTCACCAAAACTCCGTAGCTATAGCTGATGATCCTCATGATATTTTTGCTATTGGTGTTGGTAGTAGGTTAAAACTTACCAAGAGATTAGCCGTAAACTTAGAATATTTTTATACCATTAATCCTTTAGAGTCTATTGATGCCGTAAATTCTTTTGCCTTAGGTGCCGAGATTGAAACTGGCGGACATGTATTTCAATTAATTCTTTCTAGCTCAATGACTTTAATTGAAGAAAGTTTTATTACCGACAGTACTGATAACTTTTTTGAAGGAGATATTCATTTAGGGTTTAATATTTCAAGAGCATTTAGTGGTAAAAAGAAAAAACGTAAAAGAAAGAATAATTCTGATTTAGAATAAACCATTATAAATATTTACTTTAGAAGAAACTCTTTTAAAGTAAATATGAATCCTGTTGAAGCATACATATACAAACAAGATAACAATCAACGAGATATTCTCATATTCTTTCATGAACTATTAACTAAACAATACAGTTTAGTTGGAAATATAAAATGGAGAATACCTATGTATCGCCTAGAAAAAGATTTAATTTACCTAAACAAAGACTCTAAATCTAATGGAGTTCATTTATGCTTTTATAATGGTATAAAACTAGCTAAAGAAAATCCGATACTCGAAATAAAAAACAGAAAAGTAGTATTTAGTATTTTAATTCCTAACTTAAGTGTATTACCTTTTGATAGTATTACTAAGTGCATTGAAAATGCAATAAGTTTTCATAATTCAAAACTATAAACAAAGTAACAAATGGAATTTAAAGATTTACTTTTAGTTTTAGTAGGTGTTGTTACAGGTTTTATAAACACTGTTGCTGGTGGTGGTTCAGTAATTGTTCTACCGGTTTTAATTTTATTCTTTGGTTTACCTGCTGGTCTTGCAAACGGTACTAACCGTGTTGGAATATTAATTCAGACTATATTTTCAGCATGGGGTTTTAAAAGTAAAGGAATTTCCCCGTTTGTTTTAGGAAAGAAAAAATCTATTATTTTAGGAATAATAACCCTTATAGGAGCAATTATAGGTTCCTGGATTTCTATAGACATTCCTGAAGCAGTATTTACTAAAATACTTTCATTTGTAATGGTTGGTGTTTTAACACTAACTTTCTGGAAACCAAAACCACCTAAATTACTACAAAACAAACCTAAGCTTGCTTTTAAAATAACCGTTGTTGTTTTTTTTATTATTGGAATTTATGCAGGCTTTATACAAGCAGGAACAGGTCTACTTTTAATATTAGCTTTATCAATTTTAAACAATTTAAACTTAGTTAAAGCAAATGCTTTAAAAACAGTTTTAGCTTTTATCTTTACTATTGGTACTATAAGCGTCTTTGCTTATCATAATAAAATAAATTATGTATACGGAATTTTATTAGGTATTGGTAATGCTATTGGTGGGTGGACCGCCAGTAGATGGTCCGTTCAAAAAGGAGATAAAGCTATTAAAGTTTTTATGACTATTGCTGTACTTTTAATGGCTATTAAACTTTGGTTTCTATAATATTACTAATTGCTGACTCAATTGTATTATAATTAAAAGAGAATCCTTCATTTAAAATTCTATTAGAACACACTCTTTGACTGCTTAATAATAACAAGCTCATTTCTCCAAAAATTAATTTAACAACAACTTCGGGTATATTAGGAAACCATAATGGTTTTCCTAAAACATCTGCTGTAGTTTTCATTAATTTATTTTGCCTTATCGGATTTGGAG
The DNA here is from genome assembly GCA_964545595.1 of uncultured Flavobacteriaceae bacterium. Lineage (GTDB taxonomy): Bacteria > Bacteroidota > Bacteroidia > Flavobacteriales > Flavobacteriaceae > Aquimarina. The sequence continues at coordinate 23,063 of CAZJGP010000009.1, read as the reverse complement.
CAACACCATTATAAACACCCTCTAATTCTTTATTCGCTGTAAATAAAAAAATACGTGCAATATCGTTAATATGTATCCAACTTTGCCATTGTTTTCCTTTTCCAAATGCAGCACCCAAGCAAACATATATAGGCTTTATAATTTTTGGTAAAGCACCACCTTGACTAGAAAGCACAAGGCCTGTTCTTATTTTAGTAGTTTTAATTCCTAATTCATTAAAATTATCTATTGCTTTTTCCCAAAATTGAACTACTTCACCTAGAAAATTATCAACAGTTATTTCTGAATTTTCTTCATTACAAAATCCTGTTAATGAATTTGGATATATACCTATAGCACTTGAAGATATAACTTGACTAATTGTATGTTTATTATTTTTTAAACTTTCTACTAATAAATTAACTGAAGCAACTCTACTTTCAATTATTTGTTTTTTATAAGATGAAGACCATCTCTTAGAAATTGTAGATCCAGATAAATTTATGATTTTTGAAACCCCTTTTAAACAAGCAATATCAATCTCGTTTTTCACAGGATTCCAATAAAAACCTTTAACAAACTTAGTCTCTTTAATTTTAGATTTTTGCGTAGTTAAGTAATGAACAAAAATTTCTTTTTGCTCACATAATCGTAAAATCTCGTTACCAATTAAACCAGTAGCTCCAGTTATTAAATAAATCATATTATTTACTAAGAGCACAAATTTAATTTGTTGTTTAAATTATTACTAAGTTTTGTATACAATTTAACAATTGTATAGTTACTAAATATTTTTAGTAGCTCTTAACATTTCTCTTTTCCCAGGAGGACCTTCTAGTCTTTCCACAGTAAATCCAACTGCCTGCATAGCTCTTCTAACACTACCTTTTGCTGAATAAGTTACTAAAACTCCATTATTATTAAGAGCTATATACATTTGTCTAAAAATAGCTTCTGTCCATAATTCGGGCTGTACACGAGCTCCAAAGGCATCAAAGTAAATTAAATCGAATAATTGAATATCATTAATATATTTAAATTCTTTTTTTTGTTTTGTTAACTCAAATGTATCATCTATAAATTCTTTTTCCTCCCAATTTACTGTGTGCAATTTTTCAAAAATTACTTCCGCTTCATTTGTTCCTAATAACTTTCCATAATTCATTGCTTTCCACTCTTCAGTACTTACCGGAAAAGCTTCTACACCTGTATAATTAATTTTCAAACTATTTTTCTTAGCAGCCTTATATGTTAACAAACAATTTAACCCCGTCCCAAATCCAATTTCTAAAATTGACAATGGATTTTCTGTAAATTTATCTGCAATAGGCAATAAACCCATCTTCAAGAAAACATGTTCTGCTTCTTGTAAAGCACCATGTTTTGAATGGTACTGTTCGTTAATATCTGGCAAATGAATAGTCATTGAACCATCATCCGTTTTTAGCAATTCTCTTTTCATAGTAAAGATTTATTATATAAATAAAATATAAATGATCTCTATAGTTTATAGAAAATACTAATTAGCACAAAATCCTTAAACTATATTTAGCAATACATCATTTTAGTTGTGCAATTTACCAAAAGAACTTAAAAGATGACTTTTCTTTTAAAGAAACATCAAAAAAACGAATTCTTAAATTTAGAGTCTTAATCATCGATAAATTATTAATAAATGGGTATTTTTGTAGTTATATTTTATATTAAAATTACGCTTAAATCAAATCGGTATGAAGGACACACTTTCAAAACAGATTAAAATTACAAAGACTGCAAAATCAAAAATTAACAGTGTTGATTTTGAAAAAATTGACTTCGGTAAAGTCTTTACTGATCATATGTTCGTGTGCCATTTTGAAAATGGAACATGGCAACAGCCTGAAATTGTCCCTTATGGTCCTATTCAATTAGACCCTTCTGCTCGCGTTTTTCATTATGGGCAAGCCGTTTTTGAAGGTATGAAAGCTTTTAAAGATAATAACGGAGATACTTTCTTATTCAGACCTGATGAAAATTTTAATCGTATAAATAAATCATCGGAAAGGTTGGCTATACCTGCTTTTCCTGAAAACTATTTTAACGAAGGGCTTGATGCTTTATTAAAATTAGATAACGAATGGATTAATCCTGGAATGGGAAATTCATTATACATAAGACCTTTTGTAATTGCTACCGAAGCTAGTGTTATGGCTTCTGAGGCTAATTCATATACTTTTTATATTATATGTTCTCCAGCAAAAGCATATTATAGCGGAAGTGTAAACGTATTAATATCTGATTTTTATTCACGCTCTGCAAGTGGTGGTATTGGTTATGCTAAAGCTGCTGGTAATTATGCTGCTCAGTTTTACCCTACTAACCTAGCAAAAGAAAAAGGATACGATCAAATTATATGGACAGACTCTAGCTCTCACACTTTCGTGGAAGAAGCCGGTACTATGAATATCTTCTTTAGAATAAACGACACTTTACTTACTGCTCCTACTAGTGAACGCATACTAGATGGTATTACTAGAAAAAGTATTATTGCTTTAGCAGAAAAAGAAGGTTTTAAAGTAGAAGTTAGAGATATTCCTGTAGCAGAAGTTGTAGCCGCAGCAGCTGACGGAAGTTTAAAAGAAGTTTTTGGTGCAGGTACCGCTGCAGTAATTAGTCCTATAAAAGGAATAGGTTATAAAGATGAACATTATGATGTTCCTGTTTTAGAAGATGGTTACGCTATGCATTTTAAAAAATCATTAACAGATATTCAATATAACTTATCTGAAGATCCTTTTAACTGGAGAGTTAAATTATAAAATTTCATACAAAAAAGAACAAAAAGCGGTTTATAAATATATAAATCGCTTTTTTTGGTTATAAATCTAATAAATCCATAAAAAACAAAGTGAAAAAAAATTTTTTATAAATAATACTAATATATTTACACTATAAAACTAACATGTTTAAAATGAATAAAACACCTATTTTAATTATTGCTTTTTTAGCATCATTTGCTATGAATGCTCAATCTTACATTGGCTTTTTAACTGATAACTACAGTGGTGTAAATAGTGTTATTAGCAACCCTGCGAATATTGCAGATTCAAGGTTTAAAGTTGATATAAATCTTGCAGGAGCTAGTATTTTAGCTGGTAACGATTATTATGGATTAGATCTAACTGAAGCTTTTGAAGATGATTATGATTTTGATGATGAAACAACAAGATCTCCTTCTGATGATAATGTATTATTTGGAAATGTAGATATATTAGGTCCTTCATTCTCAATTAACTTAACAGATAAAAGTGCCATAGCTGTTTTTACAAGAGCTAGAGCTTTTGTTAATGTTAACAATCTTAATGGAGGGAATATTCAAACACTAGAAGATGGTTTTGATGAATCTCAAGATTTTTCTATTAGCGAAGATGAAGCTTATTTTACATCGAATATATGGAGTGAAATTGGAGTTTCATATGCAAGAGTATTATTAGATAAAGAAAAACATTTCTTAAAAGGAGGGGTTTCACTTAAATACATAGCTGGTTTAGGTAGTGCTTATGCTTCTACTGACGATTTAAATTTTGATTTTGATGCTGATGGCTTAGTTATTCAAAATAATACTTTTGGTAGTGTTGAATCTAATGGTAACTTAACTTACGGAACTAGTGACAACTTTCAAGATGAAATTGATTTAGATGATGTAGAAATTGTTACAAGTGGTTTTGGTGTTGATTTAGGTTTTGTTTACGAATGGAGACCTAATATTGAAGAGCACACATATACAGATGCTGATGGTAATAAATCTTACTTTAAAGATGTTAATAAATATAAATTGAAATTAGGAATTTCGGTTACTGATATTGGATCATTAGATTATGATGCAAATGATGGTATAGAAGAAAATTTTGACATCAATAACGTTAATGTTAGTCAAGAAAACTTTGAAGATATTGAAGATTTTGATGATTTTGAAACAACATTAGGGTTAGTATCAACTATATCTGAAATAGAAAGTACATCTTTACCTACTGCTTTACACGTTAATGCAGATTGGAACATAAATCAAAAGTTTTACTTAAACTTAAACACTGATTTATCTTTAGTTGATCAAGAAAAGTTAAACCAAAATAGTATTGTTAATATCGTTACATTAACTCCTCGTTATGAGCGTAAATGGTTTACTTTTCAAACACCATTAAGTATACAACAATATACTGGTTTTCAAGCTGGAGCTGGTTTCCGTGCAGGACCTATTTATGTTGGATCTGGATCTGTAATTACAGCATTATTAGATGATGAAGCTGAAGCTGCTGATGTATACTTAGGTTTAAAAATTCCAATTTACCAATCTAGACCTAATACTAAAGACAGAGACGGAGATGGTGTAATTGACAAATTAGACGATTGCCCTAAAGAAGCTGGTCCTACTGAAAATAATGGTTGCCCTTGGACTGATGCTGATGGAGATGGAATACTTGATAAAGATGACAAATGTATCAATGAACCTGGAGTAAAAGAAAATGATGGTTGCCCAATCATAGATACTGATGGTGATGGAGTAATTGATACTGTTGATGAGTGCGTAAATATTGTTGGCCCAGCTGAAAATAGTGGATGCCCTTGGACTGATGCTGATGGAGATGGAATACTTGATAAAGATGACAAATGTATCAATGAACCTGGAGTAAAAGAAAATGGAGGTTGCCCAGCAAAAGTTGTTTCTGAGGTAGTATTAAAAAAACTAAACAACTATGCTAAAACTATATTATTTGATTCTGGAAAATCTTCTCTTAAAGCACAATCAAATGTTGTTTTAAATGATATTGCAACTATCTTAAAGGAGTATCCTTTATCTAAATTTAGAATTGAAGGTCATACTGACAGTTCTGGTAATAACAATGCAAACAAAGTATTATCAGATAACAGAGCTAATACAGTTAAAACTTTTTTAATAAATAACGGAATTAGCGAGTCAAGATTATCATCTGTAGGTTACGGAGAAGAACAACCTATAACTTCTAACGCTACAAGAGAAGGTAGAGCTTTAAATAGACGTGTAGAAATAACTTTAATTAAGTAATATACACTTATATTTTTAAGTAAGACAAGAAAGGCTTGATATTTTAATATCAAGCCTTTTTTTTGAATAAAATGGAATAAACAAAACAATTATTTAACAGATTTTTCGTTAATTACACATCAAACTAAATATATATTATAATGACAGCAAAAAACTCTCAAAAAAAATTTAAAATTATCATAGGAGTACTTCTATTACTACTTTTAGGTGCAACTATATTTGGAGTTAAAAACTACAACCAATTAAACAAAAATGAAATTGCTTACGAAATTGAAAAAAATCAAAGCGTTTCTGAATTAAAAACAATACAAAAACAATACGACAACCTACTAGCTGAAGATGCAGCCAACAAAGAGCAAATTACAGCTGCTAAAGAACGTATAGTTCATTTAATTGATTCTATTAAAAATATTAAGCCTGACATGAGGGTTATTAATAAACTAAAAGAATCTCAAAATTATTTTAAAGGTCAACTTAAAAAGTTAGCAGCAGAAAATAAAATGCTTAAGCAAGAAAACCTATTGCTGAATACTCAAAAAGACAGCCTTTCTATCGAGTTAGAAGAATCAATTGTTGTTTACGACTCTATTTCTAAAACAAATGAAAAATTACAATTAGTTGTTGCTAGAGCTCAAAAGTTAAAAATAGCTAATATAGAATCTAAAGCTGTTAGAATTAAAAACTCTAATAAAGTTGTTAAAGTAACTAGAGCTAGACGTACTACTGGTTTTGAAGTTTGTTTTGATGTTAATGAAAATGATATTGCAGAAACTGGAGATAAAGAATTATTTATTCAAATAGTTGCTCCATCTAAAAAAGTTATTGGTGGGCAATTCTATTTTGAAGAAGATGACAGAAAACTTAATTTTAGTAAAGTATCTAAATTCCGTTACCAAAATAAAGCAATGACTATTTGCGACTTTGTAGAGCCTTTACCTAATGAAACAATTGAAAAAGGAACTTATTCAATAAATGTATTTAATGGTGTTAACTTAATAAACACTTCTACTGTTACATTAAAATAAGCTTTACTAAATTTAGTAAACAAAAAAGCCAGTTAGAATTTCTAACTGGCTTTTTTTTATTTTATAAAGACTATTAAATAAAGTAATTATTAGTAACGATCTCTTCTTTTTCTTCGGTCTCTTCCACCTCCGTTATCATTACCTCCTCTATCATTACGATCTCCTCTATCGTTTCTATCTCTATTTCCTTTATAGTTGCTTCTGCGTTCTCCACCACTATTTCTACGATCTCCTCTAAAACCTCCGCGGCCTCCGCCACCTCCGTTTCTTCGTCCTCTTCCACGACCTCCGCCACGGTTTTCAGAAATTTCAATATTTACTTTTCTTCCGTCTAAAGAGAAGTTTTCAAAAATAGATAATACGGTATCTTTATGTTCTGAATCTGTATTAAAGAAAGAGAATTTCTCTTTAACATCTACTCTACTTACAGCATCAGTTCCTAAGTTTAAATTCTCTTTTAAGAAGTCTTTTAAACTCATCCAATCATACCCATCTTTCTCTCCAATATTAATAAAGTAACGAGCACTATCTCCATTATCCCTATCATTATTACCACGTCCACTAGGATCTACTCCTTTAACATCTCTAGATTTCTTATAATAATCATGAAAACGTGTAAACTCAACAGTTACTAACTTCTTAATTAATTCTTCCTTAGATAAATGCTCTAATTGAGAATTAATTTCTGGTAAGTATTCATCAATCTCATCGTTAATTTCTGTTTTCTGAATTTTATCAGCAACATTAAACAATTGGATCTTACAAATTTCTTTACCAGTTGGTACTGTTTTAAGTTCAAAAGTAGTTTGCAATTTACGCTCTAAACTTTTAATCTTTCGAACATCACTCTTAGTTGTAATAACTATAGAAACTCCATCTTTACCAGCACGACCTGTACGACCACTACGGTGGTTATAAGTTTCTATTTCATCAGGTAACTGATAGTTTATTACGTGTGTAATATCATTAACATCAATACCACGAGCAGCAACATCGGTTGCAACTAACATTTGTATTTGACGGTTACGGAAACTTCTCATTACCAAGTCTCGTTGGTTCTGACTTAAATCTCCATGTAATGCAGCTGCACTGTACCCATCTTCAATTAATTTTTCGGCAACAGCCTGTGTATCTCTTTTAGTTCTACAAAAGATAACTGCAAATATTGAAGGGTTAGCATCAGCCAAACGCTTAATAGCTGGGTAACGATCACGTGCACTAACTACATAGTACTCATGTTTTACGTTTTTATTAGCTGAATTTTTTGTTCCTACTGTAATTTCTACAGGCTCTGACATGAATTTTCTAGCAATAGTTGCTACTTCTCTTGGCATAGTTGCAGAGAATAACCATGTAGATTTTTCATCAGGTGTATGCGATAAGATATTAGTAATATCTTCATAGAATCCCATGTTTAACATCTCATCCGCTTCATCAAGTATACAATACTCAATTTGCGTAATATCAACTAAACCACGGTTAATCATATCTTGCATACGACCAGGAGTTGCTACAATAATTTGCGCTCCTCTTTTAATATCACGTGCTTGATCATGGATACTTGCTCCCCCATATACGGCTACCGAGTTTATTTGCGGAATAAACTGGCTGTATGTTTTAATTTCTTTAGCAATCTGAAGACATAATTCTCGCGTTGGCGAAAGTATAAGACCTTGTGTCTTTCTATTGCTAGGGTCAATTTTTTCTATTAGAGGAAAACCAAATGCTGCGGTTTTTCCGGTTCCTGTTTGTGCTAGTGCAACAATGTCAGTGTCTTTTTCTAAAAGAATGGGAATGGCTTTTTGCTGAACTTCACTGGGTTCTACGAAGCCCATGGCGTCTATCGCCTTTTGCAATGCTTCTCCTAACCCTAACTCTTTGAATGTACTCATTTATGTATTTTAAATAAGCTGCAAAAGTACGACTATTATTTGGGATTATTACCGCAGAATAACAAGTTAACTATTTAAAATTTTTACAACTTAAAAAACACACAAATAACTGACTATCAATTCAGTCTATATTTTAATTAATAATCTCAATTTCAAACAAACTATTCCAATATTTTCCTGTAATAAATAATTGTTTAGATTCTTCTTTATAAGCTATACCATTTAAAACCTTATTAATATCATCAGCAGCTACTCCTACTTTTTCTCTAATACCTTTTAAATTTATAATTCCTTCGATAGCTCCATTGTCTGGGTTTATAATTGCAATTCCATCTTTTTGCCAAGTATTAGCATAAATTTTTCCGTTAACCCATTCTAACTCATTAAAACGAGATTTTAATGCCTTGTTTGTTGCTATTTGAATATACCCTTCTTCTGCTAACGTATCCTTATTTAATTTCCAAATTTTAGTAGAACCATCACTTTTATAAATATACTTATCACTGTGGCATAAACCCCACCCCTCTTTACTTTGATTATATGCAAAAGTTCCTTGTTCTTCAAATGTGTTTAAATCATACGTAAACCCAACATTACCTTTCCATGTCAATTGATGTATTTTTGTACCTACAATTGTTAATCCTTCAGCAAAAAAAGTATCCGCTAAATTATGTTCTTTTTTTGTATCACCTGTTTTTAAATCTTTTAAAAGTAATTTAGATTCACCATTTCTTCCTGCACTTTCATATAAATTATCGTTCACAAATTCTAGGCCTTGTGTATAATGATCTTCGTTATGAGGATATGTATTTAAAATATTATAACTATATACTTTTGGTGCTTTATCATTTAAAACAGTAATTTTAGTAAATACATTTTCTACAACCCCATCACTTTTAATTGTAGCTTTTATGGTATGTTCTCCTAATAAATGGTTTTTTAAAACAATTTCATTAACTGAACTTATTTCTTTGTTTTGAAAAGTATAGCTAATCGATTCTATTTTTTCACCAGACAAAGATTTTGGTAATAACTTAATAGATTCTCCTAAATGATAAACCTTTTTATCACTATTTAATGAAAAATTAATTTCACTCTTTTTACTTCCGCAAGATGTTATTACTGCTGTAACTAAAAGTAGCAGGTATATTTTTGAAAATTTCATTTTTATCTAAATATTATAGAGGAGCAAGATATTTATTTTTTACAACATCAAAAAAAGTACAACACTTATTTAATAGAAATAAACAGCTACAAAAAAATACAACACCTATAAAAAACTAATTATAAGCTAATTATTAATTTGTTAAAATATTTTCAAAATAAAACACTTATAATTCAAAAAGCATTGTATATTTGCACCCGGCAAGTCCTACACAACTAGCTCCCTTCGAATCCCCCAGGGCGGGAACGCAGCAAGGGTAGATGGTCGTAGCAGTGTGATGTAGGTAGCTTGCCTTTTTTTATGCTCTTTTGTTACGTATTCTTCTTCATGTAAACTACAAGCATAAAACTATCTATTAGAATATAATTCATTTACTTTTGCATCATAAAATTACACTAACAATAATTATTGTTGGTTAAAATATTAAGTATAAAATGAATAATCCTGGAAACAAAGTTGTATTAATTACTGGTGGTTCATCAGGAATTGGAAAAGCTGTTGGTATATACCTTACCAAAAAAGGTTACAAAGTGTACGGAACTACTAGAAACAAATCTAATTACTCTGATTTTAAACATTTTGATTTATTAGAACTTGATGTTACCAAAGCAGATACTATAAAACATGCTATTAATAATTTACTTCGTATAGAATCTAGAATTGATGTTTTAATTAATAACGCCGGTATTGGTATTACCGGTCCCGTTGAAGAAATTCCGGATAACGAAATAGCTACACATTTTGAAACTAATTATTTTGGTGCTATTAAAGTAATGAAAGGTGTTTTACCGCAAATGCGTAAACAAAAATCTGGCTTAATAATTAATATAACTTCAATTGCCGCCTATATGGGGCTTCCTTATCGTGGTATTTACAGTGCTTCCAAAGCTGCTTTAGAAGTAACTACCGAAGCTATGAGAATGGAAACAAAAGCTTTTGGAATACAAATTACCAATTTAGCTCCTGGAGATTTTGCCACCAATATTGCTGGCGGACGCTTTCATGCCCCTGTTATAAGTGGTTCTGATTACGAAAAAGGATACAAACAAACCTTAGATTTAATAGATGAACATGTAGACAGCGGTGATGACCCAAGTATTATTGGTACAGTTATCGAAAAGATTATAAACATTAACAACCCTAAAATTCTTTATAAGGTTGGTGCTTTTGTGCAAAAGTTTTCTATTAAATTAAAGGCATTACTTCCTGATAAAATATTTGAAAAAATGTTGTTAAACCATTATAAATTGTAATTTTATAATTCTGCGAAAGCAAAAAACTAAACAAACGTATAATTTCTAACTTTAAGAATAATGAAATTTTTTATTGATACCGCTAACTTAGATCAAATTAAGGAAGCTCAAGAATTAGGTGTATTAGATGGTGTTACCACTAACCCATCGTTAATGGCCAAAGAAGGTATTACCGGCGAAGCAAACATATTAAACCATTACAAAAAAATATGTGAAATTGTTGAAGGAGATGTTTCTGCCGAAGTTATTGCTACTGATTTTGAAGGAATGGTCAAACAAGGGGAAGAACTTGCTGCTTTAAATCCTCAAATTGTTGTTAAACTACCTTTAATTGAAGATGGTATTAAGGCTTGTAAATATTTTTCTGACAAAGGAATTAAAACAAATGTAACTCTAGTATTTTCTGTAGGTCAAGCTATATTAGCTGCAAAAGCAGGTGCTACATATGTTTCTCCTTTTATTGGTCGCTTAGACGACATCTCTACAGATGGCTTAAATTTAATTGAAGAAATTAGAATGGTCTATGATAACTATGGTTTTCAAACAGAAATTTTAGCAGCATCAGTACGCCATACTATGCATGTTGTAAACTGTGCTAAAATTGGTGCCGATGTTATGACTGGTCCTTTAGGTTCTATTAAAGGATTATTAAAACACCCTTTAACCGATATTGGTTTAGAAAAATTTTTAGCTGATTACGCTAAAGGAAACTAAACTTTAAACAAACGCATATTCTTATTTTTAAAATATGCGTTTGTTTTTTTTAAGACAAATTAAAACTCACAATGAAAAACTCTACAAAAAAAAATATTGTTGTGTAGTACACTATTATGTGCTTCACTATCATACGCTCAAGAAACCGAAGCTAATACCGTAACTAAAGTAAAAGAAACTATTGAAAATGTTACTACAAAAGCAGATGGTGTCGGCACTACAATACAAGAAACTACTGGTTTAGAAAATTTAAATATCGAAACCGTTAAGAGTCTTACTGAAACAGCTACTCCTAAAATTGACAGCTTAAGTAATATTGATATTACCGGAACAAAAGCAAATGATTTAAAAACAGATACTATTACAGATAAAGTACAAAGTGCCGCTATAATAAATGAAGCTACAAATAATACTTTAACAGAATCTGAAGAAAAAATAAAAGCCGCTAAAGAAAAAGTAGAACTAGCCAAAGCCAAAAAAGCAGAAGCGAAAGCTGCCAAAGCAAGAGCTGAATCAGAAGCTAAAATTGCTAAAGATCAAGAAAAAGCAGAAAAAGCGAAAACTAAAAAAGCTGAAGCAGAAGCAAAAACAGCAGAATTACAAGCCGAAGCTGAAGAAAAAGCTTTAAAAAAGAAGCTAAACAAAAAGCGGCTCTTGCAAAATCAATCACCAAACAAGAGAAAAAAGTTGAAAAAACACAAGCTAAGCTTGATAAAATAAACAAAAAACTGAAAGCAAAAAAAGCATCAGGTCTTACTGGTGTAGATTTAAAAAAGGAAGAATTAAAAGTTGAAAAAATTAAAGAGTCTTTAACTAAAGAAAAATCATCTTTACAAAAATTGCTTAAAAAGTAATTTTCCTTTAATATTTATTATTTAAAAAGCTGCTCATTAATTAATGAGCAGCTTTTTATTTACAATAGTTTTAAGCAAATAATGATTACGCTATTACGTATGGTTTGTTTATTTTTGCAGCAAATATAAAAAGTACTACATGTTATCAGTTTCAAATTTATCAGTGCAGTTTGGAAAACGCGTTTTGTTTGACGAAGTAAACACTCAGTTTACTCAAGGAAACTGCTATGGAATTATAGGAGCCAATGGAGCCGGAAAATCGACATTTTTAAAAATATTAGCCGGTAAACTAGAAGCTACTTCAGGTCATGTGCATTTAGAACCCCTAAAGCGTATGTCAGTTCTTGAGCAAAATCACTATGCTTACGATGAGTATACGGTTTTAGAAACTGTTGTAATGGGTAACAAAGATTTGTATAAAGTAAAAGCCGAAATGGATGCTCTTTATGCAGATTATGATGACAAAAATGCAGACCGTATTGGAGAACTACAAACTTTGTTCGAAGAGATGAACGGTTGGAATGCTGATAGTGATGCAGGACAAATGCTATCTAACGTTGGTATTGCTGCAGACCTACACTATACATCTATGGCTGACCTTGATGGTAAGCAACGTGTACGTGTGTTAATTGCACAATGTTTATTTGGTAATCCGGATGTATTGATAATGGATGAGCCTACCAATGATTTGGATTACGAAACAATTACTTGGTTAGAAAACTTTTTAGCAAACTTTGAAAATACAGTTATTGTAGTATCGCATGACCGTCACTTTTTAGATGCTGTATGTACTCATATTTCAGATATTGATTTTGGAAAAATAAACCACTATAGTGGAAATTATACTTTCTGGTATGAATCTTCTCAATTAGCTGCTAAGCAACGTGCACAGCAAAACAAAAAAGCAGAAGACAAAAAGAAAGAATTACAAGAGTTTATTGCTCGATTTAGCGCCAATGTTGCCAAGTCTAAGCAAGCAACATCTCGTAAAAAAATGATTGAAAAACTTAATGTTTCTGACATTAAGCCGTCTTCTCGTAGATACCCTGCAATTATATTTGAACGTGAGCGCGAAGCTGGAGATCAAATTTTAAATATTGAAGGTTTAGCTGCTAGTGTAGATGGAGAAACTTTATTTAAAGACATCGACATTAATTTAAATAAAGGTGACAAAGTAGTTATCTACTCTAAAGATTCTAGAGCTGCTACTGCTTTTTACGAAATAATAAATGGTAAGCAAACATCAGATGCTGGTGAATTTGCTTGGGGTGTTACAACAACACAAGCTTACCTACCATTAGACAACAGTGAATATTTTGACAACGAACATACTTTAGTAGAATGGTTACGCCAATGGGCTACTACCGAAGAAGAACGTGAAGAGGTTCATATTCGTGGTTTCCTTGGAAAAATGATTTTTAGTGGTGAAGATGCTTTTAAAACTTCTAACGTATTATCAGGAGGAGAAAAAGTACGTTGCATGCTATCTCGTATGATGATGACTAGAGCTAACGTGTTAATGTTAGATGAACCAACAAACCACTTAGATTTAGAATCTATTACAGCCTTTAACAACTCCTTAAAGAACTTTAAAGGAACTGTTTTATTAACTACTCATGATCATGAGTTTGCACAAACCGTAGGTAACCGAGTGGTTGAATTAACACCAAACGGAGTTATTGATCGTTATGCTACTTTTGACGAGTACATGAGTGATCCTAAAATAAAAGAACTAAGAGAAAAGATGTACAACAAATAATACATTCAAATAAAAAAGCCTTTAATTAAAAATTAAAGGCTTTTTTATTACTTATAAATCTTATTAAATAACTTAAGATTTAAGTTTCTTAAGTTGAATACTTATTGCAACTAATGCGGTTAAGGCTATAGCATATCCGTAAAGCTCTACCCCTTCTTGTATTACTGTTTTTATAACACGATCATATTCTTTACCTAAAATAAGTTTCCACAGTTTACCTGTACCCATAATTCTACTAAAAATAAGCACTATTACAATTCCTAATCCAAATAAGTTAAAATCTTTAGTTTCTGCAAACAGTCTTAATTCTTTTTTAAGCTCTTTAAATTTACCTGTCTTTATGTTTTCAATATAATATTTTATACCACAAATTGCCATTGCTATAATTCCTATTGCGAACCAAGCACCATGATATATTTTATCAAAAAGAAAATCTAACTCTCTTATAAATATTAATAAAAAGAAAGCTCCTAATGCAAAACCTATATTATTCAGTGTTTTCTTTAATTTTATAAAACTATAGATACTTAATAGTATTATGAGAGTTTCTTGAGCTATTTCTACAATACCGAGCTCACCGCAGTTTCCGCCTATTATTTTAAAGTCTACAAATATTAATACAGGAACTAGTAAACTAGAAAGAAGAGCTAATAAAAATGTTTTAAACATGAGATAGGTGTATGTGTTTTAAAATTGTAATTTCTTTTTTCTAAGTTCAAAATTTTGACCTAAATATACTTTACGAACCATTTCGTCATTTGCTAAATCTTCAGGTATTCCTGATTTTAATATCCCTCCTTCAAACATCAAATATGTTTTATCGGTAATAGCTAAGGTTTCTTGCACATTGTGATCGGTAATTAAAATACCTATGTTTTTCTTCTTTAAACGAGCTATAATACCTTGAATATCTTCTACAGCTACAGGGTCTACCCCTGCAAAAGGCTCATCTAATAAAATAAAATTAGGATCCGTAGCTAAAGCACGAGCAATTTCGGTTCTTCTTCGCTCACCTCCACTTAACAAATCTCCTTTTCTTTTTCTACGTTCCTCTAAACTAAACTCTTCGATAAGTTGGTCTCGTTTATACAACTGTTCTTTTTTAGATAATTTAGTAAGTTGTAATACACTTAATATATTTTCTTCTACAGTTAATTTTCTGAATATAGATTGCTCTTGTGCTAAGTATCCAATACCGTTTTGAGCTCGCTTGTACATAGGATATTTAGTAATGTCAGTATCATCTAAATATATTCTACCATCAGTAGGCTTTACAAAACCAACAATCATGTAAAAAGAGGTGGTTTTACCCGCTCCATTAGGGCCTAGTAAACCAACTATTTCTCCTTGACTAACCTCTAAAGAAATACCTTTTACAGCTTTTTTTCCTTTATAAGTTTTAATTAAATTTTCTGCTCTTAATTTCATGCAAATTACTTACGAGTTAAAGTAGAACTTTCTTTCTGTTGCTTTTTTAATACTCCTCTAGAAATAAAAATACTTATTTCATATAAAATTAATATCGGGATAGATACAATTATTTGACTGGCAATATCTGGTGGTGTAATAACAGCTGATAATATTAATACTATCACTAAAGCGAATTTACGATACTTTTTCAAGATCTCAGGAGTAACAATACCCACTCTAGTTAAAAAGTAAATTATAATTGGTAATTCAAAAACAACACCACAAGCTAAAACCGAAGCTCTTAATAATGATATATAACTAGATAAGTCAAATTCATTTAAAACTTCATCACTAACATTATAACTCCCTAGAAAATTAATAGATAATGGAGTAATTATATAGTACCCGAATAAGACTCCTAAAAAAAACAAAAATGACGCTGCAAAAATAAAACCTTGCGCTGTTTTCTTTTCTGTATCATGCATTGCCGGCTTAACAAAACGCCAAAACTCATAAATAACATACGGAAAAGCGATAATGAATCCGGCAGTTATTGCTGTCCATATATGGGCAGAAAATTGCCCTGCCATTGTTCTACTTTGAATTATAAAGGGTAATTTATCTAAACAAAAACTTTCATCAAAACCTAATGTTTTAGATAATTCACAAAAAATACGATAGGTTAAAAAATCAACTTTTTTAGGA
This sequence comes from uncultured Flavobacteriaceae bacterium, assembly GCA_964545595.1. Lineage (GTDB taxonomy): Bacteria > Bacteroidota > Bacteroidia > Flavobacteriales > Flavobacteriaceae > Aquimarina. The sequence continues at coordinate 7,245 of CAZJGP010000009.1, read as the reverse complement.
CCAAAAATTAAAGTATCAAAAATAAAACCTTTACAAACAAAAGCAACAACACCTGCTATTAACACTGCCAAAGTTGCTCTTATTAAATGCCATCTTAAATCTTCTAAATGATCTAAGAAAGACATTTGATCAGTATTTTTATTAGTGTTTTTCTTCATTAATCTAAAATATAACTATTTAAAGACTTCTAAATTACTTTTATTTAATTATACAAAAAAAGCATAATTTTCAATAACCTTTATAAGGTTTCACTAAAATTTTAGACTCTTTTATTACAAATACTATTTTTTAATTTTAATATGTAAAAATTGAAAGAATAGAATAAATACAAACTTACATTTTATAATGCTATACTTTTTAATTTTCAAATAAAGTTTGTTATCTTTAATAAGGAAATCTATACAAATACTAATACACTTTTTAGTTTGAATGAAACCGACTTACAAAAAGCTTTAAAGAAGTATTTTGGATTTAATCAATTCAGAGGACTTCAGGAAAAAGTAATTAAGAGCCTTCTTAAAAAAGAAGACACTTTCGTGATTATGCCAACTGGTGGTGGTAAATCATTATGTTATCAATTACCTGCTTTAATGTCTGAAGGAACAGCAATTGTTGTTTCTCCATTAATAGCTTTAATGAAAAACCAAGTCGATGCAATACGTAGTATTTCATCTGAACAAGGTATAGCACATGTTTTAAATTCTTCATTAAATAAAACAGAAATTGCAACTGTTAAAAATGATATTAGTACAGGTGTTACTAAACTACTATATGTTGCCCCTGAATCTTTAGTAAAAGAAGAGTATGCAGAATTTCTTGCTACACAAAAAATCTCTTTTTTAGCTGTTGATGAAGCGCACTGTATTAGTGAGTGGGGTCACGATTTTAGACCCGAATATCGAAATTTAAGACGTATTATTGGAACTATTGATGCAACAATTCCTGTAATAGGATTAACTGCCACTGCTACTCCAAAAGTACAAGAAGACATTCTTAAAAACTTAGGTATTACTTCAGCAAATACATTTAAGGCTTCTTTTAATAGACCTAACCTATATTACGAAGTGCGCCCTAAAACTAATAATGTTGACACTGATATTATTAGATTTATAAAGCAAAATTCTGGTAAAAGTGGAATTGTATATTGCTTAAGCAGAAAACGTGTAGAAGAACTTTCTCAAGCATTACAAGTAAACGGAATTAATGCAGTTCCTTATCATGCAGGTTTAGATGCTAAAACGAGAGCAAAACACCAAGATATGTTCTTAATGGAAGATATTGATGTTGTAGTTGCTACTATTGCTTTTGGAATGGGTATTGATAAACCTGATGTTCGTTTTGTAATACACCACGACATTCCTAAAAGCATAGAGAGTTATTATCAAGAAACCGGTAGAGCTGGTCGTGATGGTGGCGAGGGACATTGTTTAGCTTACTACGCTTATAAAGACATTGAAAAACTTGAAAAGTTTATGAGTGGAAAACCTATTGCTGAACAAGAAATAGGATCTGCTTTGTTACAAGAAGTTGTTGCTTTTGCTGAAACTTCAATTTCTAGAAGAAAATTCATATTACATTACTTTGGTGAAGAGTTTGACAGCACAACTGGAGATGGAGGAGATATGGACGATAATGTTCGTAACCCAAAAACCAAGGTTGAAGCCAAAGACGAAGTTGTAAAACTATTGAACGTAGTTCAAAAAACCGAAGGTATTTACAAATCGAAAGAAATTGTAAACAATTTAATAGGTAAAGAAAACGCCTTAATAATATCTCATAAAAACAATATTCAAGATTTTTTCGGATCAGGTAAAGAACATGATGATAAATATTGGATGGCTTTAATACGACAAGTAATTGTAGCTGGTTATCTAAAAAAGGATATTGAAACTTACGGTGTATTAAAATTAACCGATGAAGGTGAAAAATTTAAAATAAAACCAACTAGCTTTTTAATGACTGAAGACCATACCTTCGACGAAAGTACGGATGATGGAATAGTGAAAAAAGCATCGGGTAACAGCACTGACGAAACTCTTTTAAAATTATTAAAAGACCTTCGTAAAAAAGTTGGCAAAAAATTATCCGTTCCTCCTTTTGTCGTTTTTCAAGATCCTTCGTTAGAAGATATGACTTTGAAATACCCTATAACAATTGAAGAATTATATAACATTCATGGTGTAGGAGAAGGTAAAGCCAAAAAATACGGTAAAGAATTTATAAAATTAATTACAACTTACGTTGAAGAAAATGACATTGTTAGACCCGATGATTTTGTAGTAAAAACCACAGGTGTTAATAGTGCATTAAAACTATATATTATTCAAAGTGTAGACCGTAAATTACCTTTAACTGATATTTCAGATGCAAAAGGTATGGAAATGTCTAGCTTTATAACTGAAATGGAAGCCATTGTATTTAGTGGTACTAAACTAAATATTGACTACTGGTTAGAAGATCTTCTTGATGAAGACCAACAAGAAGAAATTCATGATTACTTTTTAGAGGCAGAAACAGATAATATCGAAGATGCTCTAGAAGAATTTGATGGTGATTACGAAGAAGAAGAAATGCGTTTATATCGCATTAAATTTATATCTACTGTAGCAAATTAACGAATATAAACCTGTCCTCTATGTGGCTTTAAAGCATCTCGGACAGGTTTCATTTCTTTTTCTGAAACTACCATAAATGCAATACTATGCATATCTGTTAAATGCTCCACTCCTGTAATTTCTAAAGTCAATTTTTCTAATTGAATATATTCTTTTAAGTGAATTTCATGATGAATTGCTGTTTTATTGGCAGCAGGCCCTCTAAAATCCCATATAAGTTTTAATTCTCTTTCCATCATTGTATTTTTAAATCGACTTGCCAAACGTACGAATAATGTTATTTTTGCAAGCATAATAAACTGTATTTTATTTTCATGATTAAAAAAACTTTTTTTATTTCAATAATTCTTATTGCAATATTATCTACAATTTCTTGCCAATTTTTTAGGCAAAAAAATGAGGATGCTACCCTAGCAAAAGTTCATGACACATACCTATACAAAAAAGACCTTGATCAATTCAATTTTAATAAAGGGTTAAGTGAAAAAGACAGTGTTGGCTTACTTACACAGTATATTGATGATTGGGCTACAAAAAAATTATTAATGCATAAGGCTGAAGAAAATCTTTCTAATGACAAATTAGAAGATTTTAAAAAGCTTGTAGACGACTACAAAACAGAATTATATATAAGTGCATATAAAAATATGTACATTCAAAAAAACATTAATACCGTTGTTAATGATAAAGAAATTAACACCTATTATAAAGAAAATAAAAACAGCTTTTTAACTAAAGAGACATTAGTAAAAGTTAGGTATATAAAATTGCCTAAAAATTTCAAAGATTTAACTGCCACAAAAAAGAAATTTGATCGTTTTAATGAAGAGGATCAAGAAGAATTAACTTTAATGATTCCTGCTTTTATAAATTCCAATTTTAATAATGAAGATATTTGGCTAAGTCATGATGATTTAATTACTAAATTGCCTGAACTTTCAGGAGTAAGTAAGAGTAAAATATTTACAAAAGGAAAAGTAACACAAATTAGTGACCAAAACGGTAAGCTTTTACTAGACGTATATAATATTATTAAACCTGGAAACGTTGCCCCTATTGAGTTTGTAAAAAAAACGATAAAACAAATTATCTTAAACAAACGAAAATTAGGACTACAACAAAAACTTGAAAAAGAAATTACCAAAGATGCCATACAAACAAAAGATTACACCATTTTTCACTAAAAGCTTACTATTAACGTTAGCTAGTCTTTTTTCTTTAAACCTATTATTTGCACAAGAAGAAGTTGCTAAAACAGAAAATGATTCTGTAAAAAAACCAAAGAAAACTATGCGTAAGCAAGTTGATGGTGTAGTAGCTGTTGTTGGAGATTTTATTGTTTTAAATAGTGATATTGATAAAGCATTTATTGATCTAAAAAACCAAGGAGTTTCTACTACCGATATTAGCCGATGCGAAATAATGGGTAGTTTACTAGAATCTAAATTATATAACCATCATGCTATTCAAGATAGTATTCCGGTTTCCGACAAGCAAATTGAACAACAAGTTGAGCAACAAATTAGTTATATGCGTCAACAAATTGGTGACGAAGAAAAAATATTAAAATTCTACAGAAAAGACAATTTTGTTGATTTTAAAAAAGAATTATTCGACTTAGGAAAATCGCAAAGATTATCACAAGCGATGCAAGAGAAAGTAATTTCAGAAGTTACCATTACCCCTGATGAAGTAAAAACATTCTTTAAAGAAATACCGAAAGACGAAAGACCTATTATAAATACGGAAATAGAAATTTCGCAAATAGTTATAAAACCAAAACCTGCAGAAAGAGAAATACAAAGAGTTATTGAACGTTTGGATGGTTTTAGAAATGACGTGCTTGAAAACGGGTCTAGTTTTGCTACAAAAGCAGTATTATATTCGCAAGACCCTGGTTCACGTAGTAACGGAGGTAAATACACAATATCACGTAAAGATCCTTTTGCTAAAGAATTTAAAGAAGCTGCTTTTAGCCTAAAAGAAGGAGAAGTCAGCAAACCTTTTAAAACAGACTTTGGTTACCACATTGTAACTGTTGATAAAATTAAAGGTCAAAAAATTGATGTTCGCCATGTATTATTAATACCTGAAGTAACTACAACAGAATTAGCTAAATTTAAAATTCATGCCGATTCTATTCGTGAAGAAATTGCTACTGGTAAAATAAAATTTGAAGAAGCAGCTAAAATGTTTAGTGATGAAAAAGAAACAAAATCAGATGGTGGTATTCTAATTAACCCAGTTACAACCGATAAACGTTTTGAACTTACGAAAATTGACCCTATATTGTACGGACAAGTATCTAATTTAGAAGAAGGTGAGATTTCAGATGTAATATCAGAAGAGGAAAGAACAGGTGGTGTTTTTTATAAAATAATGACTGTTTCAAATAAATACCCGGAACACACTGCTGATTATGCTAAAGATTATTTAAAAATTAAAGAATTAGCATTAAACAAAAAACAATTGAAAGCTGTTGAAAAATGGCAGAAAGAAAAAATATTAGATACGTACATTAAACTTAATGACCCGTACATTGAATGTGAATATTCAAATGGCTGGGTAAAAAAATAAAATAAATGTCAGACGTATTAGCAGTAGAGCAATTAGTAAAAAAACATGCTGAGCTAAAAAAAGAAATTTCTAAAATAATCATTGGACAAGAAGCAGTTATCGATCAGATACTGCTTTCTGTTTTTGCTGGTGGTCATGCCTTGTTAATTGGAGTACCTGGTTTAGCAAAAACATTAATGGTTAATACCATTTCTGAAGTTTTAGGGTTAGATTTTAAACGTATACAGTTTACACCAGATCTAATGCCTAGTGATATTGTAGGTAGTGAAATTTTAGATGACACAAGAAACTTCAAATTTATAAAAGGACCTGTATTTTCTAATATTGTTTTAGCCGATGAAATAAACAGAACTCCTCCTAAAACACAAGCTGCTTTACTAGAAGCTATGCAAGAAAAGTCGGTTACTGTATCTGGTAAACGATACGAACTTAGCAAACCTTATTTTGTATTAGCCACACAAAACCCCATTGAGCAAGAAGGAACTTACCCGTTACCCGAAGCACAATTAGACCGTTTTATGTTCGCTATTGAACTTGGGTACCCTACTTTTGAAGAAGAAGTTGCCGTTGTTAAAAACACAACAGGTGCAAAAAATGAAAAACTAAACGTATTGTTTAGTGCACAAGAAATTATCGATTTTCAACAACTTATACGCAGAATACCTGTTGCTGATAATGTAGTAGAATATGCTGTTGGTTTAGTTTCTAAAACAAGACCAAAAACAGAAAACGCTACCGAGATGATTAATAAATATGCCGATTGGGGTGCTGGTCCGAGAGCTTCTCAAAATTTAATTTTGGCAGCAAAGGCACATGCCGCAATTCAAGGTAAATTTTCTCCGGATATTGAAAACGTACAAGCCGTAGCTGTCGGTATACTTCGTCATCGAATTCTTAAAAATTATAAAGCCGAAGCTGAAGGTGTTTCTATGGAAACATTAATTAAAAGTTTGTTTTAGAAAAACAAATTAGAAGTTTTTTTAATGACTATAATCCTTTTGATATACCAATCCCACTGAGTAACTCCCTGAGTGATTACCGCTGCGCCTACCAAGGACAAGAAAAAGATTCGGAGACTGGGAAGGAAGCTTTTGAGCTAGGTTTATGGGATGCACGGATTGGTAGGTGGTTGACTACGGATCCGGCGGGTCAATATGCAAGTCCTTATTATAGGGTTATAACCCTATAATAAGGATTGATCCTGATGGTGGTACCGATTTTAAACTAAATAAAGAAACAGGCGTGGTAAGTCAGGTTGGAGTTATAAGTAATGATCCTAGTAAGCCTGATATTAATCATAAAAATAGTACATTAATCCCTCATTTTATATATAGTGTAGATGGGCCGAGAAGTTTTTAAAATATTAATATTGCTTAGTTTTATCTCATGTGGAGTAAAATATAATGTTGTTGATTTAGATAATTATTCAAACTTAAATTCTAAGGATGCATTATTTATTGTTAAAAAATTTAGAAGTAAAAAAAATAAAGTGTATTCATCTTTAAGTTGTTTAGATGACGTTGAAAAAAAAAGGTGTATTCAATTTATTCCAGATGTTAATAAAGTTTATTTTAGAGAATATCATAAAATAGGAGAAAAATCAATTAATTTTCCTACAGAATATTTTGAATATAATGATAAATTATTCATAATATATGATACAATAAATGCTGTTAATAAAAAAACAATTAATAAATTGAAAAAGTATGATGTTTTTGTCTTATTTGATGAGAAAGATATACTTTCTGATGAATATATCTATATATTAGATGAAAAATTAAAGGCTAAAAAGTTCATCTTTGATAGATAATATGGTAAGATTACTCCCGCTGGCGCGAGCGTGCCGCTCGTGAACCAAGAAGAGGAGAACAATACAAAGTAATATAACTCTAAGAAAGCTATCTAAACCTTACTTTAGATAGCTTTTGTTTTTTCTACAATAAATAATTCATTAACTGAAAACAAAATAGGTTTCACTTAATAAAAAACACTTTTTATTGAACACCACTAAGCAATGTGCAATTTTCACATTAATGGCACAGTTATAGAGTAT
>CAZJGP010000008.1:0-3627 GCA_964545595.1 uncultured Flavobacteriaceae bacterium | reverse complement strand
TGCTAACTATTGTAGCTAATAAAAGAGGGTTAGAGGCTGCAGTACAATTTCCTGAAATTGATTTTATAGGGTTTCCTTTTTCTATTTCTGAAAATTTTCAAATGAGGAATACTCATAAAACTATTGCGCAGTCCATTGGTGTTTTAAAAGAGGTCTTAAATATTTCTGCGAAAGCAAATAAAAAAGTAGTAGTTTATTTAAGTATGGGTTTTGGTAACCCTTATGGCGAACCTTGGTCTGCTGCTATTGTATGTGAGTGGGTGGATCGTTTAGTAGAAATGGGAGTTCAAATTATTTCTTTAAGTGATACAGTGGGTAGTTCTACACCAAAAACAATAAAAGAATTATTCTCTATATTAATTCCGCGCTACCCTAATATTGAGTTTGGAGCGCATTTACACACCACAAAAAATACTTGGTTCGAAAAGTTAGATGCGGCTTACCAAGCAGGTTGTTATCGTTTTGATGGAGCAATACAAGGTTATGGTGGTTGCCCCATGGCTGGCGATGCATTAGTAGGTAATATGCCTACAGAGCAAATGTTGTCGTATTTTACAACTAGAAAAGTAGAGCACTCTATAAAACCAATGCCCTTTGAGTCGGCACATAATAGAGCTACTATAGTATTTTCAAAGTATCATTAATAAAACATTAATTTTATATTCTTGTTTATTATCAAAACGAAAATAACTTACTTTTAATTAATAAAACTATTAATTATGAATGTTAAGAAATTAATTATAGTCCTTGTTTTTTTAATATTGGCTATCCTTCAATTGTTTGTAAAAAAAGATAATATTTCATCGTACGAATCGGTAACAGCTTTTGAAAAAGAAGTTCAGGTACCTACTAATGTGAAAACAATATTAAAATCTAATTGTTATGATTGCCATAGTAATCATACAAACTATCCTTGGTATGCATCTATTGGTACGGCAAATTTATTTGTAGATCATCATATAAAAGAAGGAAAAGAACATTTAAACTTTTCAGAATGGAAAAACTATCCTGAAAGAAGACAGTTACATAAGTTAGCCGAACTTTATGAAGAGGTAGCAGAGGAAGAAATGCCTTTAAAAATGTATACTGTAATTCATGGAAAATTAACTATAGAAGAAAAAGAAGCTCTTTTAAAATGGAGTTTTAAGTACAAATAAGAGTACTAAAACGATGTAGTTTCTTTTTATTTAGAATAAATCAACTTAAATATTGTTTAGATTGATTATGCATTATATATTTGCACTCACAAAAGCAACATTTAATTATATTAAATCTAAATAAGACAAAATGAAGTTTCAAAATTTTGCAAAATTAAGCTTATTAGCAACTGCAACATTATTTTCTTGTAGTTCTGATGATGATAGTGTAGATACAGGTGGTCAAGGAGGAGTAGAATTAATAAGAGCAGAAGGTAACTCGAGCCTATTTGTATATTCTTTTGAAAATGAAGAGGGAGTTAGTACAGTAAACTTTGCAGGACAAACAACTCGTTTATTACAAGGAGAGGAGTTATTATCAGAACTTAGATCTGTAGGTGATGCAAATATTGATGTTTTAAACCTAATGTATGGTGGTAGTGAAGGTCAAAGCGCAGGTTTTGAAAATGAAGCTTTAAACGGTACTACTAGATTATTAAGAAGTAAGACAGCTGCTTCAATCAGTTACTTTGGAGAAAATACTGCAGAGTCATCAGAAATTAGAACAGTTTTTGATGGGTATATTACTGAAGAATATAATAACTTTTTAAGTGTATTTAGTTCGCCAGAAGAAGCACTTGCTGATTTTCCAGCTGGTCCAGGACAAGCGGGCGCTATTCTTGATGAAGGATCTATAAGATTAGTAAATGAGGGAGGTTTGGAAGTTAATCAAGCATTTAATAAAGGTTTGATTGGTGCTATAATGGGAGATCAAATTATGAACCATTATTTATTTTTAGCACAAGATGAGCAAGGTAGAATTGATAATGCTAACGGTGTTTTAGACGAAGATAACCCTTATACAGCTATTGCTCATTATTGGGATGAAGCTTATGGATATGCGTTTGGTAATCCAGGTACTGATGAAGCAGAAGCTGATAGCTTTTTATATAAGTATATTGACCGTGTTAATGAAGATGCAGATTTTTCAACTATAAAAGATGACATTCAAATAGCATTTATAACAGGAAGACAAGCAATTGTTGATGTTGATTACGATGAGGTTGATGCACAAATAGAAATACTACAAGAATTAATATCTGAAGTAATTGCTATTAGAGCAGTATTTTACTTACAAACAGGTCAAGACCAGCTTCGTAATGAAGATGAAACAGGTAATGCATTTCATGATTTATCAGAAGGATTTGGTTTTATAACATCTTTACGTTATACAAGAAACCCAGAAACAAATTTACCTTACATTGAACCTGGAACGGTTAACCAATTTGCAGCCGAATTACAAGAAGGATTTGGTTTTTGGGATTTAATAGATGAGCTTGAAAATCCTGATACAGAAACTACTTTAGATAGAATTTCAAGATTAATAGCTGCTGAATTTGATTTTACAGTAGAACAAGCAGGTTCTTTATTAGCAGCTGAATAATTAAAGTTAATTTATAAGAAGAGATAAGTTTTGTTTTAAAGGGCAAAACTTATCTCTATTTTTGTTTATAATAAATAATAGTATTATGAAGAAGTTTTTTATAGCAATATCAGTACTAATGTTAGGTATAGCTTGTAGTAGTGATTCCGATGGAGGAGAAGGCTTTGAAGAAGTTACTTTTGAGCGCTCACCAATATTAATTAGTTGGGCAGATGATTTTGTGATTCCTCAATTTCAGGCTTTTTTAACAGATACAGAAGCGTTAGTAGAAGCAAAGAATGTTTTTACTGAAGATCCAAATGAAGCTAATTTAATTAGTTTAAGAGAAAGTTTAACAACAGCGTATTTTAGTTTTCAACCAGTAGGAGCATATGCTGACCTAGGAAGAGGAGAAGAACTTAATTACTATTTAAACTTGAATGCACATGCGCTTAGTGTTGATGAAGTATTAGAGAACATTCAAAATTTTGAAACAGTTAATTTGGCAAGTGTATTTAATCAAGATGCGCAAGGTTTGCCTGCTGTAGATTATTTAGTAAATGGTTTAGGAACAACTGATGCTGAAATAGTTGCTTTTTATACAGGAACAGAATCTGATAATTATATTGGTTATTTAAATTTAGTAGTAGATCGTATAGAAAGTTTAACTCAAGAAGTTTTAGATGATTGGACTACTAGTTTTAGAGATGAGTTTGTAGCGAATACAAGTGATTCTAGTTCTGGTTCTTTTGATATTTTTATAAATAGATATATTGAGTTTTTTGAAAGAAGATTACGTTCAAGTAAAGTTGGTATACCAGCAGGTATTTTTACTTCGCCTATAACATTTCCTGATCAAATAGAGTCGTTATTTAATCCAACGCTTTCAAGAGCTTTGTTGTTAGAGGCATTAGATAACGCAGAAAATATTTATACAGGTTTAGAAACATCAACAGTTAGCTTATCATCACTTCTTGTTAATATAGAAAGACAAGATATAGATACAGAAATTTTGACAGCGTTTGCTGAGGCTAGAACTCAAATTGAGACTTTGAATGAAAGCTTAAG
>CAZJGP010000007.1:0-27102 GCA_964545595.1 uncultured Flavobacteriaceae bacterium | reverse complement strand
CACATATATATAGTGATGCTTTTGAAGAGGATCAAAAAGTAATGATGGAAAGAGCAATTGATGCAGGTGTTAAACGCTTTTTTGTTCCTGCTGTAGATTCTGAAACAACTCAAGCAATGTATGATGTGGAAAAAGCTTTTCCTAATGAAGTGTTTTTAATGATGGGCTTGCATCCAACACATGTAAAAGCTAATTATAAAGACGAATTAAAACATGTAGAGGAAGAGTTAGGAAAGAGAAATTTTTATGCAGTTGGAGAAATTGGGATGGATTTATATTGGGATAAAACCTACGTTAAAGAACAACAAGAAGCTTTTGAGCAGCAAATAATTTGGGCTAAAAAATACAAACTACCTATAGTTATTCATTGCAGAGATGCTTTTGATGAAGTTTTTGAGGTGTTAGAAAAACATAAAAGCTCGGATTTATTTGGGATTTTTCACTGCTTTACGGGTAATCACGAACAAGCTTTAAGGGCTATTGATTGCGGAATGAAGTTAGGAATAGGAGGAGTGGTTACTTTTAAAAATGGGAAAATTGATAAATTTTTAGATCAAATACCATTAAAAAATATTGTTTTGGAAACTGATGCTCCATATTTAGCGCCAACTCCTTTTCGAGGTAAAAGAAATGAGTCTAGTTACTTGTTAAATGTAGCTCAAAAATTAGCTGAGATATATTCAGTTTCTGTAGATGAAATTGCAAAAGTTACTACTCAGAATTCAAAGAATGTGTTTGGAGTTTAAAAATTAAATTAGATGCAGCAAATTTTATTAATTTATACAGGTGGAACCATTGGTATGGTAAAAGATGCTGATAGTGCTTTTTTGAAACCATTTAATTTTGATAATTTATTAGAACAAATTCCTCAATTAAAGTCAATCAATGCTAATATTGATACGTTGAGTGTTCCGTACCCTAAAGATTCGGCAGATATGTTGCCTAAAGATTGGCAGTTTTTAGGGCAAATGATTTTTGATCATTATAAATCTTACGATGGTTTTGTGGTCTTGCATGGTACCGATACAATGTCATATACTTCAACGGCGTTAAGTTTTATGTTTGAAAATTTAAAAAAGCCAATAATTTTTACTGGTTCCCAATTGCCTATAGGAGATGTTAGAACCGATGCTTTAGAAAATGTATTAACTGCAATTCAAATAGCATTATTATCTAAAGATGGTAATCCTTTAATTACTGAAGTAGGATTGTTTTTTGATAATAAATTGTTTAGAGCTAATAGAAGTGTTAAGGTTAACTCTAGTCAGTTTAATGCATTTAATTCTCCAAATTATAGAGCTTTAATTGTTTCTGGTGTTAGTTTAAAAGTAGATGAGTCGGCTTTATTAAAATGTGATTTTTCAAAAGAAACAAGCTTTAGTTCAAAATTGAATTCAAATGTGTTTTTGTTGAAAATTCACCCAGGAATCGATGAGAAAATGTTTAAGTCATTATGTGAAAAAGTCAATTTTGAAATTTTAATTTTAGAAAGTTATGGGTCAGGTACCATATTTACCGCTGAATGGTTTTTAGAATCGATTGTTAAGTTGAGACAATGTAAAAAAATTGTTATTAATTGTACACAGTGTATAGAGGGAGGGGTGGTAGCTAATATGTATGAATCAAGTTATATGTTAAAAGAGGCTCAAGTCCTTAATTCTGAAGATATGACAACAGAATCAGTTCTTGCAAAAAGTATGATTTTGTTAGGTCATAATGATGCTTTTTTAGCTTTTAAAAAGGAGTTCGAAGTTTCTTTTTCAGGGGAACTTTCATAAAAAAACGTTTTCGATTTTATAAAATCACTAATTTTTTATTTATTTGCTAAAATAAATTGTGACTTGTTTTGTTTTTTTGCAATGACTAACCACTATATTTGTGATATCGTCATTACAAATCAAAAAAAATAAGATTTAGAAGTACGAGAATTTATATAAGAAAAATAATACAAAGTAAACTTAAGACTTGAACAAATGAAAAAAATCTTTTCAATTTTAGCTATCGCTGGAGCAATGATGATTAGCAATGTTGCTACTGCAAGTACAACAGTAGAAGCAGCAGCAGTTACAACAACTGTAGAAGCAGCAGTAGCTGTAGAGGCGTTACAAGATGAGGCGGCAGAAGCGCCTGTAGTTAGTGAATCTTTCCACCAAGAGTTGAAAAAGCGTTTTATTGAGGGTGGACCTGGATTTATGGGGATTGTATTAATTTGTTTAATCTTAGGATTAGCTATTGCAATCGAAAGAATTATTTATTTAAACTTATCTACATCAAATTCTAAGAAATTACAAAAGAATGTAGAAGATGCATTAGCAAGTGGAGGAGTAGATGCTGCAAAAGAAGTTTGTAGAAATACAAAAGGGCCTGTTGCTTCTATATACTACCAAGGTTTAGATAGAGCTGATGAAAGTATCGATGCTGCTGAAAAAGCAGTTGTTGCTTACGGAGGAGTTCAAATGGGACAATTAGAGAAAAACGTTTCTTGGTTATCTTTATTTATTGCATTAGCACCAATGCTTGGTTTCATGGGTACAGTAATCGGGATGATTCAAGCCTTTGATAAGATTGAAGAAGCAGGAGATATGGATCCATCATTAGTTGCCGGAGGTATTAAAGTAGCCTTATTAACAACAGTATTTGGATTAGTAGTAGCAATTATATTACAAGTATTTTATAACTATATAGTTTCTAAAATCGATTCAATTGTAAATGATATGGAAGATGCTTCTATTTCATTAATCGATATTCTTGTTGCAAACAAAAAGAAATAATCATCTTTTAAAGAAAAATCTTTTTTGAAAGATTTTAAAAGAATTGATTATTAATATAACGCTGCTGTGAAAGCAGCAGCGAATAAATAAAATTACACATGAAAATTTCAAAAATTTTATCATACGTAGTTCTTGCAGTAGGAATCCTTTCTGCGGTGTTGTTGTACTTAATGAACAGTAACATCTCTCAATTAATGCTTGAGAAAGAAGCTACAGAAGCTAGAGAGTTACCATTAGGTTTAACTACAGCTGCAGTTTCGCCATTATATAGCTTAGCTGTAGTCGTTATAGTTGTTTTAGTTATTGCTACAATTGCAACTGTAATTTCAGGATTAATTAAAAATCCTTCGAGTTTGAAAAAAGTAGGTTTAGGTGTTGCTGTTTTTGCGGTGATAGTTGGTATAGCTTACGCGCTTTCAAGCGGACAAGAAGTAATAACAAAAGATGGAGATATTATTACAGCTGGTACTACTAAGTTAGTTGAGGCGGGTATTATTTCATTCTATATCTTTTCAGCTTTAGCTATTGTTTCTGTTGTATTCGGGATGGTAAGAAAATCAATAAGTAACTAAAAGATATGGCAAAGAGATCAGCACCAGAGGTAAATGCAGGTTCTATGGCAGATATCGCATTCTTACTTCTTATCTTTTTTTTGGTAACAACTACCATTGCATCAGATACAGGTATTAACAGAAAGTTACCTCCAAAATTTGACGAAACTCAAATTACTCCTCCGAAGATTAAAGAAAAAAACTTGTTTACAGTTATTGTAAATAAGAATAATCAATTATTAGTAGAGGATCAGAACATGGAGTTGAAAAACTTACGTGAAGCTACAATTGCATTTTTAGATAACGGAGGTGCATCTAAAGGTAATGCAGATCAAATTAAGCATTGTGCTTACTGTAGAGGAGCAAAAGATCCTTCTTCTTCTGATAATCCAGAAAAAGCAGTAATCTCGGTACAAAACAGTCGCGAAACAAATTATGGTACCTACATAGGGATTCAAAATGAATTAGTAGCTGCTTATACTTTTTTACGTAATCGTGAAGGTAAAAGATTGTACGGTGAAACTTATTCAAGCATGAAAGCAAGGTATAAAGATGCTAATGATCTTGAAGATAAAGATGAGTTGAAAGCTAAAATGGACGAAGTTAAGTCATTGTTCCCTGAAAAGATTTCAGAAGCTGAAGCTAAAGAATAGAGTAATCATTTAAAAGATAAACAAGATGTCTAAATTTAAAAAAGGAGGCGGTAAAGAACTTCCAGCGATTTCAACAGCATCATTGCCTGATATCGTATTCATGCTTTTGTTCTTTTTCATGGTTGCAACAGTTATGCGTGATAGTACATTAATGGTTGATAATACATTGCCATTAGCTGATCAAGTAGAAAAACTTGAAAATAGAAGCTTAGTTATGTATGTTTATGCTGGTAAACCTGGAGATGGATACAAGAAATTTGGATCAGAATCTAAAGTGCAATTAAATGATAAGTTTGTAAGTAGAATTACAGAAGTTCAAAATTTTGTACAAGAAGTTAGATCTAATACCCCAGAAGATCAAATTGGTAAATTGACTACTGCTTTAAAAGTAGATCAAAAAACAAATATGGGTCTTGTAGGTGATATTAAAGAGCAATTAAGAGAAGTAAACCAGTTGAAAATTAATTATTCAACTAGATCTGGTGACGCTACAAGAAATTAATAATTTCTTATCTCAATAATTTAAACCCTGTCTATTTAGACAGGGTTTTTTTGTGCTTTGTATTAAAAAGTAAAATCGATGGATATTAATTTATGCTTCATATACTATCTTTGTAAATATGTTTCAACTAGGAAAAACTTTAGTCTCGGAAGATATTATCGAGAAAGATTTTGTTTGTAATTTATCTTCATGTAAAGGGGGGTGTTGTGTTGCAGGTGATGCAGGTGCACCTTTGGATAAAGAAGAAGTAACTATTTTAAAAGAAATCTACCCTGTTGTAAAGCCTTATATGAGGCAAGAAGGAATTAATGCTGTAGAAGAGAAAGGGACTTCTATAGTTACTTCTGATGATGATTTAGAAACTCCACTTGTTAATGATGCAGAATGTGCTTATGTAACTTTTAATGATAAAGGGACTGCTCTATGTGCTATTGAAGAGGCGTACAATAAAGAAGAAATTAGTTGGAAAAAACCTGTTTCTTGTCATTTATACCCTATAAGAGTTCAAGATTACTCTGAGTTTTCTGCTGTTAATTATCATAAATGGGAAATTTGTGATGATGCTTGTTCTTTGGGTAAAGAATTGCAAGTGCCTGTTTATAAGTTTGTAAAAGAAGGTCTGGTGCGTAAGTTTGGAGAAGATTGGTATTTAGAACTTGAAAACGTAGCAAAAGACTTTGAAAAAAAATAATATCAACAGTTTTCAACAATTATTGATTGTTGAAATTTTCTAAAAAAAACCTTCGCAAAGTCTTTAGTTGTATGGGTTTGTCTTAGTTATAAACAGCTTGTTTGTAACTTTTTTGTTAAAATTATAAAACGCTCTTACCCCTTGTTAAATATACTTGTTGGCGATATTGTGCTTATTTTTTGGATAAAATGATGTTGAAAAGTTAAGTGTGTTTTTTGGTAAAAAAGTTAAAAAGTAAACCACTTTTTTTACATCTTTGTATATGCTGTAAAGCAATAAATATCATTTCCAAAAAGCAATAATAATGAGTGCAGTAATCGAACCAATTTTAAAAGAGAATCCAAACCGGTTTGTAATTTTTCCGATTAGGCATGATGATTTGTGGGATTGGTATAAAAAAATGGAAGCTTGTTTTTGGACTGCTGAAGAAATTGATTTGCATCAAGATATTGCGGATTGGAATACAAAGCTTTCTGATGACGAGCGTTATTTTATAAAACATATACTTGCTTTCTTTGCTGCAAGTGATGGTATTGTTAATAATAACATAGGTGAAAACTTCGTAAATGAAGTTCAATATCCTGAAGCAATGTTCGTGTATACTTTTCAAATGATGATTGAAAACATTCATTCGGAAACATATTCATTATTAATTGATACGTATGTTAAGGATGAAGTTGAAAAAGATAAATTATTTAGAGCTTTAGAAGAATTTCCTGCTATTAAGAAAAAAGCAGATTGGGCTTTAAATTGGGTTGATTCGGATTCTTTTGCAGAGCGTTTAATTGCTTTTGCTGCAGTAGAAGGAGTTTTCTTTTCGGGAGCATTTTGTTCTATTTTCTGGTTAAAGAAAAGAGGATTAATGCCAGGATTAACTTTTTCTAATGAGTTAATTTCTCGTGATGAAGGAATGCATACTGAATTTGCAGTTCACTTACATAACAAACACTTAATAAATAAAGTACCTGAAGCTCGTATTAAAGAAATTATTCTTGGAGCTTTAGAAGTTGAAAAAATATTTATTACAGAATCTTTACCAGTTAGTTTAATTGGAATGAATGCAAAGTTAATGACTCAATATTTAGAGTTTGTAACGGATCGTTTATTGTCGGAACTAGGATGTAGTAAAGAATTTAATACGGCTAATCCATTTGACTTTATGGATATGATTGGTATGGAAGGAAAAACTAACTTTTTTGAAAAGCGTGTTTCTGAATATCAAAAAGCAGGAGTATTAAATAAAGATTCTGAAGCTGAAAAGCTAAGTTTCGATGCTGATTTCTAAAAGAAATTAAGCACTTCCTTATTCGACTATTGTCGTAAAAATTTAGATTAATTGATTATTATTTAATTCCAGCTTTCATTGTAAAGGAGTGGTACAGGATTCAAACCCCTTTTTTGAAAGCAAATAAAACTAGCATATTATGTACGTAGTAAAAAGAGACGGCAGAAAAGAACCAATTATGTTTGACAAAATCACAGCTCGTGTTCGTCAAATGTGTTATGGTTTAAATGATTTAGTAGACCCTGTTAAAGTGGCTATGCGTGTAATTGAAGGATTATATGACGGTGTTACTACGAGTGAATTAGATAATCTAGCAGCAGAAATTGCTGCAACAATGACAGTTGCTCATCCTGATTATGCAAAATTAGCTGCCCGTATTTCGGTGTCTAACTTGCATAAGAATACAAAGAAAACTTTTTCTGAAGTTATTACAGATTTATACGAGTACGTGAATCCTCGTACAGGTAAATCAGCTTCGTTAATTGCAGATGACGTTTACAAAGCGGTAATGGATAATAAAGAGAAGCTAGACTCTACTATTATTTATAATCGTGATTTTAGTTATGATTACTTTGGTTTTAAAACTTTAGAGCGTTCATATTTATTAAAACTAGATGGTAAGATAGCAGAAAGACCACAGCACATGTTAATGCGTGTGTCTATTGGTATTCATATAGATGATTTAGATGCGGCTATTGAAACTTATACGTTGATGTCTAAAAAGTTCTTTACACATGCTACGCCAACATTATTTAATTCAGGTACACCAAAACCTCAAATGTCTTCTTGTTTCTTATTAACAATGCAAGATGATAGTATTGAGGGTATTTATGATACGTTAAAACAAACAGCTCAAATTTCTCAATCTGCAGGTGGTATTGGTTTGTCTATTCATAACATCCGTGCTACTGGCTCATATATTTCTGGTACAAACGGAACATCTAATGGTATTGTTCCAATGTTAAGAGTATTTAATGATACTGCTCGTTATGTAGATCAAGGTGGAGGAAAGCGTAAAGGTTCTTTTGCTGTGTATATGGAACCTTGGCATGCCGATATTTTTGACTTTTTAGAGTTAAAAAAGAATCATGGTAAAGAAGAGATGCGTGCGCGTGATTTATTTTATGCTATGTGGATTTCTGATTTATTTATGAAACGTGTTGAAGAAGACGGAGATTGGACTTTAATGTGTCCGCATGAGTGTCCAGGTTTGTATGATGTGCATAGTGAAGAGTTTGAATCATTATATACACGTTACGAAGCAGAAGGAAAAGGGCGTAGAACGGTAAAGGCTCGTGATGTTTGGGAGAAAATTACAGAATCTCAAATTGAAACAGGTACACCTTACATGTTGTATAAAGATGCTGCAAATCGTAAGTCGAACCAAAAGAATTTAGGAACTATACGTTCATCAAACTTATGTACTGAAATTATGGAGTACACAAGTAAAGATGAAATAGCAGTGTGTAACTTAGCTTCTATTGCTTTACCAATGTTTGTTAAAGGTGGTAAGTTTGATCATGATGAATTGTTTAAAGTTACTAAACAAGTAACGAAAAACTTAAATAAAGTAATAGATCGTAATTATTACCCAGTTAAAGAGGCAGAAAACTCTAACATGCGTCATAGACCAGTAGGTCTAGGTATTCAAGGTTTAGCAGATACATTTATTATGTTACGTATGCCGTTCACTAGCGATGAAGCAAAAGCATTAAATAGTGATATTTTTGAAACTATGTATTTTGCTGCTGTTACAGCTTCTAATGAATTAGCTGAAATTGAAGGGCCTTATGAAACTTATGAAGGTTCACCAATGTCACAAGGTGAATTTCAGTTCAACTTATGGGGAGTAAAAGATGAAGAATTAAGTGGTCGTTGGGACTGGGCTGGTTTACGTAAGAAGATTGCAAAATCAGGTGTGCGTAATTCATTATTAGTTGCGCCAATGCCAACAGCATCAACATCGCAAATATTAGGTAATAACGAAGCGTTTGAGCCTTATACAAGTAATATCTATACTCGTAGAGTATTATCAGGAGAATTCATTGTAGTTAACAAGCATTTGTTACATGATTTAGTAGAGCTAGGTTTGTGGAATAATGATCTTAAGGATGCTATTATGAGAGCTAATGGTTCTATTCAAAACATAACAGGAATTCCTCAAGAGTTAAAAGATCTTTATAAGACTGTTTGGGAAATGAGTATGAAAGATATTATCGACATGTCTCGCCAACGTGGTTACTTTATTGATCAGTCACAATCTTTAAATTTGTTTATGGAAGGTGCTACAATGTCTAAGTTAACTTCTATGCATTTCTATGCTTGGAAGAGTGGTTTGAAAACAGGTATGTATTACTTAAGAACTAAATCTCCAGTAGATGCAATTAAGTTTACCTTAAAAACAAACAGTGAAGTTGAAAAACCAAGTGTAGACGCTTCAGTAGATCCTTCTTTGCCAAAAACTAAAAAAGCAGAGCCAGTTGTAATTTCTACAGAAGGAAGTTTAACGCCAGAAGAATTAAAGAATCTAATAGCTCAAAGTAAAGAAGCAGAAGGAGACGATTGTTTAATGTGTGGATCTTAATTTATTCGCATTTAAATATAAAAAAAAGCCACTCAATTTTGAGTGGCTTTTTTTATGTTCATCAACTATCAACTAATTACTAAGTGAAGCCCAACCTTTTTTGAAATCTTGGTTAAATAAAACTTCTTTAGATTTTTTGTTCTTAATCCAATTTACTTGAGAAGGGCTCAGGTATTGTAAAGGGTTCTGTTTATTAATTAAAGCGCTGTTAATTTTTGTTCGTTGTATTTCTGTTAAAGGAATATATTTAAAAGCACTATGTTGTAAATAATAATCTTCGTCTTTTTGAGAGTGTCTAAAATTACTAGCTGGTACGTGTTGCATTTGCCTTTTAATGGCAAAACTTTCTAGATCGTCTGAAGAAACAATATTACTGTCGTAAGTTACTTTTACAACTTCTCCATTCATGAAACCAGCTTTTGTAGACAGTACGCCATCAACACTACCTAATTGACCTTCGCCAGTCCAAAAGCAGTACATTTTGTAATATTCTTCTTTTAGTTTAGGAGAACTAGCAGCGCTAATTTCTTTACCTAGAATTTCCATGTATTTAGGTATGTCTTTTTCTGATTTTTTTAAAGCTTGTAGCATGGCATTGTATAAACCTTTTGCTGAGTAATTTCCGGCAACTCTTGTAGCAATGTTTTTACCATTGGCATCTACTATTCTAACAACAGGGTTATTCCAGGTTGGCTCTTTATATAGGTTTAAAACTTCACGATCTTTTCCTCCTTTGTTATTGTATATGGCAAGAGGGATAAATTCATTTTCAATAGCATCAATCATTAATGGATTCGATAATACATTGTGTCCGTAATTTCGGCATGTAGAACAACCAGGCACTTCTTGAAAAAGAATAAGTACAGGTTTGTTTTCTTTTTTAGATAAACTTAATGCTTGTTGGTAATCTCTGTACCAGCTAACCGTTCCAAGTTCTTCGCTTTGGTTTTTAGGATCGGTGCGTTCTTGTGCAAATAATGATAATGAACTTAAGGTAAGTATGAAAAAGAATAAATATCTCATGATTATAAGTGTTGTTTTATAAGTTGTTTAGTCTGTTTAAATTCGAAAACATTACTTAAAGAGTTATATATAGATGTGGCTTTGTGAAACGCCCTTTGGTTAAAGCTTTGTTATTCGTTTTATTTCGTACCAAGCAAAATAATATTTAGTTAATGAACAGGTTAATTATGCTTATTTTTACGAGCCTATACTGCATTAGTTTAGGAGTGCTTAAAAATTACAGAATACAATGAATTGGGAGCAATTACTATCATTAAGAAAACAAGGAGATACAAATAAGCGTTTACGAAAAGAAGAAGATGAAACTCGTTTGGGGTTCGAGGTAGATTATGACCGTATTGTGTTTTCGCCTGCTTTTAGAAGTTTACAAGACAAAACCCAAGTGGTGCCATTGTCTAAAACTAGTTTTGTACACACGCGCTTAACGCATAGTTTAGAGGTTTCGGTAGTAGGGCGTTCTTTGGGTAGAGCAGTAGGAAAAAAGATTTTAGAGAAATACCCGTCGTTAGAAACTACTCATGGATATCAGTTTAATGATTTTGGAGCAATTGTTGCAGCTGCGGCATTGTCGCATGATATAGGGAATCCTCCCTTTGGGCATTCTGGAGAAAAATCAATTGGAGAGTATTTTAAATCGGGTATAGGTGTAAAGTATAAAGATTTATTAACTGACAAGCAGTACAATGATTTAACACGTTTTGAAGGAAATGCAAATGGGTTTAAAATTTTAACGGAATCAAAAAATGGTATTGAAGGAGGTTTACGATTGTCGTATGCAACACTAGGAGCATTTTTAAAATATCCAAAAGCATCATTACCACATAAACCAACTGCACATATTGCGCATAAAAAATATGGGTACTTTCAGAGTGAAGCAGGTTTTTTTAATGAAGTAGCAACGGAGCTAGGTTTAATTAAAGAGACTATTGAAGGAGAAGCTTGTTATTATAGGCATCCGTTAACGTTTTTAGTAGAGGCTGCTGATGATATTTGTTATACAATTATCGATTTTGAAGATGGTATTAACTTAGGTTTGTTGGAAGAAGAATATGCCCTTGAGTATTTAATAAAATTAATAAAAGATAAAATTAATACAAACAAATACCATAGTTTAGTTAATAAAGCGCAGCGTTTAAGTTATTTAAGAGCATTGGCTATTGGAACTTTAATAGGCGAGGCAGTAGATACTTTTATTAATAATGAAGAAGCTATTTTAAATGGAACTTTTGAAACAGGGCTGCTAGATAAAAGTAAATACAGTGCACAGATAAATGATATTTTAAAAATCAGTTTTGATAAAATTTATCAAAGTCCTGAGGTTATTGAAAAAGAAATTGCAGGTTACCAAATACTAAATACGTTACTTGATACGTATTGTCATGCTACGGAAAACTATAATAAAGGTCAAGAAACTAGTTATGATAATTTAATATTAAAGGCCGAAGGAGAAAATTTCGATTATAAAAACAAGGACTTATATTTGCGCTTAATAAGTATTTGTCAATATGTTGCCAGTTTAACCGATGGGAATGCATTGCAAAAATTTAAAAAAATAAAAGGATTAGGAGTTTAGAATGATGGAAGAGAAAATAAAAAATCAATACGCAACTTATTACAAAAGACAACCTGATAATGAGCTTGCAGAAATAGCTTTTAATAAAGAAATGTATCATGACGAGGCAAGGATGGCTGCATTATCGGAACTTAAAAGTCGTAATGTTAATTTGTCTGAAGTGCAAGATGCAGAATTAAATAAATTAATAAACAACGCAAAAGCGGTTGAAGTAAAAAAACAGGAAGTAATAGAGGATGCAAAGAATAAAGTTAATGCGGAAATACCAGAATATTATTCGCCAATGGTTATTTTGGGTTTATCTGTCTTGTTCTCTGTTATTTTTGGTGGTTTTTTAATGTTTCTAAATTTGCGTAAAGCAGGAAAGAAAAGCGAATCAATTATAGCACTTATTATTAGTTTCGTAATATCAGCAATATCAGGACTTGTTTTTCATACTAATAATGGAAACTTGTTGATTGCGTCATTAATTAATTTATCAGGAGGATTAGTTTTAATTGAATATTTTTGGAAGTTTCATATTGGTTACCAAGTGAAATTTGTAAAAAAATCTTTTATAAAAGAAGTATTGATTTATATTGGGGTAGCATTTTTGTTGTTTTTTGTGAGCTTATATTTCTTTCCAAAGCAATTTCCTCAAATTAAATAATTACCTGTATTAAAAAGTATTGCAGTTTATGAAAATATTACATTTAGATAATAACCACCCTTTACTACAAGATCAATTATTAAAGGCTGGTTTTATTAATGAAGAAGATTACACTTCAACAAAAAAAGAAGTAGAAGAAAAAATAAAAGATTACGATGGTATTGTTATTCGTAGTCGATTTAATATTGATAAGTCATTTTTAGACGCAGCTACTAACTTAAAGTTTATTGCTCGAGTAGGAGCAGGCTTAGAAAGTATAGATTTAGATTATGCAGCTGAAAAAGGAGTAGAGTTGTTTTCGGCTCCTGAAGGAAATAGAAATGCAGTAGCAGAGCATACTTTAGGAATGATTTTAGGTTTGTTCAATAAGCTAAATGTAGCTAATCAACAAGTAAAAAACGGACAATGGTTTCGTGAAGAAAATAGAGGTATTGAGCTTGATGGTTTAACAGTTGGTTTAATAGGTTATGGTAATATGGGAAAAGCTTTTGCTAAAAAACTAAGAGGTTTTAATGTAGAGGTAATTTGTTATGATATAAAAGAAGATGTTGACGATAGTAATGCAGAACAAGTATCGCTTGAAGAGTTGTTTGAGAAAACGGATGTTTTAAGTTTGCATACGCCGTGGACTCCATTGACTAATAAAATGATTGACGCTGATTTTATTAGTAAGTTTAAAAAGCCATTTTGGTTAATGAATACAGCTCGAGGAAAAAGTGTAGTGACTAAAGATTTAGTAACAGCCATAAAATCGAAACAAATTTTAGGAGCAGGTTTAGATGTTTTGGAGTATGAAAAATTGTCTTTTGAAGAACTTTTTTCAGAAAAAAACACCATGCCCGAAGAATTTAAAGAACTGTTAACATTAGAAAATGTAATTTTAACACCTCATGTAGCGGGTTGGACAGTTCAAAGTAAAGAAAAACTAGCTCAGACTATTGTAGATAAAATTGTTGCTAAATTTGTTTAGTAAAGCCTTTAAAAGATTAAAATATGAATAAGTTAAGAGATTTTATAGATACTCTTTCTAAGAATACTGAGAAAGAATTATTATTTGAGTATGCTCCAGGTTTGTTAGTTGGTGCAAATTATCATATAACAGAAGTAAAAGCAATAGGTGTTGAAAGTGTAGATTGTGGTGGTCAACCTGATAGCTGGAATGAAACTATTATTCAATTATGGGAAAGTCCTGATGAGTTAGGTAAAAAAGATTACATGACTGCTTGTAAAGCATTAAAAATTCTTCAAAAGGTATCTAGTGTAAAAGCTTTTAAATTAGAATCTATAGTAAAGTTAGAATATAGTAATGCAAACTTTCATACAGCTAGTTTAGATATTAAAGATGTTGTGGAAAAAGAAAATCAATTAATTTTTAAATTACACGTAATTTCTACGGACTGTAAAGCAAAAGAGCTTTGTGGTCTTCCTGAAATTGCACCTGAAGGGGTCTCTTGTGCGCCAGGTAGTGGATGTTGTTAATACATACAAGTGTTATTATACAAAAAAGCCTCTAAAATATTTTAGAGGCTTTTTTGGTTATTGTGTAAAATGAAATTATAAGCGTTGCCTAATAGCTTCGTATAAAAAAGCTCCAGCAGCAACCGAAACATTTAAAGAGCTAATTTTACCGTACATAGGTAATTTGGCTTTGTGATCTACTATTTTTAAAACACCAGAAGAAACTCCAGTTCCTTCAGATCCCATTACTATAGCAGTAGGGTTTTTTAAATCTACATCATATAATGTATTTTCTGTTTTTTCGGTAGCAGCTACAGTTTGTATTCCACTTGCTTGTAAAAGGTAGATGGCATCTTTTAAATGATCAACTTTGCAAATAGGCATATTAAACACAGCTCCAGCTGATGTTTTTATTGTGTCATCTGATACAGGAGCAGATCCTGTTTTAGGAACAATAATTCCGTGAGCACCTACACATTCAGCAGTTCTAATTATAGCGCCAAAATTTCTAACATCGGTTAGTTGGTCTAACATAATAAATAAAGGAATGTCTCCTTTTTCCTGAGTTTGAATAATAAGTTCTTCTAGATCGTGAAAACTAACAGGAGCCATAAAAGCAACTACACCTTGATGGTTTCTTCTTGTAAGTTTGTTTAGTTTTTCAACTGGTACTGTATTAGGAACAATTTTATGTTCTCTAAGTAAAACAATTAATTCTTTAGATAAAGCTCCCTGAAGACCTTTTTGAAGAAAGATCTTGTCAATAGTTTTACCTGATTTAATGGCTTCCATTACGGCGTGTATACCAAAAAGTTGTGATTCATTATCCATAATGCAAAATTATGAAATTTGAATTCCTTAAAAGATAGTTCTGGCTTTTTTTATAATAGTAAGAATAACTTAGAAAAAGAAAGTTTAGAAAAAAGCGGTAAGGCTAATGTGTATTTTCGAATTGCTGAATTCAAAAGGAATATCATCACTTGTTCCATTAGCGTAATTAAGTTTAAAAAGGCCAGCTTTAGTTAACATTCCAATTCCTAATCCAAAACTTGTTAATTGGTCAGTTCTTTCTAATAATTGGTTTTCTATATAAGCAAAATCTAAAATGGTATGTGCATATATAGTATTGCTTAACTGGTATCTGTATTCTGTATTTAAGACACTGAATAATGTTGCTCTAAGGCTATTTTCTTCAAAACCTCTAATAGATAAGATTCCTCCAAAACGATAAAGTTCATTGTTTAAAAAGTTGTCTGATTCAAAATACTTAGTGTTACTACCTAAATAAAAGCTATTGCGTTTCGTTAATGAAAAAATATGACTAGCTTCTAGGTTTAATTTAAATTGTTTGACTTTGTCTTCACTTCTGGAGCCTATCTCACTATTTAGAATAATGCTTGTTTTTTTAGGAAATAAAAGGTTGTCTTGTTTATTGGTGTATTTAAATTCGGTTTCAACGAATGTTGATTCAAAATTAGTATTTAAGCTAATTATATTTTCGTTTTCATTTAAGTCAGCTGATTCGTATTTTTTGTAACCCAATAAGGCTTCAATTTTAGGGGTAATAGTATAATTAAGTCCTATGTTTTGTTCTGTAGAAGAAAATTCATCATCCTGTCTAAAAATAGAAAGTCTAGCTTCTAAACTTACTGGTAGTTTAAAAATATAAGGAAGCCTGACATCTACGCTAAATTGTTGCTGCTCATTAGAGTCACTTTTGTAAGTAAGGTTTAGCTCCTCGCCAAAATTTAAATTGTTAATTAGATTTAAATTTAGATAACCGTCTAAAACAACATCTCCAGATTCTTCATCGGTAGAAAAGCCTAAAAATCCATCAAAATTATTTGCAGACTCTTTTTTTAGATATAAAAATAATTGAGTGCTTTTGGGGTTGAATAAAATATTTGCAGGTTTAGTAGTAGATACAAAGGGAAGCCCGTTTAGTAGTGAGCTTTGTTTTTGAATTTTATCTCCTTCGTAAATGTTTTGTTTCTTTAAGCCAGAATAAAAACGTAAAAATGATCTAGGGAATTTAGGGTAACCTTTTATAATAATAGAATCTATCGTTCTCTTTTGTAAATTTTGAATATCTAAATTAGCAATAAGGCTGTCGCCAGAAGTAATAATGTTTTTTAATTGAATGCTATTAAAAGGGTTTCCTTCCTTTGATAACTTGGAGTTTAAGGCTTCTATTTTATTCTTAAAAGATGAAAAGGGTATGGACTTATTTTCTTTTTTAGAATTGTCTGATAAATATTCCTGTATAATGTATGGTAACTTGGTGTAGTTGTTTATGTAAATGCTCTTTGTTTTTCTGTTTTTGGTTAAGGTTGTAGAAAAAGAAGAGTCATTTACCTTTTTAAGATTACTGTATTTTGCATTTAAATAGCCTTTTTCTTGTAAAAGAGCTGTTTGTTCTTCAATATGTGCTTTAAGTAAGCGGTATTTACTAAATGATAATTCGTTAACAATTTCTTGATCTGTAGTTTTAAGATAATAATTACTTTGGCTATAGCTTATGTTGTAAAACAAATAAGTTAAGGTAGTTGTAAGTAAATATTTATAAGAATACAGTTTCATAAATTATAGTGTAGAGGGCTTAAAAACTACTCACACTTTAGGTTTTATTTAGTTTAGAAATGTAAAAATAAATCATTCATTCTGTAAATAAATGTTAATATTTCTAGATTTAAAATGTTAAGTATTAAAAATAAACAAGGTGGCTTTGTAAAAGAAGTATTTTATTTATACTTTTGCAAGCCCTTATAATGAGGGAAATAATTTTTTTTAATAATTAGTGTTAAGCAATTATGCCAACAATTTCACAATTAGTACGTAAAGGTAGAGCCAAAATAACCAAGAAGAGTAAATCGGCTGCCTTAGATTCTTGTCCACAAAGACGCGGCGTATGTACACGTGTTTACACAACTACACCAAAAAAACCAAACTCAGCTATGCGTAAAGTAGCCCGTGTAAGGTTAACAAATGGTAAGGAAGTGAACGCATACATAGGTGGTGAAGGACACAATCTACAGGAGCACTCGATAGTATTGGTTAGAGGTGGAAGGGTAAAAGATTTGCCAGGAGTTAGATATCACATCGTTCGTGGAGCACTTGATACCGCAGGGGTAGCAGGTAGAACACAACGTAGATCTAAGTACGGAGCAAAACGCCCTAAAAAGTAATTTAAAAGTTAAAGGTGAAAAGTTGTTTTGATTTACAACTTGTAACAGATAACTAAAAAACTTAAAAGAAAACATGAGAAAAAGAAAGGCGAAAAAAAGAGCCATTCTTCCAGATCCTCGTTTTAACGATCAGTTAGTAACTAGATTCGTAAACATGATGATGTGGGATGGTAAGAAGTCTACAGCATTCAAGATTTTCTACGATGCAATTGATATTGTAGAAGAAAAAAAGCAAGATGATGAGAAAACTGCACTTGAAGTGTGGAAAGAAGCATTATCTAACGTTATGCCACACGTTGAGGTTCGTAGCCGTCGTGTAGGTGGGGCAACGTTCCAAATTCCTAACCCAATACGTCCAGATCGTAAAATTTCAACTGCTATGAAGTGGTTAATTTTATTTGCTCGTAAGCGTAATGAAAAGTCTATGGCTTTAAAATTAGCTTCTGAAGTTTTAGCTGCTGCTAAAGAAGAAGGTGCTGCGGTTAAGAAAAGAGTAGATACTCATAAGATGGCTGAAGCAAACAAAGCATTCTCACACTTTAGATTCTAAGAAATGGCAAGAGACTTAAAATTTACTAGAAACATTGGTATTGCTGCCCACATTGATGCGGGTAAAACAACTACTACTGAGCGTGTTCTGTATTATACAGGAGTTAGCCACAAAATTGGTGAAGTACATGATGGTGCTGCAACAATGGACTGGATGGAGCAGGAGCAGGAAAGAGGTATTACAATTACTTCTGCTGCGACAACTTGTGAATGGAAGTTCCCAACTGATAATGGTAAAGCTGTAGCGGATACAAAAGGATATCATTTTAATATTATTGATACTCCTGGTCACGTTGATTTTACTGTTGAGGTAAACCGTTCTTTACGTGTATTAGATGGTTTAGTTTTCTTATTTAGTGCAGTTGATGGTGTTGAGCCACAATCTGAAACTAACTGGAGGTTGGCTGATAACTATAAAGTGCCACGTATTGGTTTTGTTAACAAAATGGACCGTCAAGGATCTAACTTTTTGGCTGTATGTCAACAAGTAAAAGATATGTTGAAGTCTAACGCAGTGCCAATTGTATTAAATATTGGTGATGAGGCAGACTTTAAAGGTGTGGTTGATTTAGTTAAAAACCGTGCAATTATTTGGCATGATGAAACTCAAGGTTCTACTTTTGATATAGTAGAGATTCCTGAGGATATGAAAGAAGAAGCTCGTAAGTACCGTGCACTTTTAATTGAAGAAGTTGCAAGTTACGATGAGAATCTTTTAGAAAAATTCATGGAAGATGAAGATTCAATTACAGAAGAAGAGGTGCATGCTGCCTTAAGAGCTGCTGTAATGGATATGGCTATTATTCCAATGATTTGTGGTTCGGCCTTTAAAAACAAAGGTGTTCAGTTCTTATTGGATGCTGTTTGTCGTTACTTACCTTCTCCTTTAGATAAGGAAGGTATTGTAGGTACTGACCCAAATACAGATGAAGAGATTGTTCGTAAGCCAGATGCAAAGGAGCCTTTCTCTGCATTAGCATTTAAAATTGCTACTGACCCATTCGTAGGTCGTTTAGCTTTCTTCCGTGCTTACTCTGGTCGTTTAGATGCTGGTTCATATATTTTGAATAACCGTTCAGGTAAAAAAGAACGTATTTCTCGTATTTACCAAATGCACTCTAATAAACAAAATGCTATCGATTTTATTGAAGCAGGAGATATTGGTGCTGCAGTAGGATTTAAAGATATTAGAACTGGTGATACCATGTCTGATGAAAAGAATCCTATTATTTTAGAATCAATGGATTTCCCTGATCCGGTAATTGGTATTGCTGTTGAGCCTAAAACTAAGGCTGATGTTGATAAATTAGGATTAGCTTTATCTAAGCTTTCTGAAGAAGATCCAACATTTACAGCAAGAACAGATGAATCATCTGGTCAAACAATTATCTCAGGAATGGGAGAGCTTCACTTAGATATTATTGTGGATCGTTTAAAGCGTGAATTTAAGGTTGAAGTTAATCAAGGACAACCACAAGTTGAATACAAAGAAGCTATTACTCAGCCTGCTGAACACCGTGAGGTTTATAAGAAGCAGTCGGGTGGACGTGGTAAATTCGCAGATATCGTATTTACTATTGAACCAGCAGATGAAGGTAAAGAAGGTCTTGAGTTTATTTCAGTAATTAAAGGTGGTAACGTTCCTAAAGAATTTATCCCTTCTATTGAAAAAGGATTTAAGATGGCTATGGTAAATGGTCCATTAGCAGGTTACGAAGTTGATGCAATGAAAGTTACTTTGAAGGATGGTTCTTATCACGATGTGGATTCGGATCAATTATCTTTCGAATTAGCTGCTAAGTTAGGATTTAAAAACTCTGCAAAAGCTGCTAAAGCGGTAATTATGGAGCCTATCATGAAGTTAGAAGTAATCACTCCAGAAGAAAACATGGGAGATATTGTTGGTGACTTGAACCGTCGTAGAGGTCAAGTTAGTGATATGGGTGACCGTGCTGGTGCTAAAACTGTAAAAGCTACAGTACCACTTTCTGAAATGTTTGGTTATGTTACTACACTAAGAACATTGTCTTCTGGTCGTGCAACATCAACAATGGAATTTTCTCACTATGCTGAAACTCCTTCAAATATCTCGGAAGAGGTAATTAAGGCTGCAAAAGGAGAACA
This sequence comes from uncultured Flavobacteriaceae bacterium, assembly GCA_964545595.1. GTDB lineage: Bacteria > Bacteroidota > Bacteroidia > Flavobacteriales > Flavobacteriaceae > Aquimarina. Next base: position 7,504 of record CAZJGP010000007.1, on the reverse strand, counting down.
AGCTTAAAATCTACTAAAATGAGTCAAAAAATTAGAATTAAATTAAAATCTTACGATCACAATTTAGTAGATAAATCTGCTGAAAAGATTGTAAAAACTGTAAAGAGTACAGGTGCTGTAGTTACAGGTCCTATTCCTTTACCTACGCATAAAAAGATATTTACTGTATTACGTTCTCCGCACGTTAATAAAAAGTCGCGTGAACAATTTCAATTAAGCTCTTACAAGAGATTATTAGATATCTACAGTTCATCATCAAAAACTATTGATGCATTAATGAAACTAGAATTACCTAGTGGAGTTGAAGTTGAAATTAAAGTGTAATTACTTTTTAGTAATTAATAAAAAAAGCCTTGGAATTTATTCTAAGGCTTTTTTATTTGGGATTTGTTTCAGGTAAATTTTATAGATAATAAATGTAATTCAATTTTTTTGAATGAATTTTATTTTGTAATTGTTGTTTTTTTAACAGATTAGTGCTTGTTGAAGCATAATTAATCACTATATTTGCACTCTCTAAAGACCTTAATCTTGTGAGAGTTACATGTCCTGAGCTGCGAGCGAGGGAAAAACGGAAAAAAATACATTCAAGGTCGGAAGTATTTTCGACCTTGAGTTTTTTTTATAAATAATTAATAATTAAATAATTAAGAATGTCTGGGTTAATTGGTAAGAAAATTGGCATGACGAGCATCTTTGACGAGAACGGGAAAAATATTCCTTGTACTGTAGTTGAGGTTGGTCCATGTGTCGTTACCCAAGTCAGAACTGAAGAGGTTGATGGTTATGATGCTATTCAATTAGGTTTCGATGACAAAGCAGAGAAAAATGCTAGCAAGGCAGCACAAGGTCACTTTAAAAAGGCCGGTACAGCTGTTAAGCGTAAAGTTGTTGAATTCCAAGGTTTTGAGGAGGAGTACAAGTTAGGTGATGTGATCACTGTTGAGCATTTTGCTGAAGGAGAGTTTGTAGATGTGTCTGCAACTTCTAAGGGTAAAGGTTTTCAGGGTGTTGTTAAGCGTCATGGATTCGGTGGTGTAGGTCAAGCTACTCACGGTCAGCATAACCGTTTAAGAGCTCCAGGTTCTATCGGTGCTGCGTCATACCCTGCTAGAGTATTCAAAGGAATGCGTATGGCTGGTCAAATGGGTGGCGAAAAAGTAAAAGTGCAAAACTTACGTGTTTTAAAAGTGGTTTCTGAGAAGAACTTACTTTTAGTGAAAGGTTGTGTGCCAGGTCACAAAAACGCATATGTAACTATTCAGAAATAATGGAAGTAGCAGTATTAGACATTAACGGAAAAGAAACAGGTAGAAAGGCAAACCTTTCTGACGCTGTTTTTGCTATTGAACCAAATGATCACGCTGTGTACTTAGATGTTAAGCAATATTTGGCAAACCAACGTCAAGGAACGCATAAAGCTAAGGAGAGAGCTGAGATTACTGGTAGTACAAGAAAAATTAAGAAGCAAAAAGGAACAGGTACTGCTCGTGCGGGTAGTATTAAGTCTGGTGTTTTTAAAGGTGGTGGGCGTATTTTTGGTCCTAGACCACGTAATTACTCTTTTAAGTTAAATAAAGGTTTAAAGCGTTTAGCTAGAAAATCTGCTTTAACAATGAAAGCGCAAGAGAGTTCAATTACGGTGTTAGAGAACTTTTCTTTTGAAGAAGCTAAAACTAAAAACTTTGTAAGTGTGTTGAAAAACTTAGGTTTAGATGCAAAGAAGTCTTTATTTGTTTTAGGTGAGGCTAATGAGAATGTTTATTTATCTTCTCGTAACTTGAAAAACACTGAAGTTATTTCTGCTTCAGAAATAAGTACTTATAAAATATTGCATGCAAACAATGTAATTTTATTAGAAGGTGCTTTAGAAGGAATTGAAACGAATTTAAGTAAATAGACGCCATGAGTATCTTAATTAAACCTATTATTACAGAAAAAGCTACTGCTGCTAGTGAGTTAAGAAACTGCTTCAGTTTTGTAGTAAATAAGAAGGCGAACAAGATAGAGATCAAGCAAGCAGTTGAAGCTGCTTACGGTGTTTCTGTTGATAAAGTTCGTACAATAAATGTCCGTCCGGACCGTAATACTCGTTTTACAAAAACAGGTATGGTTACTGGTAAAACAAATGCTGTTAAAAAAGCAATTGTACAGGTGGCGGAAGGTGATACAATTGATTTATACAGTAATCTTTAAGACTAACAAATGTCAGTAAGAAAATTAAAACCAATCACCCCAGGACAGCGATTTAGAGTAGTTAATGGATTTGATGCCATTACTACTGATAAGCCGGAGAAGAGTTTGTTAGCTCCGATAAAACGTTCTGGAGGTCGAAACAATCAAGGAAAGATGACCATGCGCTACAAAGGTGGTGGTCACAAAAGAAGGTATCGTATTATCGATTTTAAACGTAACAAAGCGGGTGTTCCTGCAACTGTTGCTTCGATTCAATATGATCCAAACAGAACAGCATTTATTGCTTTGTTGAACTACCAAGATGGTGAAAAGCGTTATATTATCGCTCAAAATGGTCTTGAAGTTGGGCAAAACATAGTTTCAGGTTCAGGGGTTTCTCCTGAAATTGGTAACGCTATGCCGTTAAGTGAAATTCCATTAGGAACAATAATTTCATGTATTGAATTACACCCAGGACAAGGAGCTGTTATGGCTCGTAGTGCTGGTTCTTTTGCTCAGTTAATGGCAAGAGATGGTAAGTTTGCTACAGTAAAATTACCTTCTGGTGAGGTTCGTATGATTCTTGCAGCTGCTATGGCAACTGTTGGTGCTGTTTCTAACAGTGATCACCAGTTATTAGTTGGAGGTAAAGCAGGTCGTACACGTTGGTTAGGTCGTAGACCAAGAACAAGACCAGTGGCTATGAACCCGGTTGATCATCCAATGGGTGGTGGTGAAGGACGTTCGTCTGGAGGACACCCTCGTTCTAGAAAAGGTTTACCTGCTAAAGGATTCAGAACCCGTTCTAAAACGAAAGCGAGTAGTAAGTATATTGTAGAACGTAGAAAGAAATAATATATGGCACGTTCATTAAAGAAAGGACCTTATATTCACTATAAGTTAGAGAAAAAGGTAGCAGCAAATGTTGAAGCTGGCAAAAATACAGTAATCAAAACTTGGTCTAGAGCCTCTATGATTAGTCCTGATTTTGTTGGTCAAACAATAGCAGTGCACAATGGTCGCCAATTCGTTCCTGTTTATGTAACAGAGAACATGGTAGGTCATAAATTAGGAGAGTTTTCGCCAACACGTTCTTATAGAGGACATGGTACGGATAAGAAAAATAAAGGTAAAAGATAAGTAAGCTATGGGAGTTCGTAAAAAACAAATGGCTGACAGAATTAAGGAAGAAAGAAAGCAAATTGCTTTTGCAAAGCTTAACAACTGTCCTACTTCACCAAGAAAAATGCGTTTAGTTGCGGATTTAGTAAGAGGTGAGAAAGTCGAAAATGCACTTCAGATACTTAGATTTAGCCCTAAAGAAGCATCTCGTCGTTTAGAAAAATTGCTTTTGTCTGCATTGGCAAACTGGCAAGCTAAAAACGAAGACGAGAACATCGAAGATGCTGATCTTATCGTTTCTGAAATTCGTGTTGATGGTGGAGCAATGTTAAAAAGATTGCGTCCAGCACCACAAGGAAGAGCACACAGAATTAGAAAACGTTCTAATCACGTTACATTAGTGGTTGGATCTAAAATCAATACACAAAGCAATTCATAAATAGATATGGGACAAAAGACAAATCCAATCGGAAATCGCCTTGGTATTATCAGAGGATGGGAATCTAACTGGTACGGAGGTAATGACTATGGAGATAAACTAGCTGAAGATGATAAAATCAGAAAGTATATCCATGCACGTTTATCGAAAGCAAGTGTATCGAGAGTAATTATTGAGCGTACGCTTAAACTTGTAACCGTTACTATCACTACTGCACGTCCTGGTATCATTATTGGTAAAGGAGGTCAAGAGGTAGACAAGTTAAAAGAAGAGCTTAAGAAAATTACAAATAAAGAAGTTCAATTGAACATCTTTGAAATTAAAAGGCCAGAATTAGATGCATTTTTAGTTGGTACGAGTATTGCTCGTCAAATTGAAAACCGTATCTCTTACCGTCGTGCAATTAAAATGTCTATTGCGGCTGCAATGCGTATGAATGCTGAAGGTATCAAGGTTTTAATTTCAGGACGTTTGAATGGTGCTGAAATGGCACGTTCAGAGTCGTACAAAGACGGTAGAATTCCATTGTCTACATTCAGAGCTGATATTGATTATGCTTTAGTTGAAGCGCATACTACTTATGGTAGAATGGGTATTAAAGTATGGATCATGAAAGGTGAAGTATATGGAAAGCGTGAACTTTCTCCTTTGGTAGGTTTATCAAAGCAAAAGGGAGGTAAAAACGATAGAGGACAAGGACGAGGTGGTAATAAACCACGCCGTAGAAAGTAATTTTAAAGAAATTTTAGACAATGTTACAGCCTAAAAGAACAAAATTCCGTAAACAACAAAAAGGCCGTATGAAAGGTCTTGCTCAACGTGGGCATACGCTTTCTAACGGTACGTTCGGAATCAAATCATTAGAAGCAAATTTTGTAACTGCTAGACAAATAGAAGCTGCGCGTATTGCTGCTACTCGTCATATGAAAAGAGAAGGTTCATTATGGATTATGATATTTCCAGATAAGCCTATTACAAAGAAACCTCTTGAAGTACGTATGGGTAAAGGTAAAGGTGGTGTGGAATATTGGGCTGCAGTTGTTAAACCAGGTAGAATTATGTTTGAGATAGCAGGAGTTTCTTTTGAAACTGCTAAAGAAGCATTGCGCTTAGCTGCTCAAAAATTACCTGTAAAAACTAAGTTTATCGTAGCTAGAGATTATCAAGCTTAATATTTGAGAATTATGAAACAATCAGAAATTAAAGGACTATCTGTAGCTGAATTACAAGATGAACTTGGTAAATCTAAACAAGCGTATTCTGAATTAAAGATGGCTCATTCGCTTTCTCCTTTAGAGAACCCGTTACAAATTCGTAACTTGAGAAAATCTATTGCTAGAATAGCTACTGAGTTAACTAATAGAGCATTAAACGCTTAATTCTGCCGGAAAGATGGAAAAAAGAAATTTAAGAAAAGAACGTATTGGTGTAGTTACTAGTAATAAAATGGAGAAATCTATTGTTGTTGCAGAGGTAAAAAAAGTAAAGCACCCTATGTATGGTAAGTTCGTGTTAAAAACGAAAAAGTACGTTGCACACGACGAGACAAACGACTGCAATATTGGAGATACTGTTAGGATAATGGAGACACGTCCTTTAAGTAAATCTAAATGCTGGAGATTAGTTGAAGTAATAGAAAGAGCTAAGTAAGATGGTACAACAAGAGTCTAGATTAAGAGTAGCTGATAATACAGGTGGTAAGGAAGTTCTTACTATTCGTGTATTAGGTGGTACGAAAAAAAGATACGCTTCTGTAGGTGACAAGATAGTTGTCAGCATTAAAGAAGCTGCCCCTAACGGTAGTGTTAAGAAAGGGACAGTTTCAACTGCAGTTGTTGTTCGTACTAAAAAAGAAGTGCGCAGAGCCGACGGTTCATATATTCGTTTCGATGATAACGCTTGTGTCCTTATTGGAGCAAACGGTGAAATGAAAGGAACACGTGTATTCGGTCCTGTAGCCAGAGAACTTCGTGACAAACAGTTCATGAAGATTGTTTCATTAGCACCTGAAGTGCTTTAATCATTTTATAAAGATGGCAAAATTAAAGATCAAAACAGGCGACTTAGTTAAAGTTGTAGCTGGTGATAACAAAGGACAAGAGGGTAAGGTTTTAAAAGTGCTTATTGAAAAGAATAAAGCGATCGTTGAAGGCGTGAACTTAATTACTAAGCATAACAAGCCAAGCGCTGCTAGCCCACAAGGTGGAATTGTAAAAAAGGAAGCTGCGTTACATATTTCTAATTTAGCTTTAATCGATCCAAAATCAGGAGAAACTACTCGTGTTGGATACCGTATTGAAGGTGATAAGAAAGTACGTTTTTCAAAAAAATCTAATGAAGTAATATAATTATGTCTTATACAGTTAGACTTAAAGAAGAGTACAAGGATCGAGTGATCACTGCTCTTAAAGAAGAATTTAGCTATAGCAACATTATGCAAGTACCAAAACTTACTAAAATAGTTTTGAGTAGAGGTGTAGGTGGTGCTGTTGCTGATAAGAAATTAATTGATTACGCAGTAGACGAGTTTACAACTATTACAGGTCAAAAAGCGGTTTCTACGATTTCTAAGAAGGATGTTGCGGCATTTAAACTTAGAAAAGGGATGCCAATTGGAGCTAAAGTAACTTTACGTGGAGATCGTATGTACGAATTCTTAGATCGTTTAGTAACTATCTCTTTGCCACGAGTGCGTGATTTTCAAGGGATTAAGGCTACTGGATTTGATGGTAGAGGTAATTATTCAATGGGAATTGAGGAACAAATAATTTTTCCTGAAATTGATATTGATAAGGTTAACAAAATCTCAGGATTAGATGTTACCTTTGTAACTACCGCAAATACGGATAGTGAAGCGAAATCATTATTAACTCAATTAGGGTTACCTTTTAAAAAGAACTAGTTATGGCTAAAGAATCAATGAAAGCTCGTGAGGTGAAAAGAGCTAAAACGGTTGCTAAATATGCTGAAAAGAGAAAAGCTTTGAAAGAAGCTGGAGATTATGAAGCATTACAGAAGTTACCAAAAAATGCATCACCTATTCGTAAGCACAACCGTTGTAAGTTAACTGGAAGACCAAAAGGATATATGCGTCAGTTTGGTATTTCTCGTGTAACTTTCCGTGAAATGGCTAACCAGGGTTTAATACCTGGTGTTACAAAAGCAAGCTGGTAATATTATTAATAGTATTAATTGGTAGTAGGTTTAATCCCGGTATTTGTTTATCGGGATTAAAAACCATTACCGCAAATAAACATAAATGAATACAGATCCAATCGCGGATTTTTTAACGCGTATTAGAAATGCTAATGCGGCAAAGCACAGAGTTGTTGAGATTCCTGCTTCTAAAGTTAAAAAAGAAATCACTAAAATATTATTCGATCAAGGATATATTTTAAGTTACAAATTTGAAACTACTACTACACAGGGTAGTATTAAAATTGCTTTAAAGTACGATAAGTTTACTAAAGAGCCAGTTATTAGAGAATTACAAAGAATTAGTAAGCCAGGTTTACGTAAGTATGCTGGATCTTCAGAAATTCCTCGTATCTTGAATGGTTTAGGTATTGCTATCGTTTCTACTTCTCATGGAGTAATGACAGGAAAGCAAGCTCAGCGTGAAAACGTTGGTGGTGAGGTACTATGTTACGTTTATTAACAGTAAAAAGGCACAGAAATGTCAAGAATAGGTAAAAATCCAGTAACTATACCGTCTGGTGTCACAGTTGATGTGAAAGGGAATATTGTTACTGTTAAAGGTAAATTAGG
>CAZJGP010000006.1:0-4918 GCA_964545595.1 uncultured Flavobacteriaceae bacterium | reverse complement strand
CTCCTGTATATGTTACTGTTTCCAATTATAAAGTATTTCCATTTATAGGTACCATTGATTACACACCAAAGTTTATTCTTCAAAAAGATGAAGTAGCCGATGTGCTAAAAATTCCTTTTTCTGACTTTTTAGCATTAAAGACTAAACTAGTTACTGTTTCTGATCCAAAAAATAAAGAATTCGTTGTGCCTGCTTTTGTTTTTCAGAATCATATAATATGGGGAGCAACTGCAATGATGTTAAACGAACTTAAAATGCTTTTTATAGAAGCTATGGAGTATTAATTTCTATATTTGTTTTCACGATAGACAAAACAACAACAACTTATGGGATTGTTTAAAAAGAATCCTTTTGGACAATATTTAATAATAAAAAAATGGCTAATTAGAATATTAGCTCCTTTGACACATAGGCGTTATAGAGGTTTTAATGAACTAATCATTGAAGGTAGTGAAATCATTACCTAGCTTCCCGAAAGGAATGTACTCTTTGTTTCTAATCACCAAACGTATTTTGCGGATGTTGTGGCCATGTTTCATGTATTTAATGCAAGTTTAAGTGGCAGAGTAGATTCTATTAAAAACATTGGATACTTATGGCAACCAAAAATGAATTTATATTACGTTGCTGCTAAAGAAACTATGCGATCAGGACCTCTTGCAAGAATTTTAGCTTATGCAGGTGCGATAACAATAGAAAGAACATGGAGAGAGGCAGGAAAGGATGTTAATCGTCAGGTTAAAATGAGTGATATTACCAATATTAAGACAGCATTAGATGACGGATGGGTAATTACTTTTCCTCAGGGTACTACGAAACCTTTTAAGCCTATTAGAAAGGGAACAGCTCATATTATTAAAAGATACAAACCAATTGTTGTGCCTATTGTTATTGATGGTTTTAGAAGATCTTTTGATAAAAAAGGAATTAGAATCAAGAAAAGGGGAATTTTACAATCTTTCATTATTAAAGAACCCCTTGAAATTGATTATGAGAACGATAGTATAGAGGATATAGTGAATCAATTAGAATTCGCAATTGAACAACACCCATCGTTCTTAAAAGTTATACCTTCAGATGAACTTAAGGTAGAAGAAGAGCTAAATAAACAGCGTGAGTGGGAATATTAGTCTATAAATACATATAGATTAAGTAATAAATATGTTTTTATGAAACTTGCATGCACTTACATAAGTATTTTTTTTATTACATGCTGTGCTCTCAACGCTCAACAGATTGCAATTTTGCATTACAATGGAGGAGGAGATTGGTATAGTAACCCAACGGCTTTACCTAATCTTATTACTTTTTGTAATAAGAATTTAAAAACCACTATTGATACTAAAATAGCCGAAGTTCTGCCGGAAAGTATAGATATTTTTGATTACCCATACGTGCATGCTACGGGGCATGGAAATATTTTATTTAATGATATTGAATTAAAAAATTTAAGGACTTATTTATTGAGTGGTGGTTTTTTGCATATTGATGACAACTATGGCATGGAAAAATATGCAAAACGCGAAATTGCAAAATTGTTTCCTGATAAAGAATTAGTAAGCATAGGTTTGGATCATGCTATTTTTAAAAATAAATACTCATTCCCAAAAGGCTTACCTAAAATTCACGAACACGATGCTAAACCAGCGCAAGCTTTGGGGATTTTTGATAATGACAGATTGGTATTATTATTTACTTACGAAAGTGATTTAGGGGATGGTTGGGAAAATACAGAGGTACATAATGATCCTGAAAACGTAAGGCTAAAAGCTTTACAAATGGGTGCAAATATTATTAATTACGCTTTTACGTATTAATGCAACTTACACATACAAATTCCAACTTTTTAAAGAAAAGCAATCCAATAATTTTAGTTTGCGATGCTGTAAATTCGCCTGCTAATATAGGGAGTCTTTTTAGGGTAGCAGATGCGTTTAGTATTGAAAAAATAGTATTTGGAGGTTGTAAAGTAGATTTAAATAGTAACCGTTTAAAAAGAACAGCGCGCTCTACCCATAATTGGGTTACAATGGAAGACAATGTAGATATTATATCGTACTTGCAGCAAGTAAAAAATAAAGGCTACGAAATTACAGCATTAGAAATCACCAAGGAGAGTAAAGCATTAAGTAATTTTACTTTTTCAAAAAACAAAAAAAATGTGTTAGTTTTAGGAGAAGAAAGTTTAGGTGTTTCAAAACAAGTGTTAAGCCTTTGTGACAATCATGTTCATACTGAAATGTTTGGGTAAAACTCAAGCATGAATGTTTCGCAAGCAGCAACTGTAGCATTGTATGAAATAACAAAACAGTTAAATAATTAAACAATGAATAGTAAATCGATTAGTAATGGAATATTAAGGGCGATCGCTATTATTTTTGGAGTTGCTCTTTTGTTTTACTTTTTATATTTAATAAGATCTGTACTACTATACATTTTATTAGGTGCAGGTATCTCATTAATGGGTAGACCTTTGATGCTTTTTTTAACCAAGCGGTTAAAAATGAAAGCAAGTATAGCAGTAATTATATGTTTAGTTATTTTTCTTTTAGTTTTCGTTGGTATACTGAGTTTGTTTTTACCAATAATTATAGAACAAACCCAAATTTTAGGTCAAATAGATATTCAAGCTATAGGTGATGATCTTATAAGATTGGGTAATGAAGTATCTGCTTTTTTTGGAATTGAAAGTATTAACATGGTTGATGTTATTCAAAAATCGGATATGAGTAAATACCTAGATTTAAACTGGATACCAAATGCAATTAATGGCATACTAGGAAGTTTTGGAGGCTTTATGATTGGGTTATTTTCTGTAATTTTTATTGCTTTTTTTGCATTAAAGGACAGTACACTTTTAGAAAATAGTTTGTTAGTATTTGCAAAGAATGAAAATGAAAATAAATTCATGAATGCCTTTACTAAAATTAAAGAACTGTTATCCAGATACTTTCTTGGACTACTATTACAGGTGTTTGTGTTATTTATTCTATACACCATATTATTATTGATTTTTAAAGTAGATAACCCAGTAGCACTAGCTTTAATAGCAGCAATTTTAAACTTAATTCCTTATTTAGGACCAGTTATAGGCTGTTTATTAATTATTGCAATAACTATAACTGGAAATTTAGAAATGGATTTCTCAACAGTTATTTTACCCAAAATGATATATATATTAATTGGTTATTTTGTTATTCAAATGATTGATAATTTCGTTAATCAACCGATAATTTTTGGAACCAGTGTTCGTTCTCATCCGCTAGAAATATTTTTAGCAATTTTGATTATGAGTATTCTTGTTGGAATATCAGGTTTAATTGCAGCTGTTCCATTTTACACGGCTATTAAAGTTATAGCTAAAGAGTTCCTTTCGGAATATAAAATTGTGCAATCACTCACTAAAGAAATTTAACTCCATTGCATTTAAATTTCAATTTATTAACAGAAGAGGTGCGGGAGTTTTTATTAGACAACTTACATGCTTCTGCTGCTGAAATTGTATTAAAAAAATCTCCTTTTAATAAGGTTTCTTCTAAAGAACTGGCAGAGCAATTAGTAGGCTTACAAAAATCAAAAAAGAAACTACCGACTTGGTTCTTAAATAAAAAAGTAATTTTCCCTCCAAGTTTGAATTTAGAACAAACTTCATCTGAGCTAACAGCACAGTACAAAAGTGAATTAGTTGAAGGAGATTTATTAGTTGATGTTACAGGAGGATTTGGAATAGATTCGTATTATTTTTCAAAAAAGGTTTTTAATGTCCATCACTGCGAATTAAATAAAAGTTTGCAAGAAATTGCGGAACATAATTTTAAAGCTTTAGGTACCACTAATGTTAAAAGTTTCTGCACAGATGGCGTTCAGCATGCTCTAGATACGCCAAAAGTTGATTGGTTGTTTATAGATCCTTCCAGAAGAAGTGATCTAAAAGGAAAAGTATTTTTTTTAAAAGATTGCTTGCCCGATGTGAATACTGTGCTTGATACATTTTTAAAAACAATACCAAATATTCTTATTAAAACTGCTCCAATTTTAGATATTTCAGTTGGTTTAAAAGAATTACAATGTGGAAAAAATATTCATATTGTAGCTACTAATAATGAGGTAAAAGAAATAGTTTGGCATATTACAACAGATTTCACCGAGATTCCAACTATACATGCTGTAAACATCACAAACAAAAAAGTAAATAAGCTTTCCATACCATATAATGCTGAAGAAAGTTCAGTGGCTAAAATTGGTAAAATAGGAACCTATTTATATGAACCTTTTACTCCTGTTTTAAAAGCAGGAACATTTAAATGGCTCTCTGTAAAATATAATGTAAATAAACTTCACGATCATTCTCACTTATATACCAATGATAAATTAATTGCATTTCCAGGGAAACGTTTTAAAATTTTACAAGTACTTGATTTTAACAAAAAAAACATGAAGCATTTTGTAAAATCGAATGCTAATGTTGTAACTAGAAATTTTAAACTTTCCGTTGCTGAAATTCGTAAGAAGTTTAAAATAGGAGAACAAAAAAATAGATTTTTGTTTTTTACAACAAATTATCAAAATAAACAGATAGTTATTGAATGTGAAAAGGTTATGGATTAACTTTTTTGATTATTATTTTTAATCATTTTAAATTAAATTAATTCTGTTTTTTGAGTATTCAAGGTTTTAAAAATCTATAGCATTATCATTAAATTGGGGTCAAAATAAAAACACAATAAAAAATGTCTAAAGAAGGAAAAGTTTGGTTTATTACAGGGGTATCCTCTGGTTTAGGAAAGCAGTTGGCAAAAACTGTATTAGAAAAAGGTGAAATTGTTGTTGGTACATTCAGAAAACAAGAACAAGTTGAAGCTTTTAACAATCAAGTACCTGGAAAATCTTTTGGGGTTTTAATTGATGTTGCTTCTAC
>CAZJGP010000005.1:0-2818 GCA_964545595.1 uncultured Flavobacteriaceae bacterium | reverse complement strand
CGAAGCGTATTATGATGCAGATTTTGAAACTAAAAAACAGCAAAAGCATAAAGCTCTTGCTGCGCAGGATAACATTTTGATTAATCAAGATGTTTCCTAAATTTTTATAAAAAAAGCTTGTTTTTTAACACAGTACCTATGGTTAGTACGGGAGTAAGGAAGCGGTAGTTTCCGAACTAAGCATTTAGCCAAAACTTTTTATTTTGTTTTAATTTTTCTGTTCTAAAGCCAAATCAAAAAGATTTGGCGGACTTTATAAAAATACACTAAACTTTGAATTAAGCACCAAAACCCGTATTAATTATAGCTATTGTTGTGTGTTCGTTTTTTTAGTCAGTAACCTGTTTTCCAGTGTTCATTGTTTCTTCAACGTATTGAACTGCTTCTTTAACAGTTATAGAAAATATTCCTCCTTTATTATTATCAAAAGCTTCTTTCCAATTATTGTATCCGTCTTTATATTCTGTCAATTCATTATTTTCAGAAAGAAGAGTAGTCACACTTTTTATAACAGCTTCTTTCGATAAAGGTAAATGTCCAATTTCCTCCGAAAATCCAGAAGGTCTATTCGGGTTTTTAACTTTAATCCCACTAACATAAATATGAATTACAATTCCTGTTTTTTCATATTTTTCAACTTTCAGAATTTCTACAGTTGAGTTTTCCTCTCCAGTTCTATTATCATATCTCCATATCTGACCAACTTTGAATTTATCATCTTCAAAATCTCGATTGTCAGATTGTTCTTTACATCCAGTAAACCAAGAAAAAAATCCAGTCATAAATATTAATATTTTTAATTTATTCATCTTGTTTTTACGTCAGTTTTTAATGACACACAACGATCTAGGCTATGATTAGTGCGGCGCAGAAGTTCAGAGAACTTCAAGCTAGCACAAGCAAAAGCTTTTTACGTTTTTTAGTTTATGTTTAGTTAAAAATAAGAAAAAAGGGTTTGCGACCATACAAATCAGCGAACATTTCGGCTCGCACTAACCTCACATTAATTATAACCCGTGTTGTAGTTTGTTGTTATTTATATTCCTGCATATTTACTAATAGCTTTTAATTCAGCGGAACCTTTTTCTTTTACAGACAAAAACTTTAATTCTTTATAGAATTCATCTATTGCATTTGGTTCAATTATCAACTCCATTATTAAACTATCTTTTACTACGTTTTTATGTTCTGTAGTTACGTCTTCTTCCATAGTGATTTTTACACCACATTTTCCTGCTGGACTAACTTTATAAAAGTCCATCTTAAAATAAGATTCACTATCAGCTTCTCCGTAAGAATTAGTTATTGTTTCTTTCTCAAAGGGAAATCTACTCAATTCATTTGCGAAATCCATTAATTGACTTGAAGATTCATATACTTCTATAGTACCAGAGTATCTACCATTATCTGCAAAAATCTCCATTTCAAACATATGATCATCTTTCCAGATTATTTCGAATTTTAATTTATTTTCAGTCATTATTTTTAAATGAACTACAACGGTTTAGGCTATCTATGGTTAGTGCGGCGTAGAAATTCAGCGAATTTCAAGCCAGCACAAGCAAAAGCTTTTGCCGTTTTTTAGTTTGTAGTTAAAAATAAGAAAAAAGCTTTTGCGACAATGCAAATCAGCAAACATTTCGGCTAGCACCTGAGCCCGCATTAATTATAGCCAGCTTAAGTTTACATTTTATAAATTAAAGCAATATTAATCAGAAATAAAAAAGCGTAGAGTAAGGTTATTTTAGCCATAGAAGCATTGACTTCGTCAACATTGATAACCCCTACGCTTTACTACTAAAAATTCGATCAGTTCTATGAGACTTCAGATCTCGTTTTCAAGTTGTAGAATATCCAGTAGTTATTTCTTTCCAATCCCTTTTTCTTATGCATAAAGTTAAGCAATTTATTGGTATTGATGTGAGTAAAGATGTTATAGATCTTTATGATAATCAAGGTAATTATCATCAGTTTAAAAACAGTTACTCAGGGTTTAAAAAGTTATTAGCAATAACTACAGTTTCTACTCATTGTGTCATGGAAGCTACAGGTTATTATCATTTAAAGCTAGCCTATTTTTTACAAGAACAAGGTATTGGAGTATCTGTAGAAAATCCATTAAAAATAAAGCGATTTATTCAAATGAAATTATCAAAAATAAAGACGGATAAGAGTGATGCGAAACAGATTTATGAGTATGGAGTAAATCAAGAACCTGCTTTATGGCAAGGTCATAGTGAAATCCACCAAGAGTGTTTGCAAATACTAAGTTTACTGGCTTTATATACCAAACAAGGAACTCAATTAAAAAATAAAATTCATGGAGAATTAGTCTTAGGAAGTGTGTCAAAAGCAGTGCTTAAGTCTTTAAAACTACAATTGAAACGTTTAACTATAGAATTAGAAAAATTAGAAGCTTTATTAGAAGCAAAAGTAAAAGAGAGTTATAAAACATCCTTAACATTATTACAATCTATTCCAGGAATAGGCAAGAAAACAGCTATGTTTTTATTAATTATGACCGATGGATTTCATCGATTCAATTCCGCTAAAGAATTATGCAGTTATTCGGGTTTAACACCTACCATACGGCAGTCAGGAAGTAGTGTAAGAGGTAAATCGAGAATCAGTAAAATAGGTAATGCTCGACTTAGGAATTTATTATTTATGTGTAGCTTTAATGCATGTAAATATAATAAGGCTTGTAAAGCAATATATGATAGAATTGTAGCAAAAGGAAAAAGTAAAAAACTGGCACTAATAGCAGTATGTAATAAACTATTAAAACAAGCTTTTGCTATTGTAAAAAGTGGTTTGC
>CAZJGP010000004.1:0-6515 GCA_964545595.1 uncultured Flavobacteriaceae bacterium | reverse complement strand
TCTCGAATTCGTTTGTACAATTTAATTCCTAACATTAATAAACCTGCTAATACGAATATACCTATTACCCCATATATCCAATTAAAAGCGTTTTTTAAGATTACTAAAAACACCACTGAAAATAAAATAAGGGTTGAAACTTCATTCCATAAACGCATTTTATTAGAGCTCCATTTAAATTGTCTTTCCGACAATTGCTTATATATATGATGACATTTAAAATGGTAAGCAAAAAGCAATACTACAAACAGCAGTTTAACATGCATCCAACTTTGACTTAACCAGTCGGGAGCTAAATACAATAACCAGCAAGCAAAAAATGTAGCCAGTATTGCTGATGGCCATGTTATAATAAACCACAAACGTTTTGTCATTAACTGTAATTGTGGTAATAATATATCTCGTTCAATTTCTGTTTTTTCATTGGCTTCTATTTGATAAATAAACAATCTTGGAATATAGAATAAACCTGCAAACCAAGTAACAACAAAAATTAAGTGTAATGATTTTATATATAAATACAACATAAGTTTAAAGGTAATTAATTTTCAATCATTTGCTGAAGGTTTACTTTGATTTCCCTATTTAAAAAGTAAGCTGTAATAATAGTCGAAAGCAAATCGGAAACAGCAAATGACAACCAAACCCCCATTAAACCAAAATATTTTGGAAGAATAAACAAACATGGTATCAAAAAGAAACCTTGACGCGTTAAGGTTAGCAAAAAAGCTGGCAATGCCTTACCCACAGCTTGAAAATAAGCAGAACCTATTAACTGTAAAGATATTATTGGAACCATACAAAACACTAATCTAATTGCTGTTGGTGTTTCCTTTAAAACTTTTTCATTTATTAAACTTTGAACATTTCCTTTATTGCTTAAAAACAACTGCGTTATCAATTCAGGAAATAGCATTATAAAACTAAAAATAACCAACCCCAATACGCTTGCATAAGCAATAGCTGTTTTTATAACTTGTATAACTCTATCATAATTTTCAGCACCATAATTAAAACTTGCAATAGGTAAAAAACCTTGTGTTACCCCTATTATAGGAAACAACATAAACATTAATAATCTACTTACAATTGCATAACTAGTTACTGCCCATTCTCCGGATAAATCTATAACTATATTATTAAGAATTAAATACACCACACTAATAATACCTTGGCGTGTTAGTGTTGTTAAACTTAAAGAGCCAATTTCAGTAATAATATCTAGTTTTAATATTAAAGAATTAGCACGTAAATGCAAACTACTATGTTTTAAAAAGTAATAAAAAATATAACTAAAACATAAAATGTATGATATTGTAGATGCCCAACCAGCTCCAACCATTCCTTTACCCATTACATTAATAAAAATGTAATCTAAAAACAGGTTTGTAACTGAAGGTATAATCATAGCAAACATTGCAAACTTGGGTTTACCTTCTGCTCTAATTACATTATTACCCATCATATTAAGAGCCAAAATTGGCACCCCATATAATATTATTTGATAATATTCTTTTGCGTAATTAAAAATACCACCTCGACCTCCAAACGTATTTACTAAGTAATCAGTATTCAAAAGACCTATTACAACAAGACTTATTGTAATTAATAATGTTAGTGATATTTGATTACCAAAAACACGAACAGCTTTATCATATTTATTAGCTCCTAAAGCTCTTGATAATACCGAAGATCCTCCGACTCCAATAGCCATACCAATTGCCGCAATAAAGAAAGATACTGGCAACACAACATTAATAGCCGCCATTGCCAATGGACCAATCCAATTACCTACAAAAATAGAATCGACTAATACATTCAACGACATTACTAATATACCAATACTTGCTGGTATTGCTTGTTGCAACAACAAACTACCAATAGATTTGGTTCCTAATACTTCCGTGGAATTATTAATCATAAAAAATTATGCTTGATGCGCCCATTCATCAACCCAACGAGACATTACTTTTGCCCAGTCGTCACGATCATTTAAACATGGTATCGTTGTAAATTCTTTACCTCCCATTTCATGGAAAATTTCTTCTCCTTCCATTGCAATTTCTTCTAAAGTCTCTAAACAATCAGAAACAAAGGCTGGGGTAACAATAGCCATTTTTTTAATTCCTTCTTTACCCATTCTTTCGATAGTCCTATCCGTATAAGGTTGTAACCATGGGTCAAACCCTAAACGAGATTGAAAAGATGTACTATAGCTTCCTTCTTCTAACTGTAACTCTTCAGCAACTAAACGCGTAGTTTCATAACATTGATGGCGGTAGCAATATTGATGTGCATCAGAAGCTTTTTGGCAACAACTGCCATCTATTTTACAATGCGATTTAGTTACATCGCTTTTTCTAATGTGACGTTCAGGAACACCGTGGTATGAAAACAATAACTGTTCATAATCTAAACCATCTAAATGTTCACCTATACTTTTTGAAAGTACTTTAACATAGTCTGGGTGCTTATAAAAAGCTGGCAATGATGTTAACTGCATTTTAGGGAAATGCTTTCTTATTAATTCATTTGCTAAAACCAATATAGTTTCGGTTGTAGCCATTGCAAACTGTGGGTATAATGGCACAATAAAAACATCATCAACACCTTTATCGTGTAAATTTTGTAAACCTTGTTTAATGGTCATAGATCCGTAACGCATAGCAAGCTCCACAGGAACCGATGTCATATCATCAATCTTAGCTGTTAACCTTTCTGAAATTACTATAAGTGGAGAACCTTCATCCCACCAAATTTTTTGGTATGCTGCTGCTGATTTTTTAGGTCGTGTATTTAGTATTATTCCCTTTACTAGCAGTGTACGTGCCAATAACGGTAAATCAATTACACGTTCGTCCATTAAAAATTCTCCTAAATATCTTTTTACATCTTTAGGATCTGTACTATCAGGTGACCCTAAATTTACAAGAAGTACTCCTTTTGCCATTTTAACTATTTTTTGTAAAAATAAGTCTTTACATAAAATTAGTGCTTAAGCAAATCATATAAAAAAGCCAAACTCTTAAGAATTTGGCTTTTTATATCTTTTCAAAATAACTTAATCGGTTTCAGTAGCCGAAAACAAATAGTTATTTAATTTTTAATTAATGAATGTGGTTACCACAAAAAACAAATATGCTCCAAAAATTAAAAAACCTTTAAAGCGATTAATTTCATTTCTTTTAAATAATAAAGTAATGGGTATTAATACAAATGCAAAACCTAACATCCAGAAAATATCATTAGTTAATATTTCTGCATTTTCAACAGGAATAGCTTTTATCATTGCTGTAATACCTAAAACAGAACCTATATTAAATATATTTGAGCCTATTAAATTCCCTATAGAAATAGATTTTTCTTGTTTCATTACTGCTATTATAGACGCTGCTAATTCCGGCACACTTGTACCTACTGCAATCATGGTAACTGCTATAATACGCTCACTAATTCCCATTTTAGTTGCTAACGCTACCGCTCCTTTTACTAAAAGTTCTGAACCAAAATATAATGACAATGCTCCTATTAATAACCAAATTACAATTTTAAACGGTGTTGCTACACTTAAACTATCATCAACCTCATCCGATTCTTCAACCTCTTCCCCTGAAAGGGAAGCCTTTTTAGCTTTACGAATAAGCACTACTAAAAAAGCTACTATTGACAATAGCAATATAGAACCTTCTGTAAAACTTAATTGATTATCATTTCTTAAAAAAACATACAATAACAACGATATTGCCGCCATTGCTGGCCAATGTAAACGATAAAAATCTTTATCTACAAATAAAGGTCCTAGAATGGCTGTTATTCCTAAAACCAAACCAATATTTGCTATATTAGAACCTATTACATTTCCTAAAGAAATTGCAGGGTAGCCATCTAAAGCAGCTTGTAAACTAACTAAAAGTTCTGGTGCCGAGGTAGCAAATGAAACTACCGTAAGACCTATAACCATTTTAGATATATTAAACTTAAATGATAACGCTACAGAAGATCTAACTAAAAATTCTCCTCCTAGTACTAATAAAGATAGACCAATAACAATATAAAAAATGCTCATTATTTTATTTTTACAAACACACAAATATAGAAAATATTAAGTGGCTATTTTTTAATTACTAACATCTTAAAAAAGGCTACTCTTACTAATTAACAACTTGTAACGTTAAAAAAATGCTGTCGTATTTTCATTAAAGCACAACATTATAAAACTTTAGGTATGGTTTATGTATCTATCAAAGTATAAAACACAAACATGAATAAATTTAAATTACTACGCTTAATAACTCTGTTTACATTTACGATAAGCTCTAGTTATGCTCATATAAATAACATTAACAATATAAGCTTACAACAAAATAATAATGATATAATAGCAGAAATTGACAAAAACACTACCGAAAATCAGTTTACAGAACTGGTTGCTTATTTTGGAGAAAATAACATTGAATTAAATTTAAATAAAATTGATTACAATGGTAATAATGAAATAACGAGTATTCAAATTTCATTAAAAAAAGATGGTAAGAATAGCAATTATAGCCTATCGTCAAATACACCTATACCCGACATTAGTTTAGGTTACAAAAACAACAACTTATTTATTACCTCTTCTACAAATAACAAGTCAAGAAGTACTTCTATAAATGATTTAATGGAACAGTTTATGGGAAAACAACCAATAGATAGTCTCTTAACTGCTAATCCGTTTTCATTTAATTTTAGTAGTACAGATATTCAAGACTTTTTAAACAATGACTCTTTTGATTTTAATTCATTAGCCGATCAAATTCTTAGCCAAGTAAACGGGGTTAATAATGCCTCTGTTTCAACAAAAAATAATTTTAGTTTACCTAAATATAATTTTATAAACACGCCTAACCTTAATAAGGTAATTATTATTGACGGAAAAGAAAGTGACTTTAAAACTTTAGACAAACTTGCTAAAGCCGACAAACTAAATGATGTTGATAATTTAAAAGGCCCTATCGCAGTTAGTTTATACGGCGAAAAAGCTAAAGATGGCGCTATTATAGCAACCACAAAAAAATAACTTATTCCTTAAAAAATTCACTATCAATTTATTTACATAATTTTGTAATTAAACTGATAGTGATTATGTATAAAATATTAGCCAAAATAAACAAGTTAATTTTACCTTCTTACAGTAAACAAGAACTAGATTTAGCTACTGCTTCTAAATTTCAGTTAGCCATTATTGCTTGGCGTTCTTTTGTTACTAAAAAAATAATTAATCAATAATTAATTACACTTTTAACCGGAGCTGATAATTTTTCTGCACCATTTAAAAAGTCTAACTGTATAATAAAATTACACTGCACCACTTTTCCGCCTAAGCGTTCTATTAACTTACAAACTGCTTGGGCCGTTCCTCCTGTTGCTAATACATCATCATGTAATAAAACACGGTCTCCAGGTTTTATAGCATCTTTATGAATTTGTAAAACATCTTCCCCGTATTCTAAACTATAGCTCTCTTCAATAGTTTCACTAGGTAATTTCCCTTTTTTCCTTACGGGAATAAAGCCTGCTTCTAATGATTTTGCTAAAATTCCTCCAAAAAAGAATCCCCTTGCATCAATACTTACAACTTTATCTACAGAACCCTCTACTAAGTCTAAAAGCTGAGCACTGCAAGCATCAAAAGCCTTATAATCTGAAAGCAAAGGTGTTATATCTTTAAAAATGATTCCTTTTTTTGGAAAATCAGGAATATCACGAATGTATTCTTCTAAATTCATAGTCTTAATTATTATTTTTTAAAAATACATACAAATTTCGTTTTGTATAACTAAAAAAAGGTCTTATATTTGCACCCACATTAAAGGCCTCGTAGCATAACTGAATAGTGCACCACATTACGGCTGTGGAGGTTGAAGGTTTGAATCCTTCCGAGGTCACAAAACAAAAGAGCTAAACACCTAATTAATAAGGTTTTAGCTCTTTTTTGTTTTATAAAAATTCTTATTTGTAACAGAAATAATTTCAGAGCAAAAAAATATTCAATTACCTCATTAACAATCCTTTTCTGACAAAATGACTTTTGTCATTTTACTCTAAAAAAAATAAGTTTAGGTATTTTGTCGTGTTTAAAATGTAGTTAACCCTCAGTAAATAAAAACCACAAGTAACTGAGTGACAAGATGTCTACAGTCAATTTAAGGCATTGATATTGCACTCATGCAATCCATTGGAAACAAAAAAGCCCTTACCTCTGACCGAAAGGACTTTTATGTTTAGAGTGATCTTCATAGTAAAAGAGGGATCACCCTTCGTTTTTAGTGGGTGCAAAAATAGTGCCTTTCTTCGATATACCAAAATTCTCTTTTCTCGGTAAAGATTATTCCGTTTAGTAATCTAATTTTAATAAAAAACGTATGCCTATAGCAAACAGAATTACCCGAAAAGATATGCCTTTAGAAGACAAAGGTGTTACTGTAAAAGAAGCCTTAAAATTAATTGAGCATTCTAACTATCTTGATGAACTC
>CAZJGP010000003.1:0-6177 GCA_964545595.1 uncultured Flavobacteriaceae bacterium | reverse complement strand
GTAATTACCACCTAAAGATGACAATTTAATAAATCATTACAATTTGTAAAAGGTACAGGTGTTTTTTGATATCCATAAGTTTCAGCCAAAGTTGTTGTTTGGTTATTATCTCCTTGACTAATATTTACATCTTCCATAGTAAATTGAGATGGGTGCTCATAACCACAGGCATGAGAGATCTCTAATAATTCCTTATTGAAGTTTTTAAAGTAGTATTTTACACGTTCTGATTTATCAGTAACATTAATTCCTGCTTGTAACCACTTACTTTGAGTTGCCACACCAGTTGGACAAGTATTATTATGACATACTTGAGCTTGAATACAACCAACACTTAACATTGCTTCCCTTGCTACATTTATACAATCAACTCCCATTGCAAATGCCATAGCTGCTTTTGCAGGAAAACCTAGCTTTCCACTAGCACAAAAAACAATACGTTCAGTTAATTCTTGCTTTTGAAATATTTTATAAATTTCACTAAAACCATATACCCATGGTAAAGCAACATGATCTGCAAAACTTGGTGGTGCAGCTCCTGTACCTCCTTCTCCTCCATCAACTGTAATAAAATCTGGACCTTTTCCTTGTTTTTTCATTTCTGCAGCTAATTCCTCCCATTGTTCTGTTTTTCCAATGGCAGCTTTAATGCCTACAGGAAGACCTGTAGCTTCTGCAATTTCTTCAATAAAATCAATCATTTCAGGTACTGTTGAAAATGCCGTATGATATGCTGGTGACAATACATCCTTCCCTATTTCAACACCTCTAATTTCTGCAATTTCTTTGGTGATTTTTGACCCTGGTAACACCCCTCCTTTTCCGGGTTTAGCACCCTGAGATAATTTAACTTCAATAGCTCTAACACTAGGGTTCTCGTTTACTATTTTCACTAATTTTTTTAATGAAAATTTACCATTTTCATCACGTGTACCAAAATATCCTGTTCCAATATGAAAAACTACATCTCCTCCTTTTCTATGGTAAGGCGACAAACCTCCTTCTCCAGTATTATGATAAGCATTAGAAAGTCCACACCCTCTATTTAATGATTCAATAGCCCTTGCTGAAAGTGAACCATAACTCATCGCTGAAACATTAATAACAGAAGCGGGTCTAAAAGGCCTTCTTCTTTTATTAAAAGAACCCATTTTTTTAGCACATGGTAAAAAATAAGGATCTTGACCATTCACATGTTCTTTATTCACTTTAAAAGGGAACATTGCATTCTTTATAAAAATATATTGAGCTCCATAAATATCTCTATCCGTACCAAAACCTTCATAATTATTTTGGTTTTTTGCCGAAGCGTAAATCCAACTTCTTTCAATACGATTAAAAGGTAATTCTTCTCTATTATTTGCTACAATATACTGGCGCAATTCAGGACCAATTTTTTCTAACATATACCTAAAATGTCCTAAAACCGGAAAATTGTGTGTTATAATATGCTTCTTATTAAAGAAAACATCTCGAATAGCTACTGCAACAATGGCTATAAGAATCCACCCCCACCATGCTATATTACCTAAAAAACCAATCATAATTTTTGTTATTTTTTACCAAAACTAAGTTTAATACACATAACTTTTATTTTATTTAACAAAGTCTTTTGCTATTTATAATGATTCCAGATAACTGTTTGTGAAAATCAAAAATTTAACAATTTATTTATAACACTTATTCACATTTTAATTATATAAAGAAATGTTTCATAGTTAACTAATAATAAGTTATTTGTTTAAAAAAATAAAAACCTTCATTTATAGTTCGCCGATTATCTTATAAACTAGCTTTAATTTTTAAAACGTTTTAGCACTATTTTTTGTAATTTTACAAGTCTTTAAAAATAGCAGTCTTGGAAGAATATTTAAGTCAACTTAACGAAGCCCAACTAGCGCCAACTATTCATACCGAAGGTGCATTAATGGTTATTGCTGGTGCAGGTTCAGGAAAAACACGTGTATTAACATATCGTATTGCTTATTTAATGCATAAAGGAGTTGACGCCTTTAATATTTTATCCTTAACATTTACTAACAAAGCTGCTCGTGAAATGAAGGAACGTATTGCCCAAATTGTTGGTAATACCGAAGCTAAAAATTTATGGATGGGAACCTTCCATTCTATATTTGCTAAAATCTTACGTTTTGAAGCCGATAAATTAGGGTACCCTTCTAACTTTACTATTTACGATTCTCAAGACTCGCAAAGATTAATATCAAGCATCATTAAAGAAATGGGACTTGATAAAGACATCTACAAATACAAGCAAATTCATAGCCGTATATCGTCTTTTAAAAATAGCTTAATTACAGTAAAAGCATATTTTAATAACCCTGAATTACAAGAGGCCGACGCCATGGCTAAGCGACCTAGAATTGGAGAAATTTATCAAAATTATGTTGACCGTTGCTTTAAAGCTGGGGCTATGGATTTTGATGATTTATTACTAAAAACCAATGAGCTTTTAAATCGTTTCCCTGAAGTATTAGCAAAATATCAAAATCGTTTTCAATACATATTGGTAGATGAGTATCAAGATACCAACCACTCTCAATATTTAATTGTAAAAGCCTTAGCCGATCGTTTTCAAAATATTTGTGTGGTAGGTGATGATGCGCAAAGTATTTACGCTTTCCGTGGAGCTAACATTAACAATATTTTAAATTTTGAGAAAGATTACGAAAATGTTAAAAGTTACCGTTTAGAGCAAAATTATCGTTCTACAAAAAACATTGTAGAAGCTGCAAACTCTATAATTGAACATAACAAAACAAAATTAGACAAGATTGTTTGGACCGCTAATGATGAAGGTCCAAAAATTATAGTAAACCGCTTACCTACTGATGGTGATGAGGGGCGTTATGTAGCTAGTTCAATTTTTGAAACGCAAATGAACGAGCAATTAAAAGCTAGTGATTTTGCTATTTTATACCGTACCAATGCACAGTCTCGTGCTATGGAAGATGCTTTACGTAAACGTGGTATTAAATACCGTATATACGGAGGTCTTTCATTTTACCAACGTAAAGAAATTAAAGATGTACTTGCCTACCTTAGGTTAATAACAAACCCTAAAGATGAAGAAGCTTTAAAAAGAGTTATTAATTACCCTGCTAGAGGAATTGGTGGTACAACTGTAGACAAATTAATAGTAGCTGCAAACCATTACAAGTGCTCTATTTTTAGAGTTATGGAAGGGGTTGCAAAAGTTCCCGAATTAAAAATAAACTCTGGTACTCGTAATAAGCTTGAAAATTTTGTGAATATGATCAAAAGTTTTCAAGTTGCAAACGAAACTATGGATGCCTTTGCTTTAACCGAAATGGTTGCAAAAAAAACTGGTTTAGTACAAGAGTTTAAAAAAGATGGAACTCCAGAAGGAATTGCAAAAATTGAAAATGTAGAGGAACTTTTAAATGGTATTCGCGATTTTGTTGAAGGACAAGAAGAAGTCGAAGATGCCAACGGTAGTCTTTCTGAATTTTTAGAAGATGTTGCCTTAGCAACCGACATGGACAAAGATGTTAATGATGAAGAACGAGTTGCTTTAATGACCATCCACTTAGCTAAAGGACTTGAGTTCCCTTATGTATATATTGTTGGAATGGAAGAAGACTTGTTCCCATCAGGAATGAGTATGAATACTCGTAGCGAACTAGAAGAAGAACGCCGATTATTTTATGTAGCATTAACCCGTGCCGAAAAACAAGCCTATTTAACCTTTACCCTTTCGCGTTATCGTTGGGGTAAATTAGTAGATGCAGAACCTAGTAGATTTATTGAAGAAATTGACGATAAATACCTAGAGAACCTTGTACCTATTGATACTTACAGATATAAATCATTAATCGATACCGATATTTTTGGAGATGTTGATAAAAGTAAACTTCGCCAAAATAAACCTGTTGCTAGTTCGCCGCCACCGTCGCACAAACCAACTGATGAACAATTACAAAAACTACGTAAATTAAGACCTATGAATGCTGGAACTGAAAAAATTGATAATGCCGTTATGAAAAAGTTAATTCCGGGTGCCACCGTAGAACATATGCGTTTCGGTATTGGAGAAATCTTAAATATTGAAGGATCAGGACAAGATCAAAAAGCTGAAATTCAATTCACTCAAGGTGGAATTAAAAAATTATTATTACGTTTTGCTAAATTAAAAGTACTTAATCGTAAAAAGTAACAACAAAATTTTAAACAAACATAAAACCGTAATTAATTACGGTTTTATGTTTTTAGGACCTTTCCTAACTACATAAAATATGAACACGGATCAAGCCATAAAAAATCGTAAAACAGAAAAAATTTTAGCTACCAAAGCTCTTAACATTCCTGATAATAACACCAATTTACATAATACAATTACTCAGTTATTAGATTTAGCCGCGCACGCTCCGTTTCATCATGTATGTAACAACGTACACTCCGAAAAAGAATTAAATTCAGCATTACCTTGGCGTTCTTATGTTTTAGACACTACAAACTGTCGTAAACTATTAGAATACATTAATGTTAATAATATTAAAGCAGGTAAAATTAATAACATGCTAGCTGTTGCTAATGCCTTAATTATTACAACATGGTTACCAGAACCAATGGATAATAAAGTTCAAAACGACACTAGTATTATATACACAGGTAATCTTAAAAACATGGAGCATATAGCGGCTGCATCTTCAGCTATACAAAACATTTTATTAGGCGCTACTTCTAGAAATATTCCTAACTATTGGTCATCTGGTGGTGTATTACGAAACGACACTTTATTCAATTTTTTAAAAATTCCTTTAAATGAAATTTTATTAGGTGCATTATTTTTATTTCCTGAAGACTCACAAAAGCTGAATGTTACTATTAAGCATGGAGCATTAAGAAATAAAGGTAAAGAACTACCAACTTGGAGCAAGTTTATAGAACTTTAAAACCATACTTTTATTTAAATTTTAAGCGGAATGTCAAATTTTATAATTATAGCTATAGCAATTGTTTCTGGTATACTTCTACGTAAGTATAAAAGCTTACCCCAAGATAGCCACCGTGTTGTAAACTTATGGATTGTAAACATTGCATTACCTGCAATTGCACTTAAATACATTCCTAAAATGCAATGGAATTGGGATGTTATGCTAATAATACTAACACCCGTTATTATTTTTATTGGTGCTTTATTATTAATAATTATAGCTTCAAAATTCCGAGAAATTCCTTTAAAATCTAAGGCTGCTATTTTATTAACGGTAGGTTTTTCTAACATGTCATTTTTAGGCTACCCTATTACCGAAGCTTATTATGGTGAAAAAGGTTTACAACTAGCCATACTTTGTGACCAAGCAAGTTTTATTGTTGTTTCCAGTTTAGGTATACTAACCGCAACCTATGCCTCGCAAGGAAAAGGAAAGCTTGATATTAAAAAATTGCTTTATAAAATATTCACCTTTCCGCCAACCATAGCATTTATATTAGCGTTTATACTACCCTATTTTGTAAACATGAGCGCTACCGAACCCATACTAGAAAGTTTAGGTGCTACTATGGTACCTATGGCTCTTTTTTCAATTGGTTTACAGCTTGAATTTAAAAATTGGCAAACAGATAAGCAGCTTTTAAACCTTGCTATTTTTTATAAATTACTAATAGCTCCTTTATTAGTATTAGCATTTAGCTGGTTTTTTATTATAGAAAAACTATATGTTCAAGTAAGTGTTATAGAGGCCGCAATGGCACCAATGGTTGTAGGTACAATTATAGCTACTGAGTTTGGTTTAAACCCTAAACTATCTAACAACATTTTAAGTTTTGGTATTCCACTTTCGTTAGGAACTACTTTTTTATGGTATTTAGTTTTAAACTTTATGTAACCTCATCTAAATTATCATTCCAATCTTTAACATTTGGTTTTCCTAATTTACCTACGCTTTTAGCAACTATTGTTGCCACAGTTGCATCTCCTGTTACATTAATGGTTGTTCGTAACATATCTAACGGACGATCGACTGCAAAAATTAATGCTAAACCAATTGGCAGTCTTTCTGCAGGAAAACCTACTGTTTCTAACACAATAACTAACATTACCATACCCGCACCTGGTACTGCAGCAGAACCTATCGATGCTAAAAGAGCTGCTAAAACAATACTTATTTGGTTTGAGAATGTTAAGCCTTCAGG
>CAZJGP010000002.1:0-18281 GCA_964545595.1 uncultured Flavobacteriaceae bacterium | reverse complement strand
ATATAGAACAGCTGTTGGAAAAGCTCACAAAGGTGTTTTCCGTTTTAAGCGAGCTGATGAATTGGCAGCTGAAACCATTCAACATATGATGATTGAGCTTCCTGATTTTGATAAGAAAAGAATTGATGATGTTATTGTAGGTAATGCAATGCCTGAAGGTTCACAAGGACTTAATATGGCACGTCTAATTTCATTAATGGGATTAGACATTGTTGATGTGCCTGGAGTAACTGTAAACCGTTTTTGTTCATCAGGAATAGAAACTATTGGTATTGCAACAGCAAAAATTCAATCTGGAATGGCAGATTGTATTATAGCTGGTGGTGCTGAAAGTATGAGTTCTGTTCCTATGACAGGAAACAAACCTGAACTAAACTATGATTTAGCAAGTTCTGGCCATGAAGATTATTATTGGGGAATAGGTAATACTGCTGAAGCTGTTGCTAATGAATTCAAGGTATCTCGTGAAGACCAAGATGAGTTTGCTTACAACTCTCATATGAAAGCATTAAAAGCGCAAGCTGAAAATAGGTTTCAAGACCAAATTGTACCTATTGAAGTAGAACAAACCTATTTAGATGCTAATGGTAAAAAAGCACAAAAGAAATATACGGTAACAAAAGATGAAGGACCTAGAAAAGGCACTTCTACAGCAGTATTAAATAAACTACGCCCTGTATTTGCTGCAGGAGGTAGTGTAACTGCTGGAAACTCTTCTCAAACTAGTGATGGAGCTGCTTTTGTTATGGTTATGAGTGAAGATATGGTGAAAGAATTAAACCTTGAACCTATTGCTCGCTTGGTAAATTATGCAGCTGCTGGTGTTCCTCCAAGGATTATGGGAATTGGCCCTGTAGCAGCAGTTCCTAAAGCCTTAAAACAAGCAGGTCTTAAACAAAATGATATTGAGTTAATAGAATTAAATGAAGCTTTTGCTTCTCAGTCTTTAGCTGTAATGCGAGAATTAGAACTAAATCAAGAAATTGTAAATGTTAATGGTGGTGCCATTGCTTTAGGACATCCTTTAGGTTGTACTGGTGCAAAACTATCAGTTCAATTATTTGATGAAATGAGAAAAAGAAACATGCAAGGAAAATATGGTATGGTTACCATGTGTGTAGGAACTGGGCAAGGTGCTGCTGGAATTTTTGAGTTTTTAAAATAAAATATAGACATAAGGCTCAAGAAACAAGACTACGTATTAACGAAAATTACATATCTAACGAAAAATTCATTGAATTCGAGAAAAAAATCTCAGAGATTCAAAAAAATGATTTCAAGTTTCAAAACAAGGTTAAAAATAAGTTTGATCTCTTGAATCTATAAGAAAATAAAGTATGGCAATAGAAAAAGAACTTTTAAGAGGTGGACAGTTTCTAGTAAAAGAAACTAAATGTGAAGATGTATTTACTTTAGAAGATTTATCTGAAGAACAAAAAATGATGCGTGATAGCACCAAAGAATTCGTTGACCGAGAACTTTGGGCACATTGGGAACGTTTTGAACAAAAAGACTATGCGTATACCGAAGAAACCATGCGTAAAGCGGGTGAATTAGGACTTTTAGGCATTGCGGTTCCTGAAACCTATGGTGGTTTAGGAATGGGCTTTGTTTCAACCATGCTTGTGTGCGATTATATTTCTGGTGCTACAGGTTCATTTAGTACAGCTTTTGGTGCTCATACCGGTATTGGTACAATGCCAATCACTTTATATGGCAATACGGAGCAGAAATTAAAATACGTACCAAAATTAGCTTCTGGTGAATGGTTTGGTGCCTATTGTTTAACAGAACCTGGAGCTGGGTCTGATGCAAATTCAGGAAAAACCAAAGCAGTACTTTCTGAAGATGGAGAACACTATAGTATTTCAGGACAAAAAATGTGGATTTCAAATGCAGGTTTTTGTAATGTAATGATTGTTTTTGCTCGTATAGAAGATGATAAAAATATTACTGGTTTTATAGTAGAAAACGATCCTAGTAATGGTATTACCATGGGAGAAGAAGAGCATAAATTAGGTATTCATTCTTCATCGACAAGGCAAGTGTTTTTTAGCGAAACAAAAGTACCTGTTGAAAATATGCTTTCCGAAAGAGGTAATGGTTTTAAAATAGCTATGAACGCTTTAAATGTTGGTCGTATAAAATTAGCAGCTGCATGTTTAGATTCTCAACGAAGAGTAATTAATAAAGCAGTAGAGTATGCTAATGAACGTATTCAATTTAATACGCCAATTAGTAAATTTGGAGCTATCCAAAAGAAAATTGCAAATATGGCTGCAAGCACTTACGTAGATGAGTCGGCAGCATATAGAGCAGCAAAAAACATAGAAGATAGAATTGCTATTAGAGTTGCAGAAGGAAATACTCATCAAGAAGCAGAATTAAAAGGTGTAGAAGAGTATGCTATAGAATGTTCTATACTAAAAGTAGCAGTATCTGAAGATGCACAAAATTGTGCTGATGAAGGTATTCAAATTTTTGGAGGAATGGGATTCTCGGCTGATACTCCAATGGAATCAGCATGGAGAGATGCTCGTATTTCTAGAATCTATGAAGGGACTAATGAAATTAACCGTATGTTATGTGTTGGTATGTTAGTTAAAAAAGCAATGAAAGGCCATGTTGATTTATTAGGGCCAGCTATGGCTGTAGCTGATGAGTTAACGGGTATTCCATCATTTGAAACACCAGATTACTCAGCGCCACTTTCTGAAGAAAAAGCAATATTGAAAAACTTAAAAAAAGTGTTTTTAATGGTTGCCGGTAGTGCAGTACAAAAATTTGGACCTCAGTTAGAAGAACATCAACAGTTGTTATTGGCAGCTAGTGATATTTTAATTGAAATTTATATGGTAGAGTCCGCTATACTTAGAACAGAAAAAAATATTAAACGATTTGGTTTAGAGACTCAAACAGAACAAGTAGCAATGACGCAATTGTATTTATTTGATGCTGTTGAAGATATTACATCTAAAGCAAAAGAGGGTATAGCTTCGTTTGCAGAAGGAGATGAACAACGTATGATGTTAATGGGCTTAAAGCGATTTACTAAATATAGAAACTTACCTAATATAGTTGCACTTAGAAATACTATAGCAGCAAAAGTAATTAAAGAAAACAAGTATGCATATTAATGATTTAATATGAGCTCTTGCTTTGAGTTTAATAAAAAAGTCAGATTAGAGAAAATCTCTAATCTGACTTTTTTATTAAATGATTATTTTCTTTCCAAAAGAGCCATATAAAAACCGTCGTATCCCGATTCGTGAGATAATATTTTATTGTCTTTAACAAGTTGAAAATCTTTTCCAGTTTCATGTGCTAAAAATGCTTCTACTTGCTTTTGGTTCTCTGAAGGTAAAACAGAACAAGTTGCATAAACTAATTTACCACCTGGTTTAACCATTCTAGAATAGCTACGTAATATTTCTTGTTGTGTAGCTTTTATTTTATCAATAAACTCAGGTTGTAATTTCCATTTAGCGTCAGGGTTTCTTCTTAAAATACCTAAACCACTGCAAGGAGCATCAATTAAAACTCTATCGGCTTTACCGCTAAGTTTCTTAATGTCTTTAGTGCTTTTTATAACTCTAGGTTCAATATTATGAGCACCAGCTCTTCTAGCTCTTCTTTTAAGCTCTTTCAATTTATTTTCATAAATATCCATTGCTATAATTTGACCTTTGTTTTGTGTTAAGGCAGCTAAATGTAAAGTTTTTCCTCCGGCACCAGCACAAGTATCTACTACTTTCATACCAGGCTTAACATCTAAGTATTCTGCTACTAATTGAGAAGAAGCATCTTGTACTTCAAACATTCCATTTTTAAAAGCTTCAGAGCTAAATACATTTTGTCTTTCAGCTAATTGTAAAGCACTTTCGTATTTCTTTAAAGGTAAAGTTTCAATATTGGCTTGAGCTAATACCTCTCTTAATTCTTTAGGGTTTGTTTTTAAACCATTAGCTCTTAGTACAACAGGAGCTTGAATATTTAAAGCGGTAATTTCTTTTGACCATACAGCTTCTCCTAATTCTTTACAAGCAACTTCATCCATCCAATCAGGGATAGATTCTTTAAATTTTCTTGTTTTAGATAATTCATCAAACCTTCCTTTAATTTTTCTAGCAGGTGTTCCAACAAATTGATCCCAATCAGGTAGCTCAATCCCTCTTAAAACAGCCCATACGCAAAATACTTTAAATAAGTTTTCGCGACTGTAATGTTGTCTAATTTCAGCTATTTCAGAATATAAACGTTTCCATCTAACAATCTCATATGTTGTTTCAGCAATGAAAGCTCTATCTCGAGCACCCCAACGCTTATCGCGTTTTAAAGTCTTAGAAATAACTTTATCGGCATATTTATCTTCATTAAAAATCTCAGAAAGAGCATCGACTGTTGCAAAAACAAGGGTTCTGTGTAAACGCATGGTATAAAATTGAACTGCAAAGGTAATAATACCCTTGTTAAGAAAGGTTAGATCTATAAATAAGTTTTTATAAGTAACTAGAGAGCTATTCTATATTAACTCTACTAAAAGTATAATAATTAAAAAAATGTAGTAGTTTTTTAATTGAATAATAAAGTTTAATGGTAAAATAAATGGATAAAGTGTTGTTTTTTGTTGTGTAACTTAAATATAGTTGTATATTTGTAAGTAAGAAAAATGGTTGTTGTACTCCCAATATATAACGACAATTGATTTTAAGTTAGA
Source organism: uncultured Flavobacteriaceae bacterium (assembly GCA_964545595.1). Classification (GTDB taxonomy): domain Bacteria; phylum Bacteroidota; class Bacteroidia; order Flavobacteriales; family Flavobacteriaceae; genus Aquimarina. The sequence goes on along the minus strand of CAZJGP010000002.1, from coordinate 13,564 downwards.
GTTAATGTTTTAATTTTGATTAAGCCCCGAAATTAAAATGATTTGTGTTTAAAAATGGAAGGTGGAGACCTTCCATTTTTTGTTAGTAATTCTAAGTGTTAAACAAAAAAAAGAGCCTTATTTATAAATAAGGCTCTTTTTTTTTGTAAAATATGCTATTACTTATTTAGTAACAATTTCTTTAAATTCAACTTCAAAGATAAGGTCTGTGTTAGGAGGAATTGGTCCGCCACCACGCTCTCCGTAACCTAAAGCAGAAGGAATAAAGAATGTTGATTTATCTCCGATATTTTTCATAGAAAGGATACCTTCTTTAAAACCAGGAATCATACGAGCTTCGTTATTATAAGGTACAGCCATTGGTGCATAACCACCACCACTAGCACGACGTTGGTTAAAAGTACCTGTTTCTTTAGCTAAGTCAATAATGTTTGTATCAAATAATTTTCCGTTAGATAAATATCCAGCATAATAAACCCCAACTTTATCAGTGCTTTTTAAAGCTTGACCAGTACCTTTTACGTTATGTATTATTTGTAAACCACTTTCTAAAGTTTCAGCAGTAGGTTTTAAGGCTTCGTATTTTTCTTTTCTTTCTTTTAAAGCAGCTTTCATTGCAGCTTCTTTTTCTTCTTTTTCTTTAGCTATTTTTTCAGTTTCAGCTTTAAAAACTGCAGGAGCATCAAAACTTTTAGCTTTTGCACCTTTTCTATGAATTTTTACTTGTTGAAGGAAAATAGTATCCGTTGGTTTATCACCTGGTCTAGTTGTTTTAACTGTACCAATGCTATCAACAACATCTTGTCCAAGTACAACCTCTCCAAAAACAGTATGACGACCGTTTAACCAAGGTGTTTCTTTTAAAGTAATAAAGAACTGACTACCATTAGTTGCAGGTCCTGAGTTAGCCATAGATAAAATACCTTTTTTACTATGTTGTAAAGAGTCTACTATTTCATCAGCAAATTTATATCCTGGGTTTCCTTGACCAGTTCCTTTTGGGTCTCCACCTTGAATCATAAAGTCTTTAATAACTCTATGGAAAATTGTTCCATCATAAAACTTTTTTCCTTTATAGATACTGTCAACAGCCTCTTGTTTACCTTCTGCTAAAGCAATAAAGTTGGCAACTGTTAAAGGAGTTTCTTCAAAATTAAGTTCAGCAACAGTAGTACCTTTTGAAGTTATAAATTCAGCATAAATACCGTCTTTTAAATCAGGGTATTTGTCATTACAACTGCTGATAATAAGTGTAGCAATGGCAATGAATAATAAATTAAGTTGTTTCATCATTTATTTTAATTAAAAATTTATTTTTTAGTTGTTTTAATTTTTTGAAATCGAATTTACGGTTACTTCTGATATTACGGGCACGTTTGGACCAATTTTTTTTTCATCTCCATAATAACCATAGGCATGTTGTGAAGGGAAAATAAAAGAGGCAACTTCACCTGTTTGTAATAATTTGATAGCCTCTCTTAAACCATAAAATAACACTCCTTTATCTACAACGTAAGTTTGATTTTTTAAATCCTCTTTAGAGTAAATAATATTTCCGTTAATATATTTTAAGTTATAGTCGAAATTTACAACATCGCCAAATACAGGTTTAGGATTTGAAATGCTGTCTTTTGATATGTATTTATACCAAAATCCATTACCAGATTTAATGTAACTATTAGCAGTATCTTTTTCTATGAGTTTTAAAATATATTTTTCTTCTTCTTCTTTAAGTTGTTGATTTCGTTCTATAGATTGTTTAATGTAACTACCGGATTTTTGTGAAACGGGTTTACGTGCTATAGGTTGTTTACAACTATAGAATAAACAGCATAAAATGCTAATTATTGTTAGCGTATTTATTTTCATATAATGTTTAATTCGTTTTTGTACTCAGGTAATAAACTTAAAAAATTATCAATTGTTGCTTGTAAAGATAAATCACTTTTACCCCCAGAAGCATTATCGTGACCGCCTCCTTCAAAATGTTTTCTAGCAAATTTGTTTACAGAAAAATTTCCTTTAGAACGGAACGACATTTTTATAATGCCTTCAGATTCATTTTCTATAAATATAACAGCAAATACAATTTCATTTAAAGATAAACCTATATTAACAAAACCTTCTGTATCACCTTTTTGATAATTATGATCATTTAATTCTTTTTGAGAAAGTGAAATATAAGCTGTTTTGTATTCTGGTAAAACCTTAAGGTTTTTAAGAGCTATACCTTTTAGTTGTAATCGGTTTAAGGTGTTTGTATCGTAAATGTCTTCGTGAATTTGACTGTTTTTTGCACCTGCATCCATTAATTTAGCAATAACCCTATGGGTTTCGCTACTTGTAGATCGGTACCTGAAAGAACCTGTATCAGTCATTATTCCGGTATAAATACACGAAGCTATATCTGAATTTATTAAATGTTCATCGCCCATTTTTTCAATAAAATGATATACCATTTGGCACGTAGAGCAAATAGAAGTGTCGCTATAAACAAATTTAGCATAGGTATCAGGTTGCTGATGATGATCAATCATAACAAAGGTAGCTTGCATAGCTTTTGTTAAAGGGGTTTCAAGTTTGCCACAGCGCCCAAGATGATTAAAATCTAAAGTGAATATAACATGGGCATCATTAATCAATCTTGTAGCTTTTTCTTCCTCTTTTTCATAAATAACAACTTCTTCATCACCTGGTAGCCATTTTAAAAAAGTAGGATAATCGTTTGGAGCTATTACCGAAATGTTTGATTGCGTGTTTTTTAAATAATGTTTTAAAGCTAAAGTAGACCCCATTGCATCTCCGTCAGGGTTTTTATGCGGAATTATAACAATGTTTTTTGGAGTGCTTAATAACTCCTTTAAAGCTTTAATATCGGTATTGTTCATATTTAAGCGAATATAGTAGTTAAACGAATTTACTCAAAATAAGAAGAGTTACTTTTTTTAATATGTACAATGTTTGTGGTTTACGAATATTATTGCGTAATTAGAGATGTTAAAAAAATAAATATATGGCAACAAATAGGACGCTTACAATGATTAAGCCAGATGCGGTAGCAAATGGATATATAGGACCAATGCTTGAAAAAATAACAGCAGCAGGTTTTAAAATTATTGCATTAAAGATGACTCAATTTACTGTAGCTAATGCTAAAAAGTTTTATGAAATTCATAAAGATCGTCCGTTTTATGAAGACTTATATACTTTTATGAGTAGTGGGCCTATAGTTGCAGCAATATTAGAAAAAGAAAATGCGGTCGATGATTTTAGAGCTTTAATAGGTTCTACAGATCCATTAGAGGCAGCAGAAGGTACTTTAAGAAAGTTATATGCAGCTTCTAAAAGTAGAAATTCTATTCACGGAAGTGATAGCAATGATAATGCTCGTATAGAAGCAGGTTTTCATTTTTCTAGAAGAGAGCAGTTTTAAGTGTTTTGCTAACGTAAAACTACTTTTTTTATAAGCTCTTTACCTAATTGTTCATTTATGTTTTTTGTAATTGTAGAAACACCATAGCTAAGTTCTTCTCGTAAAACGGAAGAAGATAATTGTACATATAGAGTTTCTCTTTGTAACTTTATTTGCGTTGTGTATTTGCTTATAGCAGGCCCCATAACTTGTTTCCAAACATCTTCAACTTCAACTTGGTTAATACCTTTTTGAAGTTTATTAGTGTCTACAAAGTCTTTTAATACATCACTTATAGATTGATGATCGTTATGTCGTTTAGTTTTCTTCTTCATCGATTATAATAGGGGTGTAAGGGCGATAGTAATATGAAATGCCTTCTTTATTTTGTATACAAATTTGTTTGTTGTTAGCAGAAATAACATAATCACTCCAGCTAGTAAAAGCGTTTTGATACGTTAAAAAAACAGAATCGTTTTTTGTGTTAATACGATAATTTATTTGTTGATTATTACTAAGGTATTTTCCTCCGAATTGGGGTTTTACTTTATTACGAAATCCTAAGCTGTCTTTAGTGTTAAAAAAATCTACATATTCGTTAAAGCCATAATTGGTTTCTTTACCACTAGAGGTAATAACTTTGTCAATCTCCCAATAACCATTAAAGGCTGTAATATCTATAGAAGTGTTTTGTTTGTTACAACTAGTTATAAATAGATTAAGAAGTAATAAAATTAGAATAGTTACTCTCATGTTAATTCAAATATTTTATACGATTGAGCAGTTTTTTTAACGACTGCCTCGGTACGTTCAGGGTGAGTATCGCTAACAAATAATTGTCCAAATTGGTTGTCATCTACAAGCTTCATTAATTGTTCTACACGATTTTCGTCTAATTTGTCAAAAATATCATCTAGTAATATAATTGGTGCAGCATCACTTTGTTGTAAAATAAAATCAAATTGAGCTAATTTTAAAGCAATCAAGTATGATTTTTGCTGCCCTTGGCTTCCAAATTTTTTAATAGAATAACCATCTATAGTAAAATCTAAATCATCTTTATGGATACCTACACTAGTATGTTGTAATATTCGATCTTTAGATAGTTGTTGTTCTAATAAATCATTAATAGGGGTGTCGTGTATTTTAGATTGATAAATTAAATCAATCTGTTCTGTGTTATTGGCAATATGTAAATAACGTTCTTTAAATATTGGTGTGAATTTTTTTATGAAATTAGAACGTTTAGTATAAATAACACTTCCGAATTCATGTAATTGGTCGTTGTAAATATTTAAATTGTCTTTGTCAAAAGTATGGTTTGCTGCAAAATATTTTAATAAAGCATTACGTTGAGATAGTGTTTTGTTGTAGTTTAATAATAAATTTAAATATTCTGCATCCGTTTGTGCTAATACACCGTCCATAAATTTTCTTCGAGTAGCACTTCCTTCTATAATTAAATCGTTATCTGCAGGCGAAATAATTACAAGAGGTAAAAAACCAATATGTTCACTTAGTTTTTCGTAATTTTTACCATTACGTTTAATGATCTTTTTTTGCCCTTTTTTAACACTAACCATTACTTTTTCTTCTCGTTCTGATCGACCATATAAACCTTCGATCATAAAAAAATCAGTATTGTGACGAATATTTTGACTAGTAATAGGGTTAAAGTAACTTTTTCCGAAAGACAAATGATAAATAGCATCTAATATATTGGTCTTACCAACACCATTTTTACCTACAAAGCAGTTTATGTTAGGATCAAAATCTAAATGTTTAGATTCTATGTTTTTGTAGTTAACTAAGGAAATACTTTTTAAATTCATGCATGTATTATGGGATAAACGCAAAAATAAACGATTTCTATTACAACATTTCTAAAATTAGAATTTAATTGTCTTTCATAATTGAATAAAAATTATATTTTTGCTCAACTGAATAAAAAAACACCAATTCATGGCTGTATATAAAAAGAGAGGCTACAAAGCCAAGGCAATTAAAGAAAAAGCAGAAGCGCTAGAACCTGAGGTTGCAGCAGAAGAATTAGAATCTGCAACAGCTGAAGTATTTAATACTTTAGATGAGACAGCAAATAAAACGGAAGAGTGGGTAGCTACAAATCAAAAATACATTTTTGGAGTTGTAGGGGCATTAGCTTTAATAGCTTTATTAGTTGTTGGGTACCAACGATTAATACAAGAACCAAAAGAGGTTAAAGCTGCTAACGAAATATACCAGGCACAACAGTATTTTAAAGAAGCACAAGCTGCTGGAGAAACTGAAAAAGAGGCTCTTTACGATTTAGCTTTAAATGGGGGTAATGGTAAATTAGGGTTAAATGATATTATCGATCAGTACGGAAGTACTGAAACAGGTAATATAGCTGAATATTACGCTGGTTTTTCATACTTAGCTAAAAAAGATTACAAGACAGCTATTGAGCATTTAGATAACTTTTCTAGTGATGATTATATTTTAGCAGCTTTAGCTAAAGGTGGAATAGCAGATGCATTTGCTCAATTAGGAGATGAAGAAAAAGCTTTAGACTATTATAACAAAGCAGCAGCAGGAGAAGCAAATGAATTTACTACACCTAAGTTTTTATTAAAAGCAGCTAAAACAGCAATTTCTTTAGGGAAGCCAAGTGAAGCAGTTGCTAAACTAGAACAAATAGAAACTGAGTATGCAACTAGTGCTGAGTTTTCAGAAGTAGAAACATTATTAGCAAAAGCAAAAGCTTTGTAATATGGCAACAGTAAATAATAATTTATCAGAATACGATAAGGCAATAATCCCAAATGCGAAAGACTTTCGATTTGGGATTGTTGTTTCTGAATGGAATGATGAAATAACAAATGGTTTGTTTCAAGGTGCATTTGATGCTTTTATTGACTGCGGTGCTTTAAAAGAAAATATTGTCCGTTGGGATGTTCCAGGTAGCTTTGAGTTGATTTATGGTTGTAAAAAAATGCAAGAAAGCTATGATATGCTTGATGCAGTTATAGCTGTAGGTTGTGTAATTCAAGGAGAAACAAAGCATTTTGACTTTGTTTGTGAAGGTGTTACACAAGGAATAAAAGACTTGAATATTCAAAGCGATATTCCTGTGATATTTTGTGTGTTAACAGATAATACACAACAGCAATCTATTGATCGTTCCGGAGGTATTCATGGTAATAAAGGAACCGAAGCGGCAATAGCAGCTATTAAGATGGCGCAATTAAGAAAAGTTGCTAAATTTTAATCCTAAAGAAAGATTAAAATATTACATATTAATACAGTAAAAAGCCACTATATATAGTGGCTTTTTTTATTTTTAAGTAACTTTGAAATTAATGTTGCGTTAATTTATAAAAGCAACTAAAGTTTTTCAACTTCGAAAAAAATATGGGTTTATTAAGTAGACGAAAAAATAAAAAATTTAGTTACACTCCTCGTTATTATAAAAATGACGGAGAGGGGAGTCCGTTTGAGATTTCTCAGAAGTTTGATGAATATCGCCGAACAATAGAAACACCAAAAGGAATTAAAGGTAAATTTAGTGCTGCTTGGGATGAATATAGAGAAACACCAAAAGGAGGAGCTAATAGAAGAGTATTATATATTTGTATAGTCTTATTACTTGTTTTTTTATTTATAATCGATTTCGATCTTTCAATATTCTTTAAAAGATAAATGGCAGATATTATTCAACTTTTACCAGACCATGTGGCAAACCAAATTGCTGCGGGTGAGGTAGTGCAAAGACCAGCTTCAGTAGTAAAAGAATTAATGGAAAATGCCATTGATGCAGGAGCTAGACATATTAGTTTAATAGTTAAAGAAGCAGGTAAAACTTTAATTCAGGTTGTAGATAATGGAAAAGGAATGAGCACTACTGATGCTCGTTTGTCTTTCGAACGTCATGCTACTTCAAAAATTAAAAGTGCTGATGATTTATTTGCTCTTTCTACAAAGGGGTTTAGAGGAGAGGCATTAGCTTCGATTGCTGCGATTGCACATGTAGAGTTAAAAACAAAGCAAGAAAATCAAGATCTAGGTACACATATAAAAATTGAAGGTTCTGAAGTTATAACACAAGAACCTTGTGCAACGCCAAAAGGAAGTACTATTTGGGTTAAAAATTTATTTTTTAATGTACCAGCTAGGCGAAATTTTTTAAAATCTAATCCGGTAGAATTACGTCATATTATAGATGAATTCCATAGAGTTGCAATGGTGCATTGTAACATACATTTTGAAATGTATTCAAACGGTTCTGAGGTTTTTAATTTACCAATAAGTAATATAAGACAGCGCTTAGTTAATATTTTCGGAGGAAAAACGAATGAAAAATTGGTTCCGGTATCCGAAGAAACTGAAATTGTAAAAATTTCAGGATTTGTTGGTAAGCCTGATTTTGCTAAAAAAACACGAGGAGAACAATTCTTTTTTGTAAACGATCGTTACGTTAAAAGCCCTTATTTTCATCATGCAGTTATAGCAGCCTTTGACGGTTTGTTAAAAGATAAATCGTTTCCTAGTTATTATTTATACCTATCAGTAGATCCTAAAACTATTGATATTAATATACATCCCACAAAAACAGAGGTTAAGTTTGATAATGAGCAATCGCTTTACGCAATTTTAAGAGCTACTATAAAACATAGCTTAGGACAATTTAATATTGCTCCAGTTTTAGATTTTCAAAAGGATGCTAGTATGGATATTCCGTACAATCAAACTAAAAAAAATATTAGTGTTCCTAAAATAGAAGTAGACAGAACTTTTAACCCTTTTGCAACGGAAAGTAATTCGGGCTCTATGCCAATTACATCAAGGGCAAGTGCCCCTGCTAAGGAAAAAAAGACCACATTTGTTTCAGATTTTAAAAAGAAGAAAACGGATGATTGGGAAAGTTTATATTCTGGTTTAAATAAAAAAGAAACAAAAGTTAATTTTCCCACGGAAGTGGCTTCTAAAATACAATTTGAAAGTGCTGCTAATACAGTAGAACTTTTTGAAGATAAAAAGCAAGGTTTAGATAAATCGTTGCCAGTATATCAGTTACAAAGAAAGTATTTAGTTAGTACTATAAAAAGCGGTTTAGTTGTAATACATCAAAATAGAGCACATCAACGTGTGTTGTATGAAGATTTTAGAAAACAAATTAGCTTATCGCATGCAGTGAGTCAACAATTATTGTTTCCGTTACAGTTGTCGTTTTCACCAACTGAAATAGAATTGTTAAAATCATTAGAAACACATTTAATACATGCTGGTTTTGGTTTTCAAGAATTTGAAACGGAAAGTATTTCTATAAACGGAATACCAACTGTAGTAACCGAAAGTGAAGTTTCTATTATATTAGAACAGTTAATTGCCGATATGCAAAATGAATTACCAGATACTGGTTTTTCGCAAATAGATACGTTAGCAAAATCATTAGCTAAAAGTGCAGCTGTTAAAACAGGTGTTATAATGGAAGAAGAAGCACAAAAGCATTTGCTTAATCAGTTATTTGCTTGTGAAGAACCTAATAGAGCTCCAAACGGAAAAACGACTTTTGTTACTTTAGGGGTTGACGAATTAGATAAAAAGTTTTAAGAAATGGATAGGATTACTGAAACAGTAAAGACCTTAATAATAATTAACGTTATTTTTTTTATAGGTAGTATGTTGCTTTCGCCCGGAACGGCTGATGGTTTATTTGCTATGCATTTTCCTCTGAACCCAAATTTTAAAATTTGGCAACCATTAACGCATATGTTTATGCACGGAGGTGTTAGTCATATATTCTTTAATATGTTTAACTTATTCATGTTTGGTAGTATATTAGAAAAAAGTTTAGGAACTAATAAATTCTTGTTTCTATATTTTTCAGCTGGTTTTGGTTCCTTGTTACTTCATTTAGGTATTGGGTATATAAATTTTTATCCTGCATATTCTATTTTAAAAGGAAATGGTTTGTCGCTTTCAGAAATTCAACAATTTGTTAATAATATTGCTACAACAGGAGAGTATATTAATTATAAAGGGTTAACAAATGAAAATTTAACCAATATGATTGGTCAATATTATTCTAAAATGGTAGGTGCATCGGGGGCAATTTCAGGATTGTTTATGGCGTTTGCGGTTTTATATCCTAATTTACCATTACAAATTATGTTTATTCCTGTTCCTATTAAAGCGAAGTATTTAGTTGGAGGATATTTTTTAATGGATTTATATTTTGCTATTAGTGGAAAATCAATGTTTAGCGGTGTTAATATAGCACATTGGGCACATGTTGGTGGGGCTATTGTTGGCTTTATAATTATATGGTATTGGAAAAAGAATTCGTTTAACAATAAACGTTGGAATTAATGGATTTTAAGCAGTTATATTCTAAACACTTTTTACAAGCATCAATATTACAAAAAGTAATAATTGTAAATGTTTTTGTTTACGTATTCTTCTTGCTTTTGAATACTGTAGGCTTTCTGTTCAAAACAGATTTACTAGGATTAAAAAACTGGTTTTCTTTTCCTAATGATATTTTTGCTTTTGGTTTAAAACCATGGTCAATTATAACCTATAGTTTTCTACATGCCGATTTTTTTCACTTGTTGTTTAATATGTTATGGTTACATTTTTTTGGACAGATATTTATTAATATTCATCCAGGACGACGTTTTTTAAATGTATATTTCTTAGGAGCTATATTTGGTGCATTACTATATATGCTTGCTTATAGCTTTTTTCCTGCTTTCGCAGAAATAAGCAAAAGTACTTTAATAGGGGCTTCGGCAGCTGTAAGTGCAGTAATGGTTGCAGCTACAATACAGAGTCCTGAAAGTCCTTTGCGTTTTATGTTTATACCTTTTACATTCAAACTTTGGTGGATAACTGTTGGGCTTTTGATATTAGATGTTGTTAGAATACCTAATGGTAACGCCGGTGGTCATTTATCACATATTGGTGGTGCTTTGATAGGTTATATTTATATGAAACAGCTTCAGAAAGGAAATGATTTAGGAGCTCCTGTAGAAAAAGTAATGGATTGGATAATGGCTTTATTTAAGCCAAAAGATAAGGTTAAAATGAGGACCGTTCATAAGGCAAAAAGAACAAAAAGCAAAGTAGTACGAAGTACAAAAACCGTTGCAACGCAAAAACAGATAGATGCTATTTTAGATAAAATTAGTAAAAGTGGTTACGAGAGTTTGTCTAAACAAGAAAAGGATTTTCTTTTTAAAGTAGGGAAGGAATAAGAAACATGATAAAGTCATTATTATTCTTTATTAATTCAATTGTAGCAGTAGTGTTATTGTTACTTTATGGGGTTTCATTTTTACCACCATCTACTATTCCTGTAATACCAGCTGTAACTTTATTAACACCAGTTTTTTTAGTTTTAAATTTACTTTTCTTTTTTTATTGGGTTTTAGGCTTAAGTAAAAAAAGTATTTTGTCTTTAATTACTTTATTAGTTTGTTTGCCCTTTGTTTTTAGTTTCCTTCAGTTTAACTCGAGTTCTATGGATAAAGAGTTATCTATTAATCAAATAAAAATATTAAGTTATAACAGTCATTATTTTAAGCGCACTGATACCAATAAACTTTTTATAAAAGAATTTACAAATACGGTAAATGAAATAAAGCCTGATGTACTTTTTTTTCAAGAGGCAACATTGTCTGATTTTAAAACAGGCTTTGAAACGTATAAATACAAAGAGTCTACAAAAACTAATAAGAAAGGAACAGGGGCTAACCCTATCTTATCTAAATACCCTATTGTAAATAAAGGTTATGTAGGTGTTAATGATATTAAACAAGGTTTAAATGCGTTATTTGCTGATGTTAAAATAGATGGTAAAATAATACGATGCTATAACTTACATTTAACCTCGTATAGGTTAAAACAAAAACCTGAAGAATTAAAGAAAACGGGTGTTGAGAATATTGCAAATAGGTTAAATACAGTTTTTAAATATCAAGAAAATCAAGTTTCGGTTATAGCAAAGCATATTGCAGATAGTCCTTACCCTGTAATTTTCTGTGGAGATTTTAATAATACTTCTTTTTCATATGTGTATAGAAAGCTAAAAAATGCAGGTAACTTAATAGATACTTTTGTAGAAAAAGGTAAAGGCTTAGGAACGACACTTGTTTTTAAATATTTTCCAACAAGAATTGATCATATTCTAGTTTCAGATACTTTTAAAGTTGTTTCTCATGAAGTTTTAAAGACTAAAAACTTATCTGATCATTACCCTGTAATCTCTGAAATTACTTTTTAATGTTAGATTTATTAGATTTTCTTAAACCAGTTATTCACTACGGATTACATTTTGTGTTTCCGGGTTTAATAGCTTATTTGTTTTTTAAAGTTAATTGGAAAAAAACATGGCTTATTTTAATACTAACGATGCTAGTAGATTTAGATCATTTGTTAGCCTATCCTATTTTTGAAGCTAGTAGATGTAGTATTAATTATCATCCGTTACACACCTATTATGCAATGTGTGTATATGTTGTTTTTTTGTATTTTCCTAAATTAAGAGTAGTAGGTATAGGTCTACTTTTTCATATGTTTACAGATGCTTTAGATTGCTACCTGCATACTATATAAAGCAAAAGAATATGCCTATTATAATTCTTGATTTTCTAGGTAAGTTAAAGCATTAGGTCCTTCATTAAACAATAAATCTAGTATAGATAGATTTGGAATAAAACCATGTTTCTCTTGAAATACTTGAATGTATTTTTCAAAATTAGAACCAATTTGTGCCTCTTTAGAGTTTACTAAATAACGATTATCATTTACATCATTATTAGGTGTAATTTCAAAGTCAGTTGTTTTGCTAATTGTTGGCTCAATTTGTAAACAATCGAATATAAATTGAGTGCATTTATAATTAAAATCTAATAAAAACTCGCTATTACTTTCTTTAAAAATGCCAACTAATTCATCTTCATAAAACTCAAAGTAAGGAGAGGTTTTATAAGCGGATTCTAAAGACTTCCAGTGTATAAGTAAGCTATTTGACTTATGTTCTATTTTTATGTCTTTATATAAGCGCTTTTCTCCTTTTACACCGGTATGTAAAACAGGTATGTTTAATAAAAGTTTGCCGTTTGCGCCATAAATATATGTGCGATTTCTGTAGGTTTGTTTTTGGTAATTATCACATTCTTCAAAAACAACTTCTTCAGCTTTAGCTATTGCAACATAATGTGCTATAGACCCAAAATAAGAAGGGTGTACTAAAACTTTACTCATACCTTACTCGCTTTTCTTTTTTCTGAAATAACTAAACCCGAAATAAGCTAGTAATAACCCAAAAACTAAATAACGGTATGATACTAGTTTACCATCGCCACCAACTGTAGTCATTAAACGTTCCCAGCGTATCTTATTCATAATACCTTTCGCATTTCTGTCTAAACTAAAAAACAAGAATACAGGTTTACCTACTACATGATTTTCAGGTACAAATCCCCAGTAACGACTATCTTCACTTCTGTGTCGGTTATCACCCATCATCCAGTAATAATCTTGTTTGAATGTATATTTTTGAATAGGTGTATTATTTAATAAAACTTGATTACCATTTATTTTAATTTGGTTGTCAATACCCATTTCTTCACCTTCATAAACTTCAATTAGACGTTTGTAAAAAGCAATATTTTGAGTATTAATATCTACAGTAGCATCAGCTTTAGGAATATATAAAGATTCTATTTGATCTTTATTCCAATTACCATAACCATTATTTGGGAATATAGAAGATTCTCCTTCTCCTTTTGGAGAAATAATTCTATCAACGCTAGCAACATTAGGGTGCTTTAAAAGTTTGTTAACTGCATCTTCCGTTAATACCATTTCGTATTTACCAGTTACACTTTGCATTAATCCACCCCTTAATCTAGGGTCTCCATAAGTAACAGGATATTTTATAATTTGATTTTCATATTCTATATCTAAAAATACAGCATCGGTAATATCGTAGTTCTTATAAAGAGCTTTTAAATCAAACCCTTTTCCTTTTCCAACAACATTATAAGAGTATTGTGGTTTTGCCTTTTGAGGTAAATCTAGTGGTTTTCCATCAATAAATATTTTACCATCAACTATGCTTAAGTTATCGCCAGGTATACCAACACAACGTTTAACATAATTACT
>CAZJGP010000001.1:0-3654 GCA_964545595.1 uncultured Flavobacteriaceae bacterium | reverse complement strand
TTCTTAGGTTCTGTATTTACATTTACAACTGTATTAATTGCAATTCCATCTGCTGTAAAATCATTTAACTTTCTTACAACTTTATGGAAAGGTAACTTACAGCTTAATCCGGCAATGCTATTTGCAATTGGTTTAGTTTCTACTTTTGTAACAGGAGGTTTAACAGGATTAGTTTTAGGTGATTCTGCATTAGATATTAATGTGCATGATACTTATTTTGTTGTGGCTCACTTCCACTTAGTAATGGGTATATCTGCACTTTATGGTTTATTTGCTGGTGTTTACCACTGGTTTCCTAAAATGTATGGTAGAATGATGAATAAGAATCTAGGTTATGTTCACTTTTGGGTAACAGCAATTGGAGCTTACGGAGTTTTCTTTCCAATGCACTTTGTTGGTATGGCAGGTTTACCACGTAGATACTATACGTATACAAACTTTCCTTACTTTGATGATTTAGCTGATACAAATGTTTTAATTACAATGTTTGCAATTTTAACAGCATCAGTACAATTAGTATTCTTGTATAATTTTTTCTATTCAATGTTTTATGGAAAAGTTGCAACTAAGAATCCATGGAAATCTAATACTTTAGAATGGACTACTCCTGTAGAGCATGTTCATGGTAACTGGCCAGGTGAATTACCTACCGTATACCGTTGGCCATATGATTACAGTAAAACTGACTCTAACGGTGAATATATTATTGCTGGACAAGATTATGTTCCGCAAACAGTTCCTTTTAAAGAAGGAGAAGAACAATTACATCATTAAGTAATGATTGTAACATAAAAAAAGCGACTTTAGAATTTCTAAAGTCGCTTTTTTTATATCTTGATATTTTTGTTTTATCTAGTTAATCCAAATACCTGTGTCCAATAATTACCACTTCTTCCTAAACCCATGTCTGTTATTTGACCGTTTAAAATATTTGCTCTGTGTCCTTCGCTATTAATCCAAGCATTATAAACGGCACTTGCTGTTCGCTGCCCTCTAGCTATATTTTCACCTCTTGGGCTTCCTGTGTATCCAGTTTCTATTGCTCTTTGGCTAAAGTTAGAACCATTTAAACCTTCGTGACTAAAATGACTATTAAGTTGCATTTCTGTACTATGGTTTAAAGCGGATAAGCTTAATGTATTATTTAATGTTAAGGTAGATAAGCCCTGTTGACTTCTAATTTCATTAACAAGATTTAATACTATTTGAGCATCCGTATTATTTGTTTCTGCAATTATTTCTGTTTCCTCATTTATTACTTCTATTACAGTTTCTAGTAATATATCAGTTTGAACTATTTCTTCAATATTATTTATTTCAACTTCTGTAGTTTCAGTGGCAACATTAGATATTTCAGGGCTATCTATTTCACTAATATTTTCTTCTATATTTGGTTGTGCTACTTCTATGTTTTCTAATTGACTTTCTAGGTCATCATTATCTATTTTATTGCAACTATTACCTATCAGTACTATTGCTAAAATTATAGACAGTTTAGTTTTTTTATTAGTCATTGTTGTTAAGTTTATTTATTAAACGTGTTGCTTATGTTTTTTAGTGTGTTTAATATTAAAGCTATTAAGTTATCTTTGTTTATGCTATTATAGAAGAGCTATTAAGACATGAACGAGAACCTTGACCCAACTTCAGATAATTTTTCACCACAAGACAACGATATTGAAAGAGCGTTAAGGCCTTTGAGCTTTAATGATTTTGCAGGTCAAGCTCAAGTTTTAGAAAATCTTGAAATTTTTGTTAAGGCAGCCAATATGCGTGGTGAATCTTTAGATCATACTTTATTTCATGGTCCTCCGGGTTTAGGTAAAACTACTTTAGCTAACATTCTTGCTAATGAATTGGGTGTTGGTATTAAAATAACTTCGGGGCCTGTATTAGATAAGCCAGGTGATTTAGCTGGTTTGCTTACTAATTTAGAGCCAAGAGACGTGCTTTTTATTGATGAAATTCATCGTTTGAGTCCTGTTGTAGAAGAATACTTGTATTCGGCTATGGAAGACTTTAAAATAGATATAATGATTGAAAGCGGACCTAACGCCCGTACGGTTCAAATTCATTTAGATGAATTTACTCTTATAGGTGCTACTACACGTTCTGGTTTACTTACTGCACCTATGCGTGCTCGTTTTGGTATACAATCTCGTTTACAATATTATACTACTGAGTTATTAGCAGGTATAGTAGAACGTAGTGCTGAAATTTTAAATGTTCCTATTGATCAACGTGCAGCTATTGAAATTGCCGGACGTAGTAGAGGAACTCCTCGTATTGCAAATTCGTTGTTACGTCGTGTGCGCGATTTTGCTCAAATAAAAGGTAACGGTTCTATAGATATTGAAATTGCACAATTTGCTTTAGGAGCTTTAAATGTAGATGCACATGGTCTAGATGAAATGGATAATAAAATTCTTACCACACTTATAGATAAGTTTAAAGGTGGCCCTGTAGGAATTACAACCTTAGCTACAGCCGTTAGTGAAAGTGCTGAAACTATTGAAGAAGTTTATGAGCCTTTCTTAATTCAGCAAGGCTTTATTATGCGTACACCAAGAGGTAGAGAGGTTACAGAATTGGCCTATTCTCATTTAGGAAAAAATAGAATGCCTATACAAGGTGGATTATTTTAGATTTTTTTTATTCTTTTTATTCTTTTTATTCTTTTTTTGCAACAACTCTTTACTGTTTTTAAGCTTGTAATTTATTGATTATCAAGTTATTGTGTTTATTATTCTTTTTTTACAGATATTTTAAATGTTTATATTGATTAAAAAGACAATATTATTTGTTTTTTTTCTTTTTATTTGTCTATCAATTTTTTATAAAACTATAGATGAAAAAGGTTCTTGTTTTGTGCTTCATGTTCAGCACAATGTTAGGTTTTAGTCAATATTATGATAACGGTATATCTGCTACAGGTTTTGCTAATGGAGATGATTTTAATGCCCAATTAAATTATTCGCATAGAGTCTTTAATTACTTTGATTTTATAGATGTTGGTGTGCAGGTATCCTCAAATACTTTTGAATTAGGAAGTATTGAAGTGCCTTCAAATTTAATTGCTTTAAATGCTGCCTTTTATTACGATGTTATACGAAATAATCGCCGTTTTTATTACCGAAATGCTTTTGCTATTACTATAGGTGGTGGTATACAAGTAGGGCAAGAAAGTTTAGATTTAAGTAATATTCCTTTAGAGGAAGATGAGAGTTTTAATATTGAAGAAGATACTATTGTTTTTGGACCATTTGTTAGTGCCAATTTCGATTTTTATTTAAATTCTTTTTTTGCAATAGCTATTAGATTATCTGAGACTTACCATGTAAATAGTGAGGTTGGTAATTTTAGTCCTTATGTTGGAATTGGAGTTAAGTTTGTAAAAGTAAATTAATATTGTTATGAAAATAAGATCGTATTTTTTAATGTTATTATTATCGCTATTTGTTTTTTGCGATAAAGAGATAGACGATTCTATAATAGATGTAGAAATAGAAGAGTTAGAAGAACGTATAGAAGAATTAGAAGATCTAAGTTCTGCTAATTTAATAACAGGAGTATCTGTTGGAGGAGCCGAAATTGTATCACAAAATATTAGTGACGATGCCGTAACGATAGAGTTAGCATCGGGAGCCGATATTT